>JANQZS010000039.1 GCA_030728405.1 Candidatus Nanopelagicales bacterium | reverse complement strand
CGCAACCACTCGATATCGGCAGCATTAATCGTGGGATCAAAAACCTTGGTGAGCAGGTCTCCCACCGTGCCACCGGTAGAAGATAAAGATGCAAACTCCAGAGGTTCAGTGGTGAGCAGATTCCCCCACCATCGTGGGTAAAGCGCCATCTGCGACATGGTACGTAGCGATAGCTGCGGTGGAATAGTGAGCCCGTTGCGCACATCGCGAAGTCGAATACCACCCACTGCGGTATCCAGAGTCAGCATTAAGGCTTCGTATCCGTTGGCGCACACCCGATCGATGAGTGCCTCACTAGCCTCACGATCCCGCCAGACGTAGAGCTGAAACCACCGACGAGCATCTGGTGCGATCGCTGCAAGATCCTCAACCGATGTAGTGCCAAGAGTTGACAGACCGTAGGGAATTCCGGCTTCTTGGGCCACCGAAACAACCGCAGGTTCACCGATGTGATGCATCATCCGCGTGAACCCCGTAGGAGCTAATGCAAATGGCAACTCGGATCGAGCACCGAGCATGGTGGTCGACAAATCAACCTGCGACACATCGCGCAAAACCCGCGGAGTGAACTCCACGCGCGCGTATGCATTGCGAGAACGTGAGAGCGTTGATTCGGTTCCTGCTGCGCCATCGGTGTAGTCGAAAACGGCAGGGGGCACTCTGCGCTTTGCGAGGGCGCGAATATCGGCAACGCTTGCGCATCTTTCGAGCCGAGCTTGGTGCCTGCTCAGAGATGAATCACGCGCACCGATCAGCGGGGCAATCTCGCCCCACCGTGGCAAACGCCGTGCGCTCATGGGCACAGCCTGCCCGATCAGCAGGACTCCCCGAAATGCAGGGCACATACTGAAGAAAACGACTTGATGTGGGGGTGAAATGGAAACGTTTCTGACGTTCCTTGGTGGCGTAGGTACGGTTACCGGATCAAAGACCTTGCTTGAATACGACGATGCCCGAGTGCTCATTGACTGCGGCTTATTCCAAGGCCCTCGAGAGATCCGGTCACGGAACTGGGAGCCGTTCCCGATTGAACCAGGATCCATCACCGCGGTAGTGCTCACCCACGCCCACCTCGACCACTGCGGGTACCTGCCCGTAATTCAGCAGGAACTCGACATCATCGCCGTGGTTCCCGAGCCAGGAGAGCGGGTCGTGGTCGGCAGATAGCCAGAGAGCTATAGATGGATACCCTTCGCGCATGGCCGAACAGGAACAGCAATCTGTCATCAAAGTCCGCGAGACCTTGCGTCTACTGGGTGCTCGCGGTGAAGTGCGGCGGCTCGATGACAGCGCCCGCACCGCAAAAGAAGCAGCCGACGCATTAGGCATTGAAGTCGGGCAAATTGCCAGTTCCCTGATTTTCTTGGCAGACGGCGAGCCCGTTCTGGTCATCGCTTCAGGTGGCCACCGCGTCGATACCGAAAACCTGGCATCGATTCTTCAGGTGCATGCGATCACCAAGGCCACAGCCGACGATGTGCGCAAGGCCACCGGATTCGCCATCGGCGGCGTTGCTCCCGTCGGACACCCTGAGCCATTGACCACCATCGTTGATATCGCACTCTCCCGATACAACGAGGTCTGGGCCGCCGGCGGACACCCGCACTATGTGTTCCCCACCAGTTACGACGAGCTGCTACGTATTACTGCAGGGACAGCTGCAGAGATCGGGGCGTAGAGCCCTTAGGGCGCGCTGAATTGAATCAGCAGCTCGCGCGGACACCGAAATGCCGGCGTCGGGCGCCAATCGATGGGCTCATTGAGGATCCTCGCCCCGGGAAGACGAGGCAGCAGCATGGTGATGAGTTCCTCCGCCTCCAGTCGCGCCAACGCGGTGCCTGCGCAGAAATGCTCGCCATGACCGAAGGTCAGAGGGGCTGGGCCATCGCGGGTGATGTCCATGCGGTCAGGATCGGGATAGACGTCGGGATCGCGGTTCGCCTGGGCCAGGTTGATCGCAACCAACTGGCCTGCTCGAAGGTTTACCCCCTGCAGGTCGAGGTCGTGAGCGGCCA
The DNA here is from genome assembly GCA_030728405.1 of Candidatus Nanopelagicales bacterium. GTDB lineage: Bacteria > Actinomycetota > Actinomycetes > S36-B12 > S36-B12 > CAIXFB01. The sequence goes on along the minus strand of JANQZS010000039.1, from coordinate 4,574 downwards.
CGCGGCTAATGACTTGCGAGGGGCTCTCCAGACGCCCGACCTCAGCGACTGCGCCCGGGATCAACGAGGGATCCGACAGCATCAGTTGGAGTTGATCAGGATGCGCAAGGAGCAGGACCATCGAGTTTGCCATCAGGCTCGTGGTCGTCTCATGCGCCGCGTTGACGATGCCGATGAGGTTTGCCACAACCTCATCATCGGTAAGGACTCCGGCCGATTCGTCCTGAAGCAGATGACCCAACAGCGAGTCCTCGGAACCAGCGGGCGGATTGCGCAGCTGATCAGCAACATATTCGCGCATGTGTTCCGTAGCATCCACCGCACGCTTCGTGCGTACCTCGATGGAGTCAGGGCTCGAGGCTAGCCAGGTGTAGAAGTCGCTCGTCCACTGACGAAGCTGAGTGACATCGGCTGAGGGAAAGCCGAGCACCAGCAGGATGATCTTCGATGGGATCGGCAGGGCGATCTCCTCGAGGAAGTCCACCGGCTTGGACCAGTTGATGCCCTCCAGGTGTTCCCGGATGACTTCTTGGATCATCGGCGCGTATGTGCGCACCCGAGCCGCAGTGAAAGCATCACGCATCTTCACGCGCAGCATGCGGTGTCGAGGACCGTCTGTCATGACGAGTCGGTCATGGAGAATGGCTGCCAAGCACTGAGCAGGGATTCCCTCGGGAACCCGGCTCAATCGATCCTGTACTCGATTGTTGCTGAAGTTTGCAGCGTCCAAGAGTACGGCCTTTACGTCGGCGTACCGAGAGATATACACGTGGCCGGTCTCCGGTTGCAGCCAGACAGGCGATTCCTCGGCCATAGCGCGGTACGTCGGATACGGGTCGGCGATGTACTCGGGTCCGTGGAGAACATAGTGACCCATGACTTAAGAGTAGGAGTGTTCGGGTCAGAGCGTGTTGGATAGGTGCGCTTTCCCGAAACAACGAGGTATCGGCCGCAGGTGGTCTCCCGCACTACTGCGCATTACTGAGGGAGAGGCAGGCAAGATCGGGGCCTAAAAGCTAGGGAAGCTTTACCGGAATCACGATCTCGTTGCGTCGGGCAAAAGGTGGCTTCCACGGTGGATCAAATCGGGCCCAACGCAGTTCCCCGGTGATGTGCCAACCCTCGGCTTCGATCGCCTGTTGCAATTCGGTGGTGCGCTCGGCGACATTGCTCGAGGTCCAGCGCCCAGACCAACGCAATGCCGCCGCAACTTCCTGCGGTAATTGCCGAAGAGTCACCTTCGAGTCGGAGGGCACAGGGTAATCATGGAGCGGGCGGTCACCTGGCAAGACAAAAGAAACAATCCATTGCTCATCTCCAGCAGCCTCTTGGATAACGGGTGCGGTCATGGCGAGTTTTTCAGAGTTGGGTTTTTGAATAACCGGAGCAGTCATCGCAAGGGAAACCGCAGATGTATTAGCTCCTGAGATGTAATTGAAGAGCGGCCGAAAAGCCTGGCTACCCGCTTCCTCAGCGCTGCCAGTCACAACAACATCTGCCACCACACAAGGGGCATAGTCACGCAACTCGAAATTCCCTCGAGATTGAAGAACCTGATACTTCTGCTGTTCGGTCATACTTAAGTAAACAATGCCAAGGCTCACTTCATTCCCGACCAGCTATGGTGAAAGTACTCAAGTTTCCTTAAGAATCGTATGTGGATGGAGTTCAGTCATGGCGCAGGTCCACTTCACCGTGCAGCGGGATCTGGCCCTACCAGCGAGGGTGGTCTTTGATGAACTCGTTGACTGGAAGGCTCATGAGGATTGGGTCCCTCTTACCAAGGTCGAGATCCTTTCCGGTGCTGGCGGTACCGGCACCGAGTTCATCGCAACCTCCGGGGTGGGACCCTTGGCTTTGCCCGATCGCATGCGGGTCGATGAGCTTGACCCCGAGGCAATGACGGTACGAGTGACCAAAATCGGACCACTACTCACCGGCGATGTACTTCTGTCTGTGACGGAGATATCAAAATCACGCTCACACATTGAATGGGTCGAAGACATCAAGGTGCCATTTCTGCCGCAGTTCTTGGCAAAGCCCGTTGGCTTGGCAGCCAAACAGGGATTCGTCCTGTCCATCAACAAGATGGCAAAGAAGCTTGCTGCTCAGGCTTAACCTTGAGAGATGAAATCCCGTAGGAAGTGGAGTGACCTCACCAGCTCGCAGCAACAGGTAATCATTGTTGGAGCCCTACTCGAAGCTGCCATCACGACTGTTGCCCTCATTGACCTGGCTCGACGCCCCCGAGCACAGGTTCGTGGCCCTAAAGCCGCGTGGGCGCTTGGCTGCTTTATTCAACCGGTTGGTCCGATCGCGTACTTGGCATTAGGTCGCCGTTCTGCTGATTAAATTCACCCATGGCGGTAGAGAAGACACTCAAGCGGATCGTCTCAATTGTCCTCATCTCCGTTTTGCCGCTGCTCCCCGGTTTTGCTCTATCAGCACTCGGTTACCCCACCGCCGTGGGAACGTGGGCGCTCGCGTCATTGACGGTGGCCATCGCAGCTCTGCTTGGTGATGTTCGCATCGCTATTTTCGCTGGGATAGGCCTCAGCATCGCGTCGTTCTTTGGCTATCTCACGGCCGAGAATCCATGGCTTGCGATGATCGTGATGGCAGCGAGCACGGCAATCTACGGACTATGTTTCCAACGCGGAATTCAGTCTGCCTTGAGTCTGGCCCCCATTGCCTTAGCTTTCACCATGGCAGAGCCAACTGCGATTGCAGTGAACGAAAGTACCGCCTTCAATGCGCTGCTCACAGCACTCATCGTCCTTGGAGCAACCGCGTGGGCATTACCCATCGGTTGGTTTTTCGGCAAACAACTCACTAAACCCACGCTACATCCAGTGAGTAAGAAGCGCGCCCACATATTTGCTGCGCTACTTGCATCGGCAACTGGCGTGGCCATGTGGTTCGTATCAGACCTCAAGTTAGAACACGGTGGAGCCTGGTTCCTGCTCACGTTGTTTGTGGTGATTCAACCTCGCATGAGAGACACCTGGCGCAAGTCGCTAGAGCGAGCGCTCGGCACCATTCTGGGATTTGGTATTGCTTTCGCAATCGGAACTTTTATTTCCGCAAAACCGCTCCTGTATGCGATGGGGTTCATCTGCGTTGCACTCGCTACATGGATGTTCCTCAACCCGAAGCGCTCGTACTGGCAATACGCGACCTTCCTCACTCCTGGAATTGTGATTCTCGAGGGCACCGGTTCGTCGATACAAACCACCGACCTGCAACGCCTTCAGTTCACCTTGCTCGGAGTTGGCGTGGCGCTGGTTCTTCTCGCTGTGTTGCGTCTAATTACCGGGAGCGATGAATCGATCGATTCAAAGGCCCCCACTGCAAACTAGGCAGAGTCAGTGTCCACCCAGATTGGCGATCCGAGCCGCGAAGCTCACGCCGCCATCATCTGATTGCCAAATCGTGTCTTCGGCCAACACAGCCACTCGTTCACCGCTCGCGGCAATCGCGATCGGCTGAGAAGAAACTGAACCCAGCGCTTGCCAGGTGTTCGCAGCATCCGCTGATCGATGCAACTGACCTTCGGGCTCAACACCAGTTATCGAACCCGTTGACCAGGAAACCAGCATTAAGCGCGGCGCATTGGGAAGGGGCAGAAAGTTAAGCCCTCCGTCGGTGCTCTTCAGTAAGCCCTGCTCTGAGGTGGCGATTACTTCATCTGCGTTGGCAGGGTTGATGGAAATATCAAAAACCGGAGGGGCCCCCAAGTCCTGCCATGAAAGGCCGCCATCTTCTGAACGAAGCAATTTCTGGTCGTGCGCAGACTGACCCACAATCACATTCCCCGAGGCAGTGAGCCGATGGAAATCAACCTCACCGCTCAAGGAAATGTTTTGCCAGGTGGAGCCTGAATCAACGGAGGCCAGGAGCCCAAGATCGGCTGGCGCTTCCATTCCCGGACCGGGGTGGCCAGAGGCGAACCAGGTGTCCCCAGATTTTGCGAGCCCCATCACATCGAAAGGCTCGGCTGAGATTTGCACCGGCACCGAGCCAGGTTCTTGTCCCCACAGTCCAGAGTGCGTGCCCATCACGACCATCTCACCATCGAGGGCGAGGTTGTGGACATGCCCTGTGACCGCAGAACCATCTTGAGCTCCAGGTGGCAACTCGGCCGAGGGCGAGCACGCCGACAACGCAACCACGAGTACAACTGCGACCAGAGGAACACGCATCCATGGAGTTGGGTTCACTTATTCATTCTTACCCGACCATGCGTACTCCGCTACTCCTTCTCGGGCTTGGCGATGATCGGGTGGATCACACCCTGAGCTGTGAGCGAGCCTGACTTTCCCCCACCTGGCCCGCGCAGTAACCACGCCGCGCCCACTGCAAGCAACCCGCCCATGAGAGGGCCAATCACGTACACCCAGTACGACGAGAAATCCCATGCGACCAGATCAGGGCCCAGTGTGCGAAAGGGATTCATCGAGGCTCCCGTGAATGGGCTCGCCCAGAGCCCAGCAAGTGCGATGTAGCCACCCACACCAAGTGCACGGACTGTTGCAAGGGTCAATACAAAAGGTCTGAAATCATGATCAAGGGAC
>JANQZS010000038.1 GCA_030728405.1 Candidatus Nanopelagicales bacterium | reverse complement strand
CGGACCATCGATTCGTCTGGCGTAGTGACCGGTTCCCACCGCATCAAATCCAAGGGCCATAGCCCGGTCGAGCACCGCACTGAATTTCACATGTTCGTTGCAGCGAAGGCAGGGGTTGGGTGTTCGGCCCGCTTGATACTCGGAGAGGAAATTGTCCATGACGTCTTCGGCAAACCGTTCCGAGAAATCCCATACGTAAAAAGGAATTCCCAGTACGTCCGCAACGCGGCGAGCATCGCGAGCATCATCAAGGGTGCAACAACCGCGCTGTTTTCCACTTGTGCGCGCTGATTTCGCCAACGCAAGGTGCACACCGATAACTTCATGGCCAGCATCAACCAGACGGGCAGCAGCTACCGAGGAATCAACGCCTCCCGACATCGCTGCGATGACCCTCATACGCGCGCACCGCCAGACACTCGACCCGCTCGCAACGCCCGATCAACTGCGGCCGGCAAGACCTCGATGATGGTGTCTACGTCTTGTTGGGTTGAATTTCTTCCCAGACTGAAACGGAGCGAGCCTCTGGCCAAGTTTTCACTTGCCCCCAGCGCAAGAAGCACGTGGCTGGGTTCTGGGATTCCCGCTGTGCACGCGGATCCCGTTGAGCAATCCACTCCCGCTGCATCGAGAAGCATGAGCAGCGAATCCCCTTCACAGCCAGGGAAAGAGAAGTGCACATTAGCCGGAAGTCGTGAGGATATTTCAGAGCCCTGCGGGCCATTGAGAATCGCGTCGGGCACTACAGCTGAGATTCCCTCGATCAACCTCGCTTGCAGTGCGCGAAGGTGCTCGGCGTTCTCCGCCACCCGTGCGACAGTGACCAGCACGGCTGCGGCGAAACCGGCAACCGCCGCCGCGTCCAAAGTTCCCGAGCGAATTTCACGTTCTTGGCCACCCCCGTGCAAGACGGGCGTAACCGTCGCTTGTGGATCGAGAATCAATGCTCCTACTCCGAATGGACCGCCAATCTTGTGACTGGCAATCGTGATCGCATCAGCACCAAGTTCATCGACGTCGATAGGGATTTGCCCCAGCACCTGGACCGCATCGGTATGAAAAGGAACACCGAACTCTCGGCACACCCGCGCAATGTCAGCCACGGGCATCACGGTCCCGATTTCGTTGTTCGCCCACATGATGGACACGAATGCATGAGGGTTTTTCGACAACACCTGCTCGAGTTCGGCGATGGAAATGCGCCCCGTGGGATCAACCCCGAGCCAGTGAACGAGAGCGCCCTCATGAGCAACGAGCCACTCGATCGGATCCAACACCGCATGGTGCTCAACGGCTGACGTGACGATCAGGGGTGCGCTCCCTTGGTCTCGCAATGCCCAGAAGAAGCCCTTGATTGCGAGATTGTCTGCTTCAGTTCCCCCAGATGTGAAAACCACGGCCGTAGGTCGGGCATTGAGGTCGGCAGCTATGGATTCGCGCGCTTCCTCCACGATTCTGCGAGCTGCTCGGCCGCTGGCATGCAAAGACGAGGGGTTTCCCACCAAGGAGCTGGCATCTAGCCATGCCGCACGAGCTTCGGGCAGCATGGGCGAGGTCGCGGCATGGTCTACGTACACGCGGCTGCTCATGGTGCTCGATCGTAGCCGCGATCGGCTCGACCCGCCCCAGCGCCGTTGGTGAAGTTAGGCACCCTTTCGGGACTCGACCTGCTCGGTGAGTTGCGGCACAACAGCGAACAGATCCCCCACAACACCGAAGTCGGCCAGTTCAAAAATCGGTGCCTCGGGATCCTTATTCACCACGACGATGGTCTTTGAGGTCTGCATTCCCGCTCGATGTTGGATGGCGCCGGAGATTCCGTTAGCAATGTAGAGCTGCGGCGACACAGTTTTGCCGGTTTGGCCCACCTGGAACTGGTGTGGATACCAGCCGGCATCTGTCGCCGCACGCGATGCGCCAACGGCACCCCCGAGGGAGTCTGCAAGTTTTTCGATGACGTCGAAGCCTTCAGCAGAACCAACGCCACGCCCGCCGGAAACCACAACCGCAGCCTCAGCTAATTCGGGTCGACCACCTTTAGCTGCAACTGTGCGGCCAGTAATGCGCGCCTTGGTTGCCGAGGCCGTCAGGGAAACGGATACGTCCACGCGAGTTGCAGCACCTGGCGCTGGAACGGGCGCAACCGAATTGGTGCGCACCGTGAAAATGGGGGTGCCAGAAGTGACCTTCGAATGCACGATCGTGCTACCGCCAAAAACGCTTTGGGTGGCAATCATCGATGCATCAATATCAACGGCATCGGTAATGACACCCGAGTTCGTCTTTACCGCGAGACGGCCGGCAACCTCTTTGCCGTCGGCTGAAGAAGCCACGACAACTGCTGCTGGCGAAGCCGACGCCACGATTGAGGCCAATACTTCGGCCGCAGGAGCAACGGGGAAGTCATCAAGTGTGGGATCTTCTGCCACGTAAACCTTTACGGCCCCAAATTCGGCGAGAGAGGCAGACGCTGCGTCGTTGTAACCAGAGCCGACCCAGACCGCTGCGGGTTCGCCCATGACTCGGGCAAGGGTGAGGAGTTCAGTGGTGACTTTCCTTACGACGCCGTCGGCATGGTCTACGAGTACTAGTACTTCACCCATTACGTGCTCCTCAATCCTCAGGTACTAAATAAACTTTTGATTGGTTAGGAAATCAGCAATCTTGAGCCCACCGTCACCGTCGTCAGCCACCACTACTCCAGCAGACTTGGGCGGCCGAGCGGCAAAATCTGCGACACCGGACCATGCAGCGGACGCGCCAATCTTTGACGCGTCTAGACCCGCATCGGCAACGGAAAGAGTTTCGACCGGCTTCTTCTTCGCGGCCATGATTCCCTTGAATGACGGGTAGCGGGGTTCATTGATCTTCTCCACCACGCTGATAACGGCTGGCAAGCTTGCCGTGACTGTGTCGAAGCCATAATCCGCAAGGCGCTCAATGGTCACTGTGTCACCAATGACGTCGACCTTCTGAGCAAAGGTCAGTTGCGCCAGGTCAAGGCGTTCGGCGACCATGGCCGGCACCACGCTCATTCGGGCATCGGTTGATTCCGAGCCAAAGATGATGAGGTCAAAATCGCGGCCGGCAAGCACGGTTGCCAGGGCATACGACGTTGCCAAGGCATCCGAGCCATGCAGCGAGTCATCAACAAGGTGAATTCCTGAATCGGCCCCCATGGACAGTGCCTTGCGAACAGTCTCGCCAGCACGATCGGGCCCCATGCTGACGACTACAACCTCGCCACCATGAGCTTCAACGAGTTTGAGTGCCTCTTCTACGGCGTACTCGTCCAGCTCGTTCATGACTCCGTCGGCCGCTTCTCGGTCCAGAGTGGAATCGTCTGCACGTAGCCGTTTTTCAGCCCAAGTGTCTGGCACCTGCTTAACGCATACAGCGATCTTCATCGCGACGCTCCAGATTTTATCGCCTTGCCGCACACCGCGTGCGCATGTGAATCATATTGGCCGGCCATTTACTCCGCATCTCAGGCCTACGTGCCGGCGCGCAACACCAGGGTCGAATAGGCCCGCATCGGGATCTTGGATCCAGCGGCATGCTCCACACCCGGCCATACGGCCCCATCGAAGGAGTCGACGCAGACTTCCCAGTCCGTCGCATAGGGCTCCCCCGGGAGCGTTACCTCGATGTCATCGCCTCCCCCGTGCGCTATGAGCAAGAATGAGCGGGCGGAAGGATCTGCCACCTGATGGGGAGCCAAGAACATCATGAGTGTCTGTGCGGATGGCTCATTCCAGCTATCTTCTTCCATCATTTGGCCACCCCGGTCAAACCAAGCAAGATCCTCCGGTCCGCCATCTACGAGTGACTCGCCTCGCGAAAAGTGGGTTTGGCGGAAAACTTGATTTTCTCGTCGCAGCGCAAAAACTGATTGAGCGTAGGAATTTAGGTCGCATTGCCACTGCTCCCAGTCCCACCCGAACCATGCCAGTGAATTGTCTTGGCAATAGGCGTTGTTGTTGCCCTGCTGGGTCCGGCCAAACTCATCGCCCCCGTTGATCATGGGAACCCCCGCAGAAAGCGCAAGCGTGGTGAGCATGTTACGGATTTGTCTGCGCCTGATGGCGTTGATCTCCTCGTTATCTGTCTCACCTTCGTGACCGTAATTTCGTGAGCGGTTGTTATCTGTACCATCCCGATTGGCTTCCAGATTTGCTTCATTGTGTTTGCGCTCAAACGAGACCAGATCGCGCATGGTGAAGCCGTCATGAGCCGTTATGAAATTGATTGATGAGTACGGGCGCTTCCCGTCGCTCTCATATAGGTCTGCTGAACCAGACATACGCCAACCGAGTTCCCGTAAACCTGGCGTGCCACGCCAAAAATCCCGGACCGAATCTCGATACCGGTCATTCCATTCAGTCCACAGGAAGGGGAACTCCCCCACTTGGTATCCGCCCGGGCCCAGATCCCATGGTTCGGCGATCAATTTGGTGCGCCGCAATACTGGATCTTGGGAAATCGCAGTGAGGAAAGAACTGAGCATGTCAACATCCTCAGTGGATCGAATCAGCGCAGATGCAAGATCAAAACGAAACCCGTCGACGTGCATTTCGTTGACCCAGTAACGCAATGAGTCAAGGACCATCTGCAGTACGTGCGGATGCGAGAGGTCGAGAGTGTTTCCACAGCCGGTGTAATCAACGTGGTACCGACCTGATTCGGCGAGCTTGTAATAGCCATCGTTAGTGATCCCACGGAAACTAAGAGTTGGGCCGAACTGATTACCTTCCGCCGTGTGGTTATAAACAACGTCGAGAATGACTTCCAAGCCCTCTCCATGCAGCGTGCGCACCATCTCCTTGAATTCACTTACTTGACCACCGCGAGATCCCGTTGAGGAATAGCGAGCATGTGGTGCAAAAAACCCAAGAGAGTTATATCCCCAGTAATTAGTCAGCCCGCACTCAAGCAAATGCACCTCATCAACAAAATGGTGAAGAGGCAGAAGTTCCACTGCACTCACGCCCAGTGCTTTCAGGTGTTCGATGACAGGTGCTGTTGCAAGACCCGCGTAGGTGCCGCGCAGGTGCTCGGGAACTCCTGGGTGGTTCATGGTGATACCGCGGACATGCGTTTCATAGATGACCGTGTCGGACCACGATCGTTCAAGTGGGCGATCGCCTTGCCAATCAAAATTGTCGGATACCACCACACTGCGCGGCACAAAAGGAGCTGAATCGTGGGCATCAATGACGAGATCATCGGCGCCTTTGTGTCCAAATATCGCCGGATTCAGTAGTAGCTGGCCATCGATTGCTCGTGCGTAGGGATCCTGCAGGAGTTTCGCCGGATTCCAGCGCTGACCTGTTTCCGGGTCCCATGGACCATGAACGCGAAATCCATACAAGGTGCCGGCAGGTAGTTCATCGATATGCGCGTAGAAGATGTTGTGAAGTCGAGAGGTCAATTCAATCCGTGTTTCAACTCCGTCGACGAACACGCACAACTCAACTCGGTCAGCTCCTTGTGCCCACAAGGCCACATTCGCACCACCTGCACCATCAGGCGTTACCCCGAGTGGATCCCAAGAGCCTTCACCGTCGCGATGCACGCGTTAAACGTACCGCGCTCGAAAGGAGGGAGTACTCATCGCAAGACCGCGTCGGTCATTCCGTGAGTGGGGGCCGGCAGCGAGAGCAACCCCAGATCGGCACCGGAGACAAGCCCGACGTGCTTCGGAAGAATACGCACCGTGTAGCCAAACGAGCCATTCATGTCGAGGGCAACATCGGCGCTGTACTGAACGCGGTTTCCGTCGTACTGCTCAACTACGGCCATCGTCACCGAATGGGTTGACGCCAAACGATCGGCTGAATCAACCCGGCCGCACACCACTGACACTTCGACGTCTTGTGGCGTCAATACACCGAGGGAGACATAAGCGCGAACAGTGATGCGCGAGCCAAGCGTGACGGAGTCGCCGATGCCGTCGGCTTCGACATGATCAACCCGAACGGCATCCCAGTTGGCACGCACCTGAGATTTCCAGCCAGAGAGTTCGCGGGCGAGTTCATAGTTATGTGCGCACACCTCAGCAGCCTTTACTGATGCTGGTGTATACAAACGATCCACGTATTCGCCCACCATTCGGCTGGCGAGCACCTTTGGTCCGAGTGTTTGCAAAGTGTGGCGCACCATGTCGAGCCAACGCAGGGGCAAGCCTCGCTCATCACAGTCATAGAAGGCCGGCGCCACTTGGGTAGCAATCAGGTCATATAGCCCCTGTGCTTCAAGGTCATCTCGGCGTTCTGGGTCTTCAACACCGTCGGCAGTAGGAATTGCCCAGCCGTTCTTTCCGTCACACCACTCATCCCACCAACCATCGAGGATGGATAAGTTCAGCGCGCCATTAAGGGCAGCTTTCATGCCCGAGGTGCCGCTAGCTTCGAGTGGACGAATGGGATTGTTCAACCACACATCGCAACCCGGGTATAGGACAGTTGCCATTGCGATGTCGTAATTGGGCAAAAACACGATGCGGTGACGCACGTCTACTTCATCGGCAAAATGCACGAGCTGTTGAATCAAGCGCTTTCCACCCTCATCAGCCGGGTGCGACTTGCCAGCAACCACAAGTTGCACCTGGCGTTCCGGGTCCAGGAGCAAAGCGCGCAAACGATCTTGATCAAGGAGCATCAA
>JANQZS010000037.1 GCA_030728405.1 Candidatus Nanopelagicales bacterium | reverse complement strand
CCGAGCGTATCGATTGGGCGTCTGTGAAGCCTGATGGATGAGCAGAGTCACGATCCAATCTTGTTCAAAGATGGCCAAAGCGTCCCTCTCGGCGCACCCTGGAGGGACGAAACGCGACTCTTAGAAGGCACCCATGGCGAACAGCAGGGCCCAGAGCGAGATCGGAAGCCCGAAGTCAGACAGCAGCACAATCGAGTTACCAGGCTTGAAGTTCTTGTCTCGCACCATCTCCACGATGTGGTACCCAGCAGCACCGAGGAGGAAGACGCTCACAATGATGGACACGATGATCCAAGCGTCGGTGTCCATCGAAGCGGCAACAAGTCCGGCGATACCGATCCCGAGACTGACGAATCCGAGTTCGTACTGGAATCCGTTCGTCTTCCAACCGATGTTTGCAGCGGTCTTCTTGGCGAGCACGGTATGCATGAAACTGCTGGCAATAAACATGCCGCCAACGGGTACGAACATCATCCAGCGCATGGCGTTAACTGCGAAGTCTTCGTCTGAGCCGGAAGTGGCCGAGACTCCGAAAATGGCCAGTATCCAAGCGACTAGCAGTGTTGCTGGCATGAAGAGGACGCCCATAAGCGGCACTATAGCCAGAAGTGAGGTTTGACGTAGATTGGTGCCAGATGACGGCTATCCAATCTTTCCGACGGCGCTCAACTCCGCCGGGATCGCGGTCCGGTCTTCCTCCCATCCGTAGCCCCAGAATTCCATTCCGGGCCGGGGGTCTAGTCCTGTGGACATCCACTCGGAGGCCGCGATCGCCGTGATTGCACGTGCGTGGCGAAGTGCCCCCGCGAAGACACTGGCCATAGAGGCTTCGGTGTAGTTGGTGTGGTCGGCCTTGAGTTGTGTCGGGGTCGATGGCGGTTAACGCGCGACGTAATTCCTTGTCCGCCCATGCGCGCGGGCGCCAGTAGCCTTCCCCTGTGTGGGGGTTGATCATACTGATGGCGCGCGGCAGCGCCCGCCTCGAAGCGGGACTGGTTGTGGCGCTGTGTACTCTCTAGTTCGCACGTTGTCGGGTTCACATAGTGTGTTATCGCTTCTTCCAGATCATGTACCTTCTAGTTCAGTGCCTTGATTTCGGCGAGTTCTTCGCTCGTCGGACCGTCACGAGTCCCGGCATCGACCTGGGCCTGTTGAGTCCAGCGCCTCAAAGACTCCGAACCGATCCGGACCGCTCGATCACGTTGCTCTTTCGGATATTGCTTGGGCATAGAAACTCTCATCCTTTAGGGGAAAGGAAGCGGTATCAAAGCCGGTACGGTTCACAGTTCCAACCGCCATTTGGGAGGGGCGACTTTTACGTCGACGATTCAGCCCATTCCACTGATGCCCCTACCCCGAGTCGGAAAGCCGGACTTAGCTTAGGTGCGTAAGCGCTTGATCGAAGACGTCGAGAAACATGTCGATGTCTTCGCGTTGGACCACCATTGGTGGCTTGATCTTGAAGACGTTGTTGTCCGGTCCATCGCTAGATAGCATTACACCGCGTTGTTTGGCGTATTCAATGACATTCGCAACGACGTCACCAGCTGGTTCCTCCTCACGCATCAACTCAATACCGATGAAGAGCCCATGACCTCGGACGTCCCCAATGAGCCCGTGGGTCGATTGCATCACTCTCACCTGGTCCTGCAAATACGAACCAAGAGTTTGTGCATTGGATTGCAGCCGCGAGTCGAAGACCACATCAAGCACAGCTTGACCGATCGTTGCGCTGACAGGATTGCCCCCAAAAGTATTGAAGTACTCCATTCCATTGTTGAAGGCAGCGGCGATCGCTGGAGTCGTGACGACGGCCGCTAGAGGATGACCATTCCCCATCGGCTTACCCATCGTCACGATGTCAGGGACAACATCATGTAATTCGAATCCCCAGAATCGCTCGCCAAGTCGCCCTAGACCAATCTGCACCTCATCAGCAATGCAGACACCACCGGCGGAGCGTGTTTGTTCATATGCACCGGCAAGGAATCCCTCGGCCAAAGTGACTTGGCCAGCAGTGCTGACGACCCCTTCTGCGATAAACGCGGCTAGTGGTTCATCAAGATCAGAAATTTCCTTTGCGAAATCCTTGGCGTAGGCTTGGCCCGCCGCCGATCCAGTATGGCGTCCGCGAAAGGCGTCCGGTAGTTCAGCGACACGCACATTTGAAGGTGCACCGGCTCCACCCGCACCAAGAAACTTATAAGGGCTGATGTCCAGCACGCTCGCGGTATGCCCGTGGTAAGCATGCTTAAGCGATATCCAGCCACGGGCCCTCGTATAGGCCCGAGCAAGCCGGATCGCGAGATCATTCGCTTCACTCCCCGAGTTGACAAAGAATACGACCGACAGAGGGTCGGGCAAAGTGGCGGTCAGGTTGTTTCCATACTCCACGATCGCATCATGCAAAAACCGAGTATTTGTGTTCAGTTCGTACATCTGGCGAGCAGCAGCCGCCACCACTTGCGGATGCCCATGACCGACGTGAGCGACATTGTTGACCAGATCAAGGTAAGAACGCCCGTCAATATCAAACAAATACGCTCCCTCACCGCGCACGATGTGCAGCGGTTCACGAAAGTTCAGACTCAGGGCGCGCGACAAACGCACGGTTCGCTCTCGGTTGAGAATTTCCGTTGGGCGTCCAGCGTGCGCATCTGAACTAGTATCCCCACTCGCGATCCCCAGGAACAGATTCGGGTTTGGGCAAATGCTCCGCCAAAGCGTCATCTCATCCTGTGGCGCCGTACCGAATATGTCAATGCCCATTCCGCAGAGGTCGGTAAGGACCTGCACATGTACATGTGGCGGCCACCCACCATTCTCCATCGGCTGGCCCATTTGCCCGATAACGTCACCAGCATTCACTGACTGGCCGACATCGAGTCGGGTGAGCCGAGCGGCCGTGAGGTTGCCGAACAGGGTCCAAAATGTAGTGCCCTGCATCGTGATGTGGCGCAGGAGAACCCCGTGTCCGAAATCCCCAACCTCTTGCATCGCGCGAACTTGTTCCACCACGCCCGCAAAGGGCGCGTACACGTTGCAGCCAGCTTTTTGGAATAGATCAACCCCGAGGTGGATGCGGCGCCGCGCATTATCGAAAGGGAAATTGTCGTGAGCGTCGCGTTCTTCACCGTACCTGCTGCACATAACGCCCAAGTTATTCTGTGCCATTAGGTTCGCAATACTCTGCGCATCACGTGGATCTGTCGTCGTCGTGCTCCAGTCAATCCATCCCACCTGATTACTGTTGACCGATACAACCTTAGTTGCGGAACCTGTTCGCAAATAATGTCGAACCTCATGCGCTCGCGGACTCGGCTCATATCCACACGCGTCACGTGCACGACATAAGGCCAAGTAGTCGCTGCTTGCCACCAGTGTGGTTAGCAGTTGCACGACCCCGTTCTGGCTGACCAGGAGATACTCATTGTCGGGATTCGATGAACTCTGTACGGCAGCATTTATGATGCTCATCACCAAACGGATGCGCACCAGAGGCCAGATCAGGCCTACCTCCTCGGTCGTTAGAGGAGTGACTTGGTTGTAGCCGCGCAGTACGGGGATGACGTCTGGGATCGGATCATGAAGACCTATGGCCGCGTAGGCCATAGCAGTGGCTAAGCCAACGATCCGCGGGGCGAAAACGATGTCGCCGAAGTCGATGAGGCCGATTGTGTCGTCTCCGACGATGATGTTGCGCTCGTTCGCATCATTGTGGATCATTTGAAAAGGAAGAGACTCCAAAATCGGGAGAAGTTCGGTAACGAAGACGGTCAGTTCCTGACGGCAGATCTCGCGAATGCGGAAGTCAACGACGAGATCAACTTCATCAAGGAGATCAGTCGCCTGCATCATATTCCACCGAAATGTTTGCTGCAGAATGGTTTTCTCGTCACGATCTAGTTCGAGTTGGGATAAACCACGGTCCAGTTCTGCCACGCTCTGACCGAGGCCAAAACGCCGAACGTCATCCGAGTCGGACTCAGCCCAGAGACTGCCATCCAGCCATGAAACTAATCTCACCAGGGCACCAGAATCAAGGGTAACGATTTCCTCGTGGAGTACCTTTGGGCTAGATGGCAGCGACAACGAACGCAAGGCGCGATCTTGTAGTTGAAGATGTTCCAGATCCTCGGGGCTGCAGATTTTCAAGATGGCTTTCACCCCACGTCCGCTGACGCCAAAATTTTTGTCCCGCTCTCCTGGCAACGCAGTGATGGTCGGATTCTCACCCAGCAGCGCAACAAAGTGGGTACGCACGATCTGCAAGATATGCATTGAGTTAGTCACGACTGATGCTCCTCCATCATGAGAGATTGATTAAGAGCATCATGCGCGCGCATCCGTTCGAGGGATTCCTCACCGATCGATTCAGCAAGCCGGCTAATAAGTAGCTCTAAAACGCCGAGTGCGGAGACAAAGGAGTCGAAAGGAGAGGGGGAAGTGGTGTCGATACTCATGACAAGTCGCGAATCGCTAACAAGCGGGGACAACCACGTGTCTGTGATCAAAATTACTCGGACACCGTTCTCGGCGGCAGCACGACCCAGGTCGATGGTGTCGCGTTGATAGCGGCGAAAATCAAGTGCGACGAGAACGTCATGGCGCTTCATCTCCAGCAGCGCATTTGTGCGCTGAATGGGTAATTCTGACACGGACGTAATTCCAGCACGAAGCATCTGTAAGTGGGTGGCGAAGTAAACGCCGAGGGCCGAGGAGAATCGGCCGCCAACAACGTAGATGTGTGCCTTGGGATCAATCAGCATACCCACCGCATCATTGATCACAGAGTCCTTCAAGCGGTCGAAGGTCGAAGCAAGTGAATCGATAAAGACTTCACCAGCGTGGCCTTCATTGAGGTCTCGGGACACCTTGTTCATTTGGCCGTACAACGACAGTGGGGATGCCAGCCGTTTAGAGACCTCGTCACGCAACACCGCTTGAAACTCCGGCCACCCAGAGAAGCCAAACTTCGAGGCGAAGCGGACCACACTCGGAGGACTCACGCCAGCCTTCTGGGCGAGAGAGGCCACGGAGTCTATAGCGGCCATGGGGTAATCAGCCAGAATAGCCCGCGCAACTCTGCGTTCGCTGGAGGTCAAAGCATCCATCTCGACGAGCAGTCGAGCAGAGAAAGGACCATCTTCGTTGGCGTTATCCGGATCGAGGCTCATATCCCACCTTTCGACTGCCTACTGAGTGCACCAGTATGCCATTGAGTGACGAGATTGTTACAGTCAAGTTCAGAAAAGTGCTTGACAGAAACGAATCAAACACCAATGCTGCGGTCATGCCGGCTGAAACAGTTACGCTGAAGTTTCTCCCAGGAGCTGAGCGCGTGTTAGCGGAGCATCGTCAAGAACTTCCCCAGAAGAACGAACTTTGTGGGGCCTTCTGGGTCACCCTGGGACTGCGAGCATTCGCCAATGCAAAGATCGAGCAGGACCATGTCGGGCTGGCTGCTTCTTCCCTCCTTAGCGTTGTACAGGTCGCTGATTCCCTGCCACCAGGACACCCCGGGCGCGATGACTACATCCTCGACCTAAATCGGGCCGTTGAGTCAGACATTGATTCAGGAACGTCCAGTCAGGGGTTGCAAGTTGCGACGTCTCAGCTGTCCGAGGGCGCATTCACCTCGGTTCCGGTGAGCGGAGAGTGGACATCTGCGAAGGTCGCTGAAATGCTTTCCCGACTATTTGAAGCAGACGTCTCATGCCTAGTGATGTCTAACAGCGCGACACGGTTTCTCTGGAACAGTCACATGCCGAGCCATGCGGCTTTGGAGTTTCTTTTCACCGGTTCAACCGAAGTAATCGGTTCGGAGTGGAACGTGGGTCATTTCTTGTGCATTCTTGGCTACGTCGAGGGGCCGCACGGAACGCTAGCGTTATGCGCTGACACTTATCCCAGCCTGGGTTCGGCAGGCCTGCACCTCCAGCCGCTCGATGGAATTGCCGCGTCGCTACGTCGTGATGATTCGCCGTACTCCGGAGGTATGCTGGTAATGGTCGCGACCGCAAACGTGTCAGTAATTGTGAGCATCGTGGAGGCCATTGGTCTTACCACAGAGATATGGGACAACGGCACTCCGTATCAACCCGTCGAAGAACTCACCTCATGATGGCAAGCGCCTTCGATGCTGAGTTTCAATCGGTGCGAGAGCGATTTCCTGCGTTGCAACGCCAAGGAGGCAACGGCAGAGAGGTGATTTATGCCGATGCGCCTGGCGGCACCCAGGTCCCAAGCAGTGTGATTGACGCGATGATTGATTATCTTGCGCATCACAACGCAAATATCGAAGGGGAATTTTGCGCATCTCGAGAAACTGACCAGATCATCGCAAAGTCTCGCATCGCCGCAGCGGCGTTCGTAGGGGGTAGCGACGACGAAATTGCCTTCGGGCAGAACATGACCTCCTTAAACTTCAATCTCATTCGCGCCTTCGGACGCAGCATGGCGCCAGGTGATGAGATCGTTGTAACCCAACTTGACCACGAGGCAAACGTCTCACCCTGGCTGCTCCTCGCCCAGGATCGTGACCTCGTCGTGCGAACGATCGGACTCACCAGCGACCTGGACATTGATCTAACTCAACTCGCAGATGTCCTGAACTCTCGCACCCGAGTGGTAGCGCATACGCTTTCTTCCAACGCAGTCGGGACTGTTCCCCCCGCCGGCACCATCGCTGATATGGCACACGCCGTGGGTGCGGTCGCCTGGGTTGATGCAGTCGCCTTCGCCCCACATCGCCGAATCGACGTGAGAGACCTGAAGTGCGACCTCTTATTGTGTTCCCCATACAAGTTTTTCGGTCCGCACCTTGGTCTCGCGTGGATTCGTCGGGCTTTCGCTGAGACCTTGCAGGCGGAGCGGGTTCGACCAGCGAGTCTGTTCCCAGTCGGCCATCGTTTCGAGACTGGAACCCTTTCGCATGAAGCCCTCGCCGGGACCGAGGCAGCGATCGAATACCTTGCGTCTCTCGGCGAAGGGATTGACTTGACGGGACGGCTGGACAGCGCCTTTACCCGTATCCGAGACCACGAGATGGCCTTGGCTGATCGGTTTATCCAGGGTGTGGCCCGTATTCCGGGTATTCGGCTATTGGGCACACCAGACACGCAACGGCGCGTATGCACGTTCGGACTAATGATTGACGGGGTAGAGCCAGCACAGGCGGCGCGCGAACTCAACGATATTGCGATCTACTCCTGGAACGGTAACTTTTACGCCCAAGGTGTTATGGAGTCCCTGGGGATCCCGGTTGAAGAGGGCATCCTGAGATTGGGTTTCGTTCATTACGCGAGCGAATCAGAAGTAGATAGAGTCGTTGAAGCTCTTGACCGTATCGCTGGGGCCCAACAATGACTTTCACGCGGCGCCAGCGGACATTAATCTCCATCGTCGGATGGGCGATTGTCATTGCGATCATCGTCCTCTTCGGCAGCACTCTCCCCTCCGCAACTCAACTGCTCATCACCAGTTCCCTCGTGCTGCTCACGGGGGTGCTTGCGTTGCAGATCTTCAGCGGCAACAGCGGCATACTCAGTTTCGGTCACGTCGGTTTCGTCGGCATCGCCGCATACGCGACCGGCATCACTGTGATGCCAACGGAGATTAAGCAGACCTCTTTGCCAGACCTGCCCTGGGGTTTGGCCACCATAGAATTACCAGTCTGGCAGGGCATGATCGTCGGCGTACTTTTCGCGACATTCGTGGGCCTGATCTCCGGACTCGTCATCGCCCGACTCGGTGACGCTGCGTCAATAGCCACCCTCGCGGTTTTGATTGTGCTTCACGGAAGCATGGTTGGTGCCGAACAATTTACGCGAGGAAGTCAAACCTTCTATGGCGTCCCCCGATTCACCAGCCTGACGGTGGCCGGAATTGTGGCCGTCCTGGCCATCATCGTTGCGCGCATCTTCCGCGATTCACGTATTGGAATGCACCTTCGGGCATCGCGAGATGACGATCTCGCTGCGTCCAGCAGCGGAGTGCGCGTCCAGTACGCGCGACTGGTTTCCTGGGTGCTGTCTTCTGCGGTCGCCGGCGCTATGGGTGCGGCCTATGCCGGTCTTCTCGGTGCCTTTTCACCCAAAGACTTCTACTTCACGATGACTCTGACGTTGTTGACGATGCTCATTGTCGGCGGTGCGGGGTCGGTCGCCGGGGGTGTCTTGGGTGCACTCATTGTCACCTTCATCGTTGAAGTTCTCAGACGAGTCGGAGATGCCAACGAATTCTTCGGGTTGACCAACGCCGGCCTCGCGCTAATCATTCTGTTGACCTTGTATTTCCGGCCCCGCGGGCTTCTCGGATTCCGCGAGCCGGAGGAGTCCCTCGCGTACCGACGTGCTTTGAAGGTGCCCACATCACTCGGTGCCAACCTGCCCGGCCGGAACACCCAGCCCGGTGAAGTAATTTTTGCCGCTGAGGGAATTGTGAAGCGATTCTCTGGCCTGATCGCGCTCAAAGGTGTGACCCTGACTGTCGCTGCCCGGGAAGTCACGGGGCTGATCGGACCGAATGGCTCAGGCAAATCCACCTTCGTTAACTGCGTGACCGGGTTGACCAAACCTGAAGAAGCTTCAATAGTTTTAGCTGGCCGCAACATCAGCTCCGAACCGACTTGGCGGCGGGCTCGACTTGGGTTGGGCCGCACTTTCCAGACTGTCCGACTCTTCCGTGAGATGACCGTAATCGACAATGTCACCGTCGCCTGCATTTCGGCAGGAATGACTCCTACGATGGCGGATGAACAGGCCATTCGGGTGCTGGAAGTGCTTGGCGTTTCCGTTCACGGCAATCGTCTACCGGGTGAATTGGCATACGGGGATCAGCGAAGAGTCGAGATTGCCCGCGCCCTTGCACTCAATCCACGCGTGATGCTTCTGGATGAACCTGCGGCCGGTATGAACCCGGTCGAATCAAGGGCTCTGCTCGCACAACTCGATTCTGTCCTCACAGCCAGTGGGGTCGGGATTCTGCTTATCGATCACGATGTCGCACTTATTCGTTCCGCATGCGACCAACTAACGGTTCTGGATTACGGGGCTGTTCTAGCCCAGGGTGTACCTCAGGATGTGCTCTCACAGCCTGAGGTGGCCACCGCTTATCTAGGTTGGCGTGAACCCCACGCATTAGATTCCGAATCTATCGACACTACTGACGTTCCGGAGGGGAACAAAAATGAATACAAGTAAACATCAGAGGGTTATGGGGGTGCTGGCCGTAACCGCTGCAGCATCCCTTTTGCTCGCAGCCTGCGGGTCCTCAGATTCCGCAAGCAATGACGTTCCAGACGGGGCACCATGCACCGTTAAGGTAGGCGTAGCTACAGGACAAACCGGTGGTCTCGCCTACGTCGATGTACCGAGTCTCGAAGGCTTCGATCTGTGGAAAGATGAAGTTAATGCCGCTGGAGGAATCGACGGAAAGTACACGATTGAAACATTCGTGAAGGACACCCGATCCGATGCAGCGCAGTCGGCCACCGTAGCCGCTGAACTCCTAGGTGAGGGCATCAGTTTCCTGATAACTCCCGGCGATGCAGACCCGTCGATTGCGGCAGGACAACTGGCCCAAGAAGCTCAAGTACCGGCGATGTCGTGGTTTGGCTCTGCTCCAATTCTACCTGCTGCCGTCGGCGATTTTATGTTCTCCAATGCCTTTGGTGACAATGCGCAGGCACGCGTTTTGGCAGACTATGCAACAGAGCAGGGTTATGCGACTGCCTACACGTTGGGTTCTCCTGACAGCGCCTACACCTCAAACCTGCCGAAGTACTTCGCTGTAGCGTTCGAATCCAATGGTGGATCCATTGTGGGTGAAGGTACCTTCACTATTGGTCAGCCAAACTTCAACGTGATAGCCGACCAGATCAAGGCGTTGTCCCCGCAGCCGGACGTCATCATGACTCCGGCATACGAGCCGGACTTCCCCACGTTCTTGAAGGCGATTCGCGGAGCTGGCATCGAGATCCCGGTACTTGGTACAGACGGTATCGATTCGCCGACCACCCTGGCTTTGGGGCCGATCGCCGATGGGGTGGTCTACACCACGGCGGGTGTTCTTGCACCCGAAGGTCCGCAGGCTGCTTACTTCGAAAAGTTCAATGCAAAGTATGGGAAAGACCCCGAGGCAATCTTCGCTGTGACTGGTTATGAACTTGGGCTGATCCTGGAAGCAGCGGTGACCGAGGCGCAGAGTTGTGACCCGGTTGCGATTAAGGACGCCGTCACCAATCTCGAAGGTGTTCAGGGCATCACCGGAACGATCTCGTTTAAGGGTGGTGACCGCATGGCTATTCGGGAGATTGCGTTAATCAAGGTCGTGAATGGAAAGCGGGAACTCGTGGCCCTGGTGTCGCCGGATCCGAGCCGGGTCCCGCCGGCCTGATCGAAAGGATACGAAGGAGTAATCATGCAGCCGCTGCTGGACGTCACGTCTCTCACCGTCAATTACGGTGGAGTTCGTGCGGTGCGGGATTGCAGCCTCAGGGTCGAGGAGGGCGAGGCCGTCGCCCTCCTCGGTCCGAATGGAGCGGGGAAATCCTCGACCTTACGGGCCATCGTTGGCCTGGCGAAGTCATCCGGTGAGGTGCAATTCCAGGGTGAATCGATCACCGGACTGCCCTGCGAGCGCATTGTGGGTCGTGGACTCACAATGGTGCCCGAGGGGCGTCGACTGTTCCCCCAGTTGACCATCCACGAGAACCTTATGCTCGGGGCCAGGAATCGACGTGGCTCGCACGAGATTTACCTCGATCTGCTAGACCGCCTACCGATTCTTGCTGAACGCCGAAACCAGTCGGCGGGCACGCTCTCCGGTGGCGAGCAACAACAGGTCGCAGTCGCCCGTGCGCTGATGTCTCGTCCCAGGCTGCTCCTTATTGATGAGCCATCATTGGGCTTGGCTCCTACGCTCGTGGATCGGGTTTACGACCTGCTGGCGGATTTGAAAGATCAAGGCTTGAGCATGCTGATCGTTGAGCAGGAAGTTATGCGAGTTCTACACTTCGCTGACCGGGCATATGCAATGGCAAATGGAGTCGTTGTGATGGCGGGAACATCAGAGGAATTGCTTAAGTCAGACGACGTAAAGAACTTTTATCTGGGGACGGAGTCCTAACGCATGGATGCGGTGATTACGTATGTCGTCAACGTAGTCAGTCTTGGCGGCACCTATGCGCTGCTGGCTCTCGGTCTTGCCGTTGTGTTCAGCGTGCTACGTCTAATCAACTTCGCTCACGGTGAATTGATGACGTTGGCGGGATATGCCCTGTTGGCGGGCATAGTTCTTGGTGTTCCTTTCTGGGCGGCAGTGGTCGCCGCGATAATTACAGGCGGCCTCGCAGCCGTGATTATGGAAGCCACGGCATTTCGACCGGTTCGCAATGCGAATCCAGCCACTCTACTGATGACGAGTTTTGCCGTTGCGATGCTGTTGCAGGTAATTTTTCAAAACTTCATATCCGCTCGCGGGCAGGCTATCCCAGTTCCCGAAGTATTTACCGGATCAATATCCGTAGGAAATGGACAAATCTCAATCGTCCAAGCCATTTCGATCGTGGTGTCCTTGGCAAGTCTGGTTGCGCTTACACTATTTTTTGGTCGCAGTAGCTGGGGGTGGGCCATTCGCGGGGCTGCGGATGACTTCGAGACCGTCCGGCTCATGGGTTATCGGGCATCACGGCTGATTGCTGTGGCTTTTTTGATTTCGGGTCTCTTGGCTGGTATCGCCGGTGTCCTGTGGGTCATGCAGCGAGGGTCTGTCGATCCACTCATGGGCTTGAAGCCGGTCCTCGCTGCCTTCGTTGTCGTTGTGATTGGTGGATTGGGTTCACTACCCGGAGCTGTCGTCGGAGGCTACCTCTTAGCCGGAATTGAGATTGCCCTTCAAACCTGGCTACCCGAAAGTTTCATCCCTTTTCGCGATGCGCTCACCTTCGTGCTTGTCATCGTTGTGCTTTCCCTTTTTCCCAACGGACTGTTCGGCAAACGTGTCGCATTGAAGGTATAGAAAGGAATAACACCGATTATGTGCCGACTCTTGGCATGGCATAGCCCTACCCCGCTCACCGCTGAGCAAGTTCTCTCACCTAACTCTGACCGGCTCGCCGAATTAAGCCGTGTTCACTGCGACGGATGGGGCTTTGCTCAATTGATGGGTGATGGTGACATAGATATCCGAATGGGTTCTGAGCCTGCACACGAATCAATCGAATTCAAACAGACATTAGCAACTGCAGCCACGGACAACGGGGTGGTGCATTTGCGTTGGGCAACAGGCGCGCTCGAGGTAAATCTGGGTAATACGCATCCATTTTCTACAGACACACCCGCTGGTCAAGTGGTGTTTGTTCACAACGGATTTCTGCCGGACAGCGAGAGCCTTCTCGCCGATATCGATGAGGATCTTATCCGGGCATTTCGTGGTCAAACTGATAGTGAACGCTACTTCGGTTTTCTCATCACCGAACTGCGTCATGAAAACGGTGATCTCGTTTCGGCTCTTCGTCGCACAGTCAAGAAACTGGCTGATCACGCGTATACTTCACTCAACGCGATGATTCTGACACCAACGACCCTCGCGGTAATGTGTTTATTCAACCCTGAGAACCGGCCCTTGGATGAAGACCCGGACTACTTTGATCTGACCTGGGGAGAGACACACGGCGTAATCCGCGTCTGGTCCTCCGGAGTCCGCCCCAATGCCGAAGATGATCAACCGTTGAGAAACGGGACAGTATTAATGATTGATACACACACTGGGGACACCAGCCTGGTGTCCATAGCATAGGAATGATTTGTGACTGATTCCGCTCTCGCCTTTGTTGCCACGAATGATCTCGTCGCTGTGACCAGGGGGCGAGCACTTCCTTTGCATGAGCTATCTCCCACCTCCGGTGTTGGTTGGGTGCCGGCGAACCTAGCGATTAACTCATTTGGACGGTTGATGGAACCGAACCCTTTCGGAGCGCTTGGTGATCTTCGCCTTCTCCCGGACATGGCGAGTCGAGCTGCGCTACCGCTTCCGTCCGGAAATTGCGACATGTTCCTGGCCGACCAGACGCAGCCCGATGGCACGCCCTGGGAGTGCTGCCCACGTTCGATCCTCAAAAAAGCTTTGGACAGGCTCGCCGAAGACCATGGACTTTCGATCATGGCTGCCTTCGAGCATGAGTTCGCTCTCGTTGATGAGCACGGGAAACCGGAGGGTCCCGGTGCATTCACCCTTTCCGGATTGATAGGTGGTGAACCTTTCGGCGCTGCTGCTCGACGATCGCTTTCTGAGGCGGGAGTGAGGTGGGAAAACTGGCTGCCTGAATTTGGGCCGGGTCAGTTCGAAGTGACCCTGGCGCCTGAGCCAGCCTTACGGGCTGCTGATTGCGCGATTATCACTCGAGAAATCATTCGAACCGTTGCGGCCTCACACAACAAGCGTGCGACCTTCGCTCCCTTGCTCCACCCGGATGCGGTGGGAAATGGCGTGCATGTCCATCTATCCCTGTGGCGTGATGGTGATCCCGTCACCTATGACCCAAGCGGGCGGGGTGGTCTATCCGACGTCGCACAGGCTGCATCTGCCGGGATTTTAGACCACGCTGCCGGAATGCTCATGTGGACTGCACCTAGTCATATTTCAGCTCTGCGATTGACTCCGCATCGTTGGAGTGCTGCCGGTTCATTCGTGGGTCTGCAAAATCGCGAGGCACTGATTCGCGTGGCTGCAGTTCCAGCGGGTTGCGACCCATCCCAGGCATACAATTTGGAGTTTCGCGCAGCTGATGCCACGGCAAATCCTTACCTGGTCATGGCGGTGCTCGTCCACGCAATCTGCGACGGTATAGATCGAGGGCTGACGTTGGATTCTGTCCTCATCGGCCACATTGATGATGAGGAATTCAACGCTTTGCCGGTGGATCTGGCGGGAGCCATCACCGCCTTTAATAATGATGACATTGCAGGCGGTTGGTTCCCACCGAATCTCGTGGAGGTCGCCCTTGCAGTCCGACAGGGAGAATTGGAGACCCTTCGAGGGCTCGATATGCAGGAACGTTGCCAGGCTTATGTCGAGCGATACTAATCCAAACCATGTCAGCTCTGAGCCCTTCTGTAGGTGAACCTCAGGCTGTCCGGCAGCTTCTTGAGCGAGACTCAGGGATAATCGCGGGCGTCGAAAAACTACGCTTCTTCCCATTAGCCGTCATTGGCGGGAAGGGTAGCCATTTGATCGAGGCAGGTGGTCGCGCCCTACTGGATCTCTCGGCGTCGTGGACCGCTGCGGGTCTCGGATATGGGCATCCCGCGATCGTTGAGGCGGTTTGTGCAGGGATCCAGAATCCTGCCGGTGGCAGTGGTCTTTCTGCGATTAGTGAAGCCGCAGTCACGTTCGCTGAGCAGTTGTCGGCCGATCTTCAGGAAGTAGGTGGATCAAATCGCAGGGTCTATCTGGGGAACAGCGGAACTGATGCCAATGACGTGGCTCTGCGTGCCTGCAGAAGAGCGACCGGTCGAGAACGAATTGTCGCCTTCAAGGGGGGCTACCACGGTGGACTGGGGCTGGCTATGGGGGTTTCTCACATATTCGCTGCAGCAGGTGTTCCGGCAGATCCGAATGTGACATTTTTGCCGTATCCCGATCCCTGGCGTCCTCACACAGGCGATGCAGGGACCGTATTGGATGACGTCATACTGCGACTGCGTGACGAACTGTCTCGCGAAAATGTGGCGTGTGTAATTCTGGAACCAATTCAGTCTGATGGAGGGATGGTCATCCCGCCGGACGGGTTTCTTTCGCTCGTCGCTGACGCATGCCATGAGAAGTCAGTGCCGCTCATTGTGGATGAGGTGAAAGTAGGACTTGGGCGAACGGGTTACCTGCACGCGTTCGCACACGAGGGCATTGCCCCTGACATCATCACCTTGGGCAAGACTCTCGGTGGTGGACTGCCTCTTTCAGCTGCCGTCGGTCCAGCGTGGATTCTCGATCACGGTACCGCGTCATCCTTGCTGACGAGTGCGGGTAATCCAATATGCGCAGCAGCGGGACTCGCTGTGCTTTCAGTTGTCCGACGTGACGGCCTTGCACAAAGGTCTCGGGTACTTGGAGAGAGGCTACGTGCGGCACTAAAGACTGGGATCGCTGATCAAGGCCTGAGTGACCGGGTGGGTAGCATACGCGGACGAGGACTGACAATCGGAATTGATCTGGTTAAGAACGGTGACCTTTCGACTCCTGATCCGGAATTGGCACGAAAAACGGTATACCGCGCCTGGGAACTCGGCGCTGTGGTGTTCTATGTGGCTGACAATGTCCTCGAGATCACGCCTCCGTTGGTGATGACCGACGACGAAATGAACGAGGGCGTTGAAATCCTGCTCACTGCCATCGCCGAAGCTGAAACCGTTAGCAATGAACAAATTCGCCAGTTTTCTGGGTGGTAGTAAACAACCGCACAAGCAGCCAATGTGACAACATGGTCCTATGTTTTGATGCTTTTTGCCGGTGGCGGCAAAGTTCATAGCCACCATTCGTAACCTTCACAAGTTGTATTTCTGGTCATTTTTCGGGGGGCATATGACAGACCATGCGAGAACGCTGACAGTGATCGGGGTTGGATCAGTTCTGGCTTAGGAAAGTCTACCGTCATGCACATTTTCAGGTGCCTCGCTAGAGGTGACAACGTCATCCACGTCTCTGAGTACGTGTCAGCCAGCATGGTTGAGGTAGCGAAAGCGAGCCCACACTCCTGCGCCCGCGCAATGAGCAAACGTGGACTTCGTCTCGAGGGAAAGCTGAACAGCACTGACCGGGTGCACCAGAAATCGGCCGATGGACTTGAGTGCGAACTATGAAGTGGTGGTGGGAGCTGCTGCTTATCAATCAGCAATTTGCAAATTGAAGCTCTCGTTGTGCTCTTTGGTGCAAATCTCCCCACTGTTTTCCACCTTGATGGAGCCGTCGGTGTTTCAAAACGCAGACAACCCAATCTCATAGTAGGGCGCGTAACCATCTGAGGGCACGCAGTTGATTTCGGCAAGCTGAGCGAGTGTGGCCGGTTTTCGCACGACAATCCGGCCGTAGTAACCCGTTCCAGGTGCAACACGCACCGTCGTGGTGTCCACGGAAAAGAGGTAACTCACATTTTCAACGCTACTTCTGACCTTTGGCTCAGCTGCTGACACAGTGGCGGTGCCAGTGAGGACAGTGGCTGAAACTGTGTCGATCTCCATCACTTTCCGAAGAGTGCGAATGGCAATAATTCGTAACAAACATGATCCCCGGTGTCGCGTCGAGCACGCCGAGCACACTCAGAATAGCTAACCTCTTCTTATGAGTCGACCCATCGAGGACTACGCACTTATTGGCGACACCCACACCGTTGCCCTGGTGACACGAGATGGCGATATTGATTGGTTATGTGTACCCCGGTTCGACTCCGGCTCAGTGTTCGCCGCCTTGTTGGGTGATGAGAGCAACGGTCAATGGTCGCTGCGCCCGACGGACTACATCGGTGAGCCACAGCGGTCCTACCTCGGAGACACGCTGATTCTGACGACCGAGTACACCACGCCAACGGGTCGAGCCAGAGTGATTGACCTCATGCCGCACCGCAAGAACCACCCCACGCTCGTTCGACTCGTGGAGTGCATCGAGGGTGAAGTCACCATGCAAACATTCCTGCGCTTGAGATTTGATTACGGCTGGGTGGTGCCCTGGGTGACGGCTATCGATGGCGGTTTGCATGCCGTCGCAGGGCCGGATGCGCTCGTGCTTCGTACACCCATCGAATTGGATTCACATAATCAACACACTGAGGCCACCTTCACGGTCAAATCTGGCGAACGCGTTCCCTTCGTACTCGCTTGGCACAGTGCCACGAAGCCGGTGCCACATGCATTCGATGTTGATGACGCAATCGCCACGGCCGTAACTCGATGGGAGTCCTGGAGCGCCCAGTGCACCTACGACGGGCCCTACCGTGAGCAGGTCATGCGCTCGTTGCTCACCTTGAAAGCACTCACCTATGAACCCTCCGGAGGCATCGTGGCCGCACCCACGACGTCACTGCCCGAAGTGATCGGTGGTGAGCGGAATTGGGACTACCGATACACCTGGCTGCGCGACGCATCATTCACCCTAGACACGCTGGTGCAGACAGGCTTTCAGGCTGAGGCTCGCTCATGGCGGGCATGGCTGCTGCGCGCCATCGCCGGCGACCCGGCTCAGCTGCAGATCATGTACGGCCTTGAAGGTGAACGGCGGCTACCCGAGTACACCCTTGAATGGCTTCGCGGGTACGCCGACTCCGCGCCCGTCCGGGTAGGCAACGGTGCTGCGAGTCAGATGCAACTAGACGTGTACGGCGAAGTATTGGATGCACTGAGCACTTCGCGAATCACACATCTAGAAGGTGATGAATCGACCTGGAAGTTGGAGTGCGCGCTTGCAGATTGGATTGCCGAACATTGGACTACCAAAGACAACGGCATCTGGGAAGTGCGCGGTGAACCACAAGACTTCACCTACTCCAAGGTTATGTCCTGGGTGGCACTGGATCGAGCCGCTACACACGCACAATCCATCGGTGACACCGAGCGAGCACGTCACTGGCGTGAAATTGCTGATCAGATACATGCTCAAACATGCGCGGAGGGCTATGACCCGCACGTGGGATCCTTCGTGCAGTCCTTCACGTCATCAGTGCTAGACGCAAGCACCTTGCAAATCCCGCTCGTGGGATTCTTACCGGCTAATGATCCGCGCGTGGTCAGCATGGTCGACACCATTGAGCGTGAACTTACCCGCGATGGATTTGTGCTGCGCTATCACACTGACACAACCGGCGATGGACTTAGTGGCGATGAAGGTTCGTTCCTGCTGTGTTCTTTTTGGCTGGTCACCGCGATGGCGATGGGCGGTCGCCGTGACGATGCGGTAGCCCTGTTTGAGCGTCTACTAAATTTGTGTAACGACGTGGGTCTGCTGGCCGAGGAGTATGACCCACACGAGAAGAGACTTCTCGGTAACTTCCCGCAAGCGTTCAGCCATGTGGGGCTTGTGCAGGCAGCACTCGCATTATCGATTCACGACTAAAGACAACAGGTAGCCCACGGCTAGTGGCTGGCCGGTTGATCCATCGGAAGTTGAGCTGACACCACCACACCACCGGTGCGTCCCTCGGTCCACGACCAGCTTCCACCAAGGGCTTGGCTCCATGTGGTCATCAATGTAGCGCCAAAACCCCTAGCGTCATGACTCTGCGTGAAGCCACGCCCATCATCTCGCACGGTCAGGCGCAGTTGAGCGTCAACAATGCTCACTGCCACCTCGCAACGTCGTGCGGCACCGTGGCCTGCGGCATTGAGCAGAGCCTGTTCAATAATGCGATAGCAGCCGAGAAGTGTGGCCTGCGGAACGGTCCGACCTAACCGGTCAAGAGTGGGATCAACGCGGATTACGGTGTGCATTCCGGGGTCGTATTGGAGGGCGAGTTCCTCCAGTGCCGACTCAAGATCAACTTCGCTGAGTTGTGGGCTTAGAGCACGTGCAACACGGCGAACATCCACCGCACGAACGGATTCCAACTGGTTGACTACGGACTCTACGGTGGCCTGAGTCCGTTCGGAATCGTGCAGATCCATCATCTGCAACTCCAAACATGCGGCGATAAGTCGTGCTTGCACGCGATCGTGCAAAGTACCGGCAATCTGTCGTCGCGTGAGTTCATCGCCGCGCAGCAGGATGCTTTGCTGGGCCCTGGTGAGGTTGAGCGCCTTCTGGGTTACCTGGACCTGTTCAGACAGTCGCTGGCTTGTTCTGCCGGCGATTGCGGTGAAGATGAAGACAACGACGGAGATGCGAAGAATCGCCGTGACGATGGTGGGTGCATCAGTTAACACATCCGTCGTCACATCGCCGACCAGAAATCGCTCAGCAACAACAACTGTCACCGCGAGCACGTGAAAAGCGATGTAAGCCGCAGGCTTCACACCAAAGCGGCGCTGCCATAGTACGCCGAGGTACAGCACGAGGGTGAAGGGGACGGCCATCAGTACGGCGACAAACGTGCCTTCGGTTAACCACTCCAGATCGAAGACGTTACCTTCAGAGATACGTTGGCTATTGCGCAAACCGGAAAGGTAAATCGCCATCACCGGGCCCAGTAGCGCTGGTCGGAAAGGCCACGGCCCAATGATGCGCCACCACGGGTCTGGCAGCGCGGGGACCTTCATTCCAGAGACTCATCACGTGCTTGAATGAGGTTGACATATGCCATCACGGCTTGGGTGCGCACGTCCGTGCGCCCTTCGGCGGCTGGCACGAGCGACCGATATGCCTTGGACAGATCTTTGCGCACTGACTCCGGTGTGAGGCTTATCTGCTGGGCGATTTCTGGAGCGCTCATCCCTAATGAAGCCAATCCCATGATGGTGCGCTGCCTTGGCGTGAGGTGTGCGAGTGCCGTTTCGCCCACGGCACCAGATGCTACATCCGTTTCGAGCAGCCGATTATGGCTCATCCCAGCAGCGGTAGAAATGAGCAGATCGCACAGTTCGGTGGGCTTCAGCGTGCCGGTTTTGGCGAGAAATGACCAGCCGATGCGTTCACCATCTGTCAGTTGTCCACTGATCTTGCGCATTGGGTGCTGGGAGTGAATCACGATGCCGATGTGCGGGTTTCGGTTGCGCAGGGCAACGCCGAGATCCATGCCATCGAGTGTGTCGCGACCGAGGGCTAAATCGATAAGGGCAACATCGGCGTCCTCCACCAGTGTGGAGGCCAGGGCCACCAGAGGGTCGGTCGTGGCGAGGAGGACCTCCAGGGCGGGTAGGCGTCCGAGCAGCGTGGACATGACGCCGAGCAGGGCAGGGTCATTCTCCACATAGATGAGTCGGGTAGGGCGCACTCGGTGAGCCTGTCACACTGGCGGTGGCGCTGGGCGGTTGATCACAGTTGTGAATTCCGACGTAAATGTTGGTGTGAATGTTGCTGCGATGCTGTGCGGTACTCAATGAGGCTAGGGCGGTTTAAGCCCCACCTACCAGCGAACTTCAGACTGTGCTGTTGGCTGTATCCGGACGATTCCAGTTCATAAGTGCCAGAACGTATTCCAACGGGCCCCACGCCGTTTAATCCGGAGCTCTCCAACTGGAAATTGCCCACTCGGTGACTATTTTGGATAACCTGCACACCCTGTGTCACACATGCAATTTCGCGAAAAGGTGACCGCCATTAGCTGCCGGAATCGGTGCCGAGGTGAGCGGTCACTTCGAGGTCGTTCAAGAGAGCGATTACCCGAGATTTGATGTCATTTCGAATAATCCGAACGGCATCAATTCCCTGACCAGCCGGATCAGCAAGTGTCCAATCTTCATAGCGTTTACCCGGATACCATCGGCATGCATCGCCGCAACCCATCGTGATGACCACATCAGAAGCTTCAACCGCGGCGTCTGTCAGCAGTTTCGGGGTTTGCGCCCAAAGATTTATGCCTTCTTCCAGCATTGCTTCGGCGACAGCAGGGTTTATTGAATCGGCAGGTGCAGATCCGGCCGAGCGTACTTCTACGGCGCCACGGGATAAATGCTCGAGGTAGCCCGCAGCCATCTGCGAGCGACCTGCATTGTGAACGCATACGAACAGCACAGTTCGGCGCTGGTCCATCATCACGAACTCCGATCGGTTTCGGCAATGGGATACGGCAAATCGAGGGGTTCGGGTGTTTTTCTCGGATAGAAAACCTCGGTAATGAGGGCGCCCAGCGCGGCACCAATCACTTGGAAACTGATAAACGCCAACACGGAACCAGGTGCGATACCGGTGAAGGTATCGGTCATGCTTCGCCCGATGGTGACCGCTGGGTTAGCAAAGGATGTCGAGGCGGTGAAGAAGTAGGCCGCGCCGATCCAGGCAGGAACTAGGGCGGGGCCCAGGGTGCCCTTACCGGTGCGCGTGATGACGCCGATGACGAGCAGCAAACCAGCGGTGGCGACAACTTCGCCCAACCAAATACCTGGGCCGGAACGGATATTTGTGGATGGCTGCCATGCCATCAGGCCGAACATAAGGTTGGCCAGGGCAACACCGGCGAGTCCGCCGATGATCTGAACTCCGATGTAGGCAGCGCCCAATGGGAGCGAAATTTCACGCCGTGCGAGTTCCACTCCGGTGACGCAAGGGTTAAAGTGTGCTCCGGAGATAGGGCCTAAAATCCAGATTAAAACGCCGAGTGCTGCGATGGTGGATAGCGCATTGACCAACAAGATGACGGCGAGGTCATCGCTGAGACGCTGACCCATGATGCCGGAGCCGACCACGGCGGCCACGAGCAACGCGGTGCCGAGAAATTCGGCAAACAGGCGTCGAGTGATAACGATCATGAGGGTTATCTGATCTCCAAGTTCACAAAACTTGGTCGGAGCAGCACGCGGTCTGGTCAACGACGCGCAGATTTCCGGCAGGCTCTGGGTTTTCGGGGTCATCGTCGGTTACGACATAGACCTCCCAGGGAGTTCCCGCCGGGTCATGGACCCAGACTTTGTCTTGCACCGCGTAGCAGCAGTTTGTGTTGGCTTCATCAAAGGTGGCAAGTCCAGAGTCGGACAATCGCTGTGCTGCACTGCTCACCTCGGCAGTGTCGAAAACCTCGATGCCCAGGTGGTTGAGGGCACCGGCCGGCCCTTCACCGCGGTCTGCACCGGGTACCTCAATGAGGACGAGCTTTAGGGCGGGTTCGGTGACAGCGAAATTGGCATAGCCGGGGCGCAACTTGTGCGGCGCTACCCCGAAAAGCTGGGTGTAGAAGTCGATAGAGGCATTGAGATCAGAAACATTGAGGGCAAGTTGTACGCGAGACATCAGGGCTCCGAAGGCTGAGTGATTTGGGTGGTTCGTACGGTTCATTCATATTTACATTGATCAATAAGGAAGGTAGCATCTATATCGACCGATGTCGAATAGATTTGATGAGTCTGACGGGAGAATGATGGCCACCAGGGTCAGTACGGCGTTGATGGAGGCAGGCCCAGCATGTTGTCCCACAGGCCTCACCGAACCCATGGACAGGTCAACCGCAGAGGAATTGGCGCGTCTATTGAAGGCGGTGGCTGATCCGGCCCGACTGCAACTACTCGCGTTGCTGCGTTCAAGCGAGAACTGCGAGGCATGCGCGTGCGACCTCACCGAGCCGCTGGGCCTTTCTCAACCCACGGTGTCCCACCATCTGAAGGTGCTGACCGAGGCGGGAATTCTTGGAAGAGAGAAGCGCGGGTATTGGACGTGGTACTTCATCGTTCCGTCCCGGTTGCACGAATTGGCGGCCGTGCTGGCATGAAGCCCATCTACGGTTCGTGGGTGCTGGTGATTGCCGCCATTCTGGTGATGATCCCGATCAGTGTGCGACGACCCCGCCGTTCGCCCGACTAGGCCTGATCAAGCATGATCGGTCGCCGCGCTAGGGCACGAGCGGCCAGGTTGTGGTGATTGTCAAACCACCGTTTTCGTTACTTTCGGCGCGGGCACTTCCGCCCACCGCGGTGGTAGTTTCGCGAACGAGCGCAAGCCCCAGTCCGGTGCCACCGGGCTTCGCGTTACTCCCGCGATAGAACCGCTCAAAGACCGATGCGAGGTCAGGGTCGGAAACTCCCGGGCCATCGTCGGCGACAACGAGTTGGGCGTAACCACCGGGTTCGGTCACCGAGGCTGAAACGTCAGCCGCGGCGTAGATGAATGCATTGCCGAGGAGCTCATCAACAACCCTTGCCACCGCACCTTCACCGGCAAGCACCAGTACCTGGGAATCGGGCAAGACGGCAACAATTTTTACACCGGCAGCCTCTGCCTGAACCCGACCCACCGCAATGCGCTGGCGTACAACCTTGTGCAGATCTACCCGCACCGGATTCGCTCCAGCATCGGATCGGGCCAGTGCCAGAATCTGGTCAAAGCGGTGCGTGAGCCGATCAAGTCTGGGTGGAGTCGACATCCTCGCTCAGCACCCGGCTGCCCTCACCCACCGACCCCTGCCCGATGGTGCCCGCCCCACCGACGACATCATCCGATTCCCCATTGGGCTGGAGTCGGTGGAGGATCTCATCGTTGACATTTCACAGGCGCTGAAGGGCTGAGCGGACGTTGGCACTGATGTGCTCCAAACCTCCCTAACTCACCGGTGCCCCGGCGCCAACTAAGACCACCATTCCATCGCCACCGGGATTACTCTGGATCGGTACGGCTTTCCAGTTATTTGCTAGCCATACGTTTCCAGCGTGATCAATACCCACGCCGGTATTGCGTTGGAGTCCATCAAATCCGTAACCGGTCTTACCCGAGATATTGTCACCGGTAGTGAGACCGCGCGGGCACGTCTGGGCCTCGGTGCCACAAAAACGACTCACCCGGTCACCCTGAAAATTAGCCACCCACACCTGATCGTCACCATCAATAGCAACGCCCCACGGAATGGTTAGGCCGCCCCCAGTGTAGTCGCGAGCATTTCCTGCAGCGTCAATGTGGGTGATGCGCGGACGCACAGTGGGTTGCTCGTCAGTGATCACTGGAGCTGACGAGCCACTTGAGTCACCGCAAGGGATCGCGATCACTACCGAATTCGCGACCCACTTAGAGTCGTTACTGTCAATGGCGATCCCGAGCGGGCGTTTTAGTTGGCCGTCAACAAAGGGCGAACCCGCCAGTGGTGATCCATCCGGGGCGAAAGCCGAGACTCCGTTGCCACGAACGTTTGTGACCCAGGAATTTCCCGCCGAATCAATATCGACGTCGAAAGGCTTGGCCAAACCGTTGTCGGTAAGTGCCACGGACCGGGCAGGATCAGCGTCGCGGTAAACCACCAACGAGTCGTTACCGCAGCTGGCCGTAAAAATATCTCCAGCGTCATTACGGGCCATGCCTTGAGGCCAACTGAGGGGTCCCTCGGTAAAGCCAGTGACGTCAGGGGAAAGTGGCTCTCCTTGCAAGGTGAACTGCGACAGGCTGTTTGAAGGGGGAGTCTCAGGGCATTCGCTGCCCTTGAATCCGTAGTTCGATACCCACACGTTGTCATCGCGATCGAAGGTGATGCCAAAGCCGACACCACTGACGCCGCCGCCGCGGTACTCGGTGACCGGTTGTCCAGCTGCGTACGGTTGCAATTTCAACACGGCTCGACCTGCGCACACCGCAATCGGGTTGTCGCTGGGCACGTAGTTATTGCCCACCCACAGACTGCCTTCAGCATCGAAAACGAAGTTTCCTGGAGCATTGAACTGCCGCCCGTTGCCGGTGAACTTCAATGCCAGGATCCAGGAGTTATTGGCTTCAGAAAGCGCCGGGGCATTCGCGTTGGTGCCGGTACTGAGGCCAAAGATGCGCTTGACGTTACGCGCGGGGTCCTTGGCGAGGTTGGCGAGAGACTGTACGGTCTTGGATCCGTCTGTGAACCGCGCTAGGCGTCGACACACCACGGGTGATTCATTGCAGCGCACCAGGATGTTGGCGAGGCTATTGACCGTAGCAAGTGTCTGCGTCTGGTTGCCGTTAGGCGCTGATGCCAGGAAGGAACTGACCTCGCCCGTGGCCGACTCCACCAGATTGCCCACCATGGACGCGGCGTTGGTGAGACCCGGGTTCGTTCCGCCCACTGCGTCACGGGCTAAAAATTGCGCGAGACCATATGCCGATGCCACCGTTGTGAGTTCGTTCAAGTAGACGCGGTCCTGTCCGGGTTCGATGACGGCCATCAGCGTCAAACGCGCCGATAAGTTGCCGCCGGACACCTGGACGTACATCACATCTGCCATGTTTCGGTCTGAAACGTCTGCGCGAAAACCACCCTTGGCCGCGGTGGTTGCGGTGTCAACCACGGTGGCTGAGCCAGGAGAATTGCCTGCGATCCAGGTGGTCACCGTGGCACCGACCACAGGCTGGCCGCCGATCGTTGCTTTGCCGATGACCGTTGATTCTGTAGATGAGGCAACACCGATACCGGTGAGCATGGACACGGCCAGGGCCGCGACCGAACAGGTGGCGATGACAAGGCGCTTCACGCTGAATAACCTATCGCTGCAGGGAGAGGCAAGGGCTGGCAGAGGTGGTGCGTGCTGAGGGAAAACCGCTCGTCCGTTGATCGAGAAGGGGCACCTGGGGCAAATCTTGACCGAATCCAGATTTAGCCATAGTCTGCACGCATGATGGTCGTTGAGGCGCCTGCCGTCGGGTGGGCTGAGACCTTGCGTGAACACGGTCTCAGCGTTACCGCCCAGCGGCTTGCGGTCATGCGTGCCGTGGCCGAGCATCCACACATCACCGCCGATGAAGTTGCTGATGCTGCGCGAGCACACATCGGCGCGATTTCGAAGCAGGCGGTGTATGACGCACTCGGCGTGCTCGTAGACGCAGCCCTGGTGCGGCGAATTCAACCGCAGGGCTCACCGGCGCTGTTTGAAGACCGTGTGGGTGATAATCACCATCACCTCATCTGCCGAGACTGTGGGCGGGTGAGTGACGTGGACTGCGCCGTGGGCTCGGTGCCGTGTTTGACCGCCAGTGACGACCATGGCTTCACCATTGATGAAGCCGAGGTTGCCTACTGGGGACGATGCTCCAACTGTCAACGTGACTTTAGCCGCAACCAATCCCGGTAACTAACAGGAGAGATAAATGGAAAACGACAGCAAGTGCCCGGTCACAGGCTCACTAACTCGCGAGCCTGCCGAAGGTACGTACAACCGGGACTGGTGGCCCGAGCACATCAACCTGGATCTGCTTTCACAGAACCCACCGGCTATTGACCCGATGGGTGAAGAGTTCGACTACGCGGCGGAATTCGCAACGCTTGATCTGGCGGCAGTGAAGGCCGATCTCACCGCGTTGATGACCGACTCCCAAGAATGGTGGCCTGCCGACTACGGCAACTACGGCCCCATGTTTGTGCGCATGACCTGGCATGCTGCGGGCACCTACCGCACCAGCGATGGTCGCGGCGGTGCTGGCGCCGGTATGCAGCGCTTCGCTCCGCTTAACTCATGGCCGGACAACACCAACCTGGACAAAGCCCGACGCCTGCTCTGGCCGATCAAGGCCAAGTACGGTCGCAAACTTTCCTGGGCTGACCTTATGGTGCTCACCGGCAACGTGGCCATGGAAAACATGGGTTTTGAGACCTTCGGCTTCGGCGGCGGCCGAGCAGATGCCTGGGAATCTGACGACACCTACTGGGGTCCTGAATCCACCTGGCTGGCTGATGAGCGTTACAGCGGCGACCGCGTGTTGGAAAACCCGTTGGCTGCAGTACAAATGGGCTTGATCTATGTTAATCCGGAGGGCCCTAATGGTGTGCCTGATCCGCTGGCGTCGGCCCGCGATATTCGCGAAACTTTTGCCCGCATGGCGATGAACGATGAAGAGACCGTCGCATTGATCGCTGGTGGCCACACCTTCGGCAAGACCCACGGTGCCGCGAACCCCGAGGGTGTCATGGGGCCGGAGCCTGAGTCCGCTCCGCTGCAGGAGATGGGACTTGGCTGGAAGAACTCCTTCGGTACCGGAAATGGCGATGACACCATCACCAGTGGTCTGGAGGGTGCCTGGAATTCAACTCCCACCACCTGGGATAACGGCTATTTCCACACGCTGTTTTCCTATGAGTGGGAACTCACGCAGAGTCCGGCCGGTGCCCACCAGTGGATTCCGACCGACCCCGCGGCCAAGACCACGGTTCCTGATCCTCATGTAGCCGGCAAGACGCACGCACCGGTCATGCTGACCACCGATCTTGCCCTGCGCATGGATCCCATCTATGAACCCATCTCGCGTCGCTTCTATGAGAACCCCGAACTGTTCGCTGATGCCTATGCACGCGCGTGGTTCAAGCTGACCCACCGCGATATGGGTCCGATTCAGCGTTATCTCGGCCCGGAGGTCCCCAGCGAAGAACTCATCTGGCAAGACCCGGTGCCCGCGGTCACGCACCCACTCGTTGGCGATACCGACATCGCGGCGCTGAAGGCCAAGATTGCCAACAGTGGGTTAAGCATCGGGCAGTTGGTGTCCACAGCGTGGGCATCGGCATCCACCTTCCGTGGATCGGATAAGCGCGGAGGTGCAAACGGTGCGCGCATTCGCCTCGAGCCCCAGCGTGATTGGGAAATCAACAACCCCAGCGAATTGGGTCGGATTCTGGCCACGCTGGAAGGTATTCAGGCCGACTTCAACACCGGTTCCGGCAGCACGCAGGTATCTCTCGCCGATCTCATTGTTCTCGCCGGTGGCGTGGGAGTTGAGCAGGCAGCAGCCAAGGCGGGTCATAAGGTCGAGGTGCCTTTCACTCCCGGTCGCACCGATGCAACCCAGGCGCAAACCGATATTGATTCCTTCGCCGTGTTGGAGCCCACCGCCGACGGTTTCCGTAACTACCTCGGCAAGGGCCACGTCGTCAATGCCGAGCATCTGCTCATTGACCGGGCAAACTTGCTCACCCTCACACCGCCGGAGATGACGGTGCTGATCGGTGGCATGCGCATGCTCAATACCAATGTGCCGCAGTCAGATATGGGTGTGCTCACGCATCGCAGCGATACGCTGTCGAACGACTTCTTCGTTAACCTGCTCGACATGAGCACTTCCTGGGCGCCGGTTGATGCAGATGAGCAGTCCTACATCGGGCGCACGCGCACCGGTGGCGATCAGCGCTGGACGGCTAGTCGCGTCGACCTGTTGTTCGGCTCAGATTCTCGGCTACGTGCCCTCATCGAGGTGTACGGCGCCGCTGACGGCGAGGCGAAGTTCGTGCACGACTTTGTAGCCGCGTGGCACAAGGTGATGGAGTTGGATCGGTTCGATCTGAAGTAACCCAACGTTTGCTGAAGCGGCGAGTTGTCAAAGGTGCCCTCCCTGGGATAAACAGTTAAGTAGGGGAGGAACACACATGGCAGCTCGCCGTTTTCGGTCAGGTGCGGTTCACCGAACCGGTGGACTAGCCCAATAGCCGGTTACGCAACGGCTACACCACGGCCATACCGGGCTTGAGTTCGTGTGCTTTCGCCCAGACTCATCGTCAGCACCACAGGTGTGACGGTGAGTCTGGGGGCAGGCTGTGGATAGCACGGGCATACACAGGCCCCGCATTTATGTGGTGCCAACCCCGCCACCTTGGCCATCGTCGCCTGAGTCAGCACCCATCACGGGTGGTCGACCCGACGAAAGAGCCGTGGCCATCACTCACGCGCAGTCCCTGCAGCGCCTCATCGCCGTCATGGCTGAGGCGGCTGACTCACCGGGCCTCATGCGCAGTCTGGTGTTGGAAGTCCTCAACGGCCACGGTGCGAGGGCGGCTGCATTGGCCTATCTCGACGTCACGGCTCGACTGCGCGTGGTGGGGGCCTATGGGTTCAGCGATGGTGAATTTCTGCTCGGTCAGCAAGCATCTATGTGGGCCCCCGGTCCACTGGGAGATGCCATTCGGCACGACCGCATGCTGGTGTGTGCCACGGCCGATGAGTTGCTGCGTCAATATCCTGAGTTCACGAACGCGGCCCAGGAGTACCCGGTGGTCGTGTCATTGCCGGTGCGCAGTCGAGGGCTGGTCCTCGGTGCAGTCTTAGTAGCCCTCGCTCCCGGATCTGTGGTGGCAGGTGATGATCCCGTATGGAGTGCCCTGGCCGAACTCAGTGGCTGGCACCTGCGCCGATACTCACCCCGGCGAACGGAGTCCCTTCTAGACTCCCGGGCGCCCACCCGCACCCCGGTGCTGAGCGATCGCCAACTCCAGGTACTCCAACTCATGGAACAGCGGCAAACGAACTCGCAGATCGCGACGCGCCTGGGATACAGCACGGCCACGGTACGCGCCGATGCCCTGCATATTTTCCGAGAGTTTCAGGTCCATTCCCGCCACGACGCGGTACGAAGGGCGCTAGAAGCCAGCATCATCGACAGCAGCCAATCCTGATCCCACCGCCGGGATCCCGGCGCGATGAGATACATTTGAGACATTACTGAGATGTTTGGGCGAACTTTCCTGGATGTCGTTTCGTATGAGTGTGGAGAAAGGGACTGCCCCATGGCAAACCTCACGGCCGAGGGTGTCGCAACCGCGCGCACCCCCAGCCAGTTGCTCCGCAATTTCTCTCGAGCCATTCAAGGCCGCCTCGACGCCCTAGCCCTACGTTTTCGTCCCGCTGGCCTACTCGGGCGACTCACCCGCGCCCTTGCCCGCACCTGGACTACCGCCTGGTGGATCGGTGTTACCGCCGTGGCCGCATCCGTGGCGTGGGCGTTGGCGTCTGTCGTGGGCATCAGCGCGCCCGTGCCCGCAGCCGTCGCCTCTGTACTCACCGTTGCCCTATCGCTTAATCGTTCGCTGCGCACCGGAGTATCTCTGGTGGCAGCGACCGCGGCAGCCATGGTCGCGGCTTTCGCGCTGTACCAGGTGTGGGGGTTACATGTGTGGACCGCCGGAGTCTTGGTGGCTGTGTCACTCATCATCGGGCGCACCATGCGTTTGGGTTCCGACGGCTCCCTGCAGGTGCCGGCGCTTGCACTGTTTGTCTATTACCTAGGCGATGACCTCACCAACGACGTCATCGTGCAGCGCATCATCGCCACGCTCCTTGGCGTCGTTGTCGGCGTTTTGTTTTCGTTTATTGCCCACCCGGAACGCCCAGAAGAACGCGTCACCGAGCAACTTGCCGGCATCAGTTTTCGTCTCGGTGCGGTGCTCGTTGAGATCGGGCGCGACACAGTGAATGGCTGCACCCGCCGGCAGGCCGCGCAATGGCTCACCGCTAGTCGTGGCCTGGCCGTTGAGGTACGCAAGTTAGGCGAAATGCTCGACGAGCTTGCCCTCGGCACCTCTACTCGGACAGCCGCGACGAAAACCAAAGTCTCTCGTGGGCAGGCCATTCGAGATCAATACAGCGTGATTTCACAAACCAGCGCGCAGGTAAACGACATTGCGCGCGGGCTCTTCGACGCAACAGCGCGTGGCGACGTGGTGATCCCCGAAGCGCTCGGTGCAATGATCACCTCAACGGGTGCAGCACTCGAAGTTCATGCTTCTGCACTGTCCACCATGATCGCTGATGGGGGCGATCCGCCCACCGGAGTGCTGCGCGCCCTAGACGCTGTCGTGGAGGGGCGTTCCAAGTCAGTGGCTAACCTCAAGACAGTCGACGACACCGGCGCGTTACTTCTGGGTGGATCAATCCTGACCGAGGTGGATCGCATGGTGCATCAACTGGGCGGAAAG
The DNA here is from genome assembly GCA_030728405.1 of Candidatus Nanopelagicales bacterium. Lineage (GTDB taxonomy): Bacteria > Actinomycetota > Actinomycetes > S36-B12 > S36-B12 > CAIXFB01. The sequence continues at coordinate 4,197 of JANQZS010000037.1, read as the reverse complement.
TCTGACTCGTAGTAGTGACGAACGCGTTAGGAGAGTAGGCGTCCGTGGCGATGGCGGGTAATAGAAATTGCCTGCTCCTTCACCCAGTGGCCTAGCTCGAGGTAGCCATCGGCCACGATCGGGTGGTCATCAACCGCAACGCCGGCAGCATGGGCCGCGGCCAACACCTCAGCGGGTAGCGGAGCCAGAGCTCGGAGGCGTTCGACGTTGCCACCGTTGAGCGTGGCCACAATGTGTTCATCCGCCCACAGCAGTGGTGTGCCTGACATGGATGCAGCCTCAACCGCGATCGCGCGTTGAGTTTCGGTGACTGATCCGTCCGCGAATACCACCACGCCATCGAGTGGGTGATAGCGCAAAATATTGTGCTCACTGCGCAGACCCGTGGGGTCATGATCGCGGGCATAATGAGACACCCACGCATTGCGAACAGATGCCAGCGCGGTATCGAGATCTACATGGCTGCTGGTCCATTGGCCGAAATTGTTCAGATATGACGGGCCACCCGGCTTCGCCCCCGCACCGATGCTGGAGCGTTTCCAGCCACCAAAGGGCTGCCGCTGCACGATCGCTCCGGTGATGTAACGGTTCACGTAGGCGTTGCCGATCTGCACACGGTCCATCCAGTAGTCGATCTCACCCGGGTCAAGACTATGCAGCCCACCGGTGAGTCCGTACTGCGTCGCGTTTTGCAGCGCGATGGCGTGATCAAGATCATCGGCACGCATAATTCCCAGCACCGGCCCAAAGCACTCGGTGAGGTGAAACCACGAATCGGGCTGGGTGTTCCAACGCACACCCGGTGTCCACATATGTGCGCCTAGGTTTGCCGGTTCCACCAACCATGACTCACCGGAATCCAGCGAGGTGAGTCCGCGCAGCAACGCTCCGCTGGGATCGGTGATAACCGGGCCAACGATGGTGGCCGGATCGGTGGCATCGCCCACCTTCAGGCTGCGTACCGCGTCAGCCAGACGGATCGCGAAGGTGGGATCGTCATAGACCGACGCCTCAATAATGCCGAGGCTGGCCGCGGAGCATTTTTGTCCTGCGTGGCCGAATGCCGACTTCACCAGGTCCTTGATGGCCTGATCCATATCGGCTGCTGCAGTGATGATGAGGGCATTTTTTCCACTTGCCTCGGCATTGAGTCGCATGGTGGGTTTCCAGGTGTGAAACATTTCTGCGGTGAGCAAACTGCCGGTCAGGATCACCTTGTTTACATCGTCGTGGGTGATGAGGTGTTGTCCCACCTCGTTATCCGGCGTGCACGCCAACTGCACCAGGTGGGTCGACACCCCTGCCGTTTCGCAGGCTTCCTGCAGAATCTGCACCGTCAAAGCGCCCACCGCGCGAGCCTCGGGCGCGGGTTTCAAAATTGCCGTCCCACCCGCTGCGATGGCGTGCACGAGTCCGGCAACAGGGATCGCGAACGGAAAGTTCCAGGGTCCAGCCACGACGGTCACCGCGTGCGGGGTCCAGTTGAGTCCGGCATCGACATTGCGCTCGTGGGCGAGGGTGAGGTGGCTGGCAAAGGTGACGAAGTCGATGCCTTCGCTCACTTCGGGGTCGCCTTCGCGCAGGGTCTTGCCGGTGGTGGTGGCCATCACTTCGAGAAGTTCACCGCGGTGAGCGGCGAGAGCATCGGCCATCGCGGTGAGCACATCGCGTCGCTGTTGCCAGGTGGTGTGTTGCCAGGTGGATTGGGCAGCGACAGCCTGGGTGAGTAGAGCGTCAACATCGGCGAAAGACTCCACCAGCGATGGGTCTGCCGGCGCTGTAGCTGCGGCAAGTTGCTCTCCCCACGCGCGATTTCCCGGTGTCGTGAAGTCGGTATCGGCGACGTTTTCGAAGTGTCCATCAGCGCTGAACCGCACCACTTCGGTGCGTCGATCCTGGGTGCGAAATGACTCGGTGGGAACCTGTTCCATGCGCTCAAGTGATCGGATGAAGCGGTTGGTCTCTGACGTCCAGGCGGGGGAGTCGGGGGTGAGGTCGAACAGCGCCCGCAGAAAGTTTTCCGGCCCGGAGTTTTCATCGAGACGGCGGGAAAGATAGGCGATGGATGCATCACGATCCTGCTTTTCCACCACGGGGGCGTAAAGAAGGAGGGATCCACACTCATCACGAACCACGCGCGATTGAGCGGGCGCCATACCTTCGAGCATTTCGATCTCAATGCGATCGGCGGCGTTGAGTTCATCGCGCAGGGTGAGTGCCCAGGCAACATCAAAGAGGTTGTGTGAAGCCACTCCAATGCGCACAGCTCCCGGGTTTCCCCACGCTAATGCGTTGCGCAGCATCAACTTATAGGAAGCATCTACATCGTCTTTACTGTGATAGGGCGCCTGCGGCCAGTCGCGTTGCTCAGCCTCAACCTGTTCCATGGCGAGATTGGCACCTTTAACGATACGAATCTTGATACCCGAACCGCCCTTGGCTTGGCGGTCGTTGGCCCACTGGCACAGGCGCTGCAGCGCATCGTGGGAGTCGGGCATGTATGCCTGCAGCACGATGCCTGCGGGCATCTGGGCGAACTCTGGACGGTTGAGAACGCGAATGAAAGCCTCGACTGAAAGATCAAGATCGCGATGCTCCTCCATGTCAAGATTGACGAAAGAATCGTGTTCTAGCGCAATGGAATACAGCGCCGAGAGTCGCTCGGTGATGCGTTGAAGCGAATCTTCCCAGGCGAGCACGTCAAGGTTGGCACACAGTGCAGAGATCTTGACCGACACGTAGTTGACGTCATCGCGTCGGAGTCGATCGGCCACCATGTCGAAGCGGGTATCTGCCTCTGCATCAGACAGAATCGCTTCGCCAAGAACGTTGATGTTGAGTCGAAAGTTTTCGCGGGCGCGGCGAGAGACATACGCGGAGAACGGGCGATCTTCCGCCGGCAAGATGACGCCCTTCGTTTCACCACCCACGCGCCAATCCACCGCGCGTTCGGCGACCCATGGCAGGTAGGGCGCGACGATACCCAGCATGCGCAGACCCAATCCGTCGATGAATCCCAGCGAGGCGGGCACACCGGTGGAAACAAGGTCGTGCAAGCGCCGAGCTGCCCGGCGTCGATCGCGGATACGCAGCACCTGATCAGTGAGGTCTAGGAGGAGATCGCGGCCAGCGTCATCGGCCAGCAGATTGCCTAGCCGCGTGGCGCTACGTCGTTCTTTTCGGCTGGTGTTGGCTAGCGCGGTAGTCAATAGCCGGGTTGCCCGCTGCACAGCACGTTGCACGCGCTGGGGGGCATCGAATGCCTCGGGCGCAGCGGCGACAGAGTGTGTGGTGGCAGCGGTGGCGGTCATAGGGGTATCAGACCGGGTATTGATCGTTCTGTCTTGTGCCACAGTGGTCCCATGACTGTCGAAAAAGTACCAAAGCCAAGCGAGGCGCTGCGGGTTTTTCGCCAGTTGGTGGATGGATTACCGCAGGTGATGGCGTCGGCGAAAGACGTGCAGGGACGCTACCTCTATGTGAACGCCGGATTCGCTGAGCGGGTGGGTCGTCCAGCTCGGGAAATCGTGGGCGGGAGCGTGGGGGATTTCTTTGCTGCAGAGTTAGCCGAGTCCTATATGGCTCAAGACACGGCGGTGTTGGTTGCGGGTGAACCACTGGCAGGTCACCTGGAGTTGATCATGCGTGCCGATGGGCAACTGGGTTGGTATCTCACCTCGAAGTCTCGGTTGTTCTACGACGATGCATCAGTGCTGGGCGTTGCGGTGATGTCGGTTGATCTGAAGGCGCAGATGGATGGCGCTCATGCCGGGTTGGCTCGCATGCTCACAGCGGTGCGTGCGGATGCGGCCGCGTCCTGGCGAGTGGGGGAGTTGGCGGCGGTTGCGCAGTTATCTACCTCGCAGTTAGAGCGGCTGTGTCGCCGAACGCTGGGTATGGCACCGCGAGGCGTGCTTCAGCGCCTACGCATCGAAAACGCAGTGCGGTTGCTCGCGACGACGACGTTGACCGCCGGTGAGATTGCGGCAGCATGTGGGTTCTATGACCAGAGCTCCTTTACCCGTCAGTTTCGCTCCGTCCTCGGGTTGACACCGGGAGCTTTTCGGGCGCTGGGTTAATCCCCCGGGGCCTTCAGGATCTGCACACCAGGTGCCGCTCGGTGGCCGGTGGGGATCGCCAGGTTTGGTTGGTGAGGGTGTTGGTGATGACGACGTTGTGGTTGGCGTTGCCGGTGAG
>JANQZS010000036.1:2716-6808 GCA_030728405.1 Candidatus Nanopelagicales bacterium | reverse complement strand
TTGCCTCGCCAAATCTTGCGTCGAAAGCCTGGGTCACTTCGCAGTACGACCGTTATGTACTCGGCAACACGGTGCTGGCGCAGCCGGAGGATTCCGGCATGGTGCGCATCGATGAAGAAACCGGGCTCGGTGTTGCGATCTCCACCGACTGCAATGGTCGCTTTGCAAAACTCGACCCGTACACCGGTGCGCAGTTAGCGCTCGCCGAGTCGTATCGGAACGTATCTGCGACAGGTGCTGTTCCACTCGCTGTCACTAACTGCCTGAACTTTGGATCTCCGGAAGATCCCGAAGTGATGTGGCAATTCTCTGAAGCAGTGCGCGGTTTGGCTGATGGATGCTTGCAACTCGGTATCCCGGTAACCGGTGGAAACGTCTCGTTCTACAACCAAACCGGCAACACTCCGATCCTGCCCACCCCGGTGGTTGGTGTGTTGGGAGTCATTGACGACGTTGATCGGCGCACGCCGATCGCGTGGGGCCCAGACGGTGAATTGATTTATGTTCTAGGTGATACCCGCGACGAGTTCGGTGGCAGCGAATGGGCGCATCGCAAGGGGCATCTGGGCGGGATGCCGCCTTTGGTCGATCTTGATCGCGAGCGGTTGCTCAGCGAAGTGTTGGTGGCCGGCTCGCGCGATGGCATGTTGACCGCAGCGCACGATGTGTCTGATGGTGGCATCGCGATGACGCTTGTTGAAATGGCACTGCGCTCAGGTGTTGGCGCGCGGATGTGGCTGCCAGATGATGTAGACCCGTTCGTCTATCTCTTTGCTGAATCTGCCGGCCGCGCAATCGTGGTAATCCCGCGCAGTGAAGAAATGCGATTCACTGAAATGTGTGCCGCTCGCGGGCTCCCTGCGTTTCGCGTTGGCGTGGTTGATTCCGGTCTTGGCGCCGATGCTGGCTTTGACGCAACCACTCAGGTGTTGCAGTTCGGTGATCTGTTCGCCGTACGCATCGAAGAAATCCGCGCACTGCACGAGTCGGTGCTGCCCGCGCTTTTCGGATGAGCTCGCATGGCTGACTTCACATGACTGTGCCAACTGACTCATCTGTTGATCCGGTAATTGCCCGGGTGCTGGCGCTGTACGCAGCAGGTTCTGACGTGGATCGTGCTGACGAGCGGGCCGCGATCAAAGCTTCGCTAGCGGTGCTCAGTGCCAAGGCGCCTGGCCACAGTGTCGAGGTGCGGATCCCGCCATATGCCGCAGTCCAGGTGATCGAGGGAATACGGCATCGCCGGGGAACTCCGCCGGCGGTCGTGGAATGCGATGCGCGCACTTGGTTGCAGGTTGCTTCGGGCCAGCTCGAGTGGTCGGTGGCCTATGCCGATGGCCGTCTTCGGGCCAGTGGCGAACGCTCTGATTTGAGCGCGATCCTGCCGATTCATCCCCTGAATTGACTCACCCGAATCCGATGTGATTAGGTAAACCTAAGTTAGGTAACCCTAACTCCGCTTCTCGGGAAGGATCCACATGTTTCGCATGACCCGGCGTGCCGCTTTAGCCGCCGCCGCGCTTCTGGCCGCAAGCGCTGCGCTCACAGCCTGCTCCTCGGGCGATTCGGGCGCATCCGATGAGCCAGCCGATGGACTCGTTGTGTACTCGGGTCGCAGCGAAGAACTGGTTGGCACGCTGTTTGCCCAGTTCACTGCTGAGACCGGCATTCCAGTCGAAGCCAGATACGGCGACACCGCAGAGCTCGCTGCCCAGATGATCGAGGAGGGTGACGCCACTCCTGCTCAGGTCTTCTTCGCCCAAGATGCGGGCGCACTTGGTGCGGTCTCGGGCGAAGGATTGCTGGCGCAGCTCCCCACCGATGCGTTGAACCAAGTCCCAGCGAACTACCGATCAGCCGACGGCACGTGGGTCGGAGTGAGCGGTCGGGCGCGCGTGATTGCCTATGACGGAGAGCAACTCACTCCGGAGCAGGTTCCCACGTCAATTTTCGATCTCACCGATCCCAAGTGGAAGAGTCAGGTAGCGATTGCACCTACCAACGCGAGTTTCCAGTCATTCGTTACCGCGCTTCGGGTCACAGATGGCGATGACGTTGCCCGCGAATGGCTCGCAGGTCTTGTAGCGAACGACGTTCAAAAGTTCGAAAAGAACGGACTCATCTTGGACGCGGTGGATGCCGGCCAGGTGCAACTCGGTCTGATCAATCATTACTATTGGTATGAGAAGGCTGCAGAAGTTGGCGCCGATTCGATGCGCGCTCAGATCTCCTTCACCGCACCTGCCGATCCTGGTTCGCTAGTAAACGTGGCAGGCGTTGGGATCACCACCCCTGCGGCGGAGAGTAACAACGCTCGCACATTTGTTGAATGGATGCTTTCACCTACCGCGCAGCAGTACTTTGTTGATGTCACGTATGAATACCCGGTCATCGAAACCATTGCTGCAGCAGATGGCTTGCCACCATTGGCTACCTTGCGGGGCCCCGACATAGAACTCGCTGAGCTGGCCGACCTGCCCGGCACATTGGCAATGCTGGAGGATGTCGGATTGTTGTGACCCCACTCAGTGGAATCCGACCACCGCGGCCGCTTATTGCTGCCGCGGTGGTTTCTGCATGTCTGACTCTCATTCCGTTGGCGTACTTGATTGTTCGCGTTGCCTCCGCTGGCCCCGAGAAAATACTTTCGAGTCTGCTGCGCGCTCGCACCTGGGAAACCACGGTTACCAGCCTTTCCTTGATGCTCGTAGTGGTGATCGGTTGCCTCGTGATCGCGATACCGGCAGCTGCTCTGGTAACGCGCAGCAACCTTCCCGGCCGCCGGATCTGGCTCACGGCTCTAGCGTTGCCCTTAGCGATCCCTTCATATGTTGCCGCATATGCGTGGATCGCCGAATTCCCCGCGATGACTGGCTTTTGGGCGGCAGCGCTCATTCTGATCGCGGTCTCTTACCCCTACGTTCTGCTGCCGGTGGCAGCTGCGTTGCGCACTGCGGATCCTGCGATTGAAGAGGTTGCTCGCTCATTGGGCCGCTCACCTTTTGCCGCATTCCGATCAACTACATTGCCGCAAGCATTCCCGGCTGCAGCAGCCGGATCACTTCTCGTGGCACTGTATGTGCTCTCGGATTTCGGGGCGGTATCACTTTTCCGCGTGGATGCCTTCACCCGCGTGATCTACGCCTCGTACCGCGCGAGCTTTGATCGCACCTCCGCTGCAGTGCTTGCCAGCATCTTGGTGTTGCTCGCACTCATCCTGGTGTTTGCCGAGCGCAAGTTCCGAGGCAAGTCATTGCAGTACCGAACATCGAGTGGCACCCAGCGTTTTGCATCTCTTGTCCACCTCACACTGCGCACTCGAATCCTTAGCTTGGTGTTCGTCTCATCGATCGTGATCATTGCGATCGGTGTTCCCGTCGTCTCACTTCTCCTTCGCCTCAGCGAAGGCAGCCGGCGCCCGCTCGATGTATTTGAACTCCTCGGCGCGACGATCAACTCCGCCGGGGCAGCGGCAGCAGGTGCGGTGATTGCAGTCGCATTAGCCCTTCCGATCGGATTACTCACTGCACGGTTCCGTTCCGCGTGGAGCACGGGAACCGAAAGCGCAGCATTTGCTGGTCATGCTTTGCCGGGAGTGGTGATCGGGCTTTCTCTGGTGTTCCTCACCATTAACACCGTGCCGTTCCTGTATCAAACTCTGTTCACACTCGCATTTGCCTACGCGGTTCTCTTCCTACCGAAATCCATCGGGGCAACCCGCACCTCGATTGCAGCTGTTCCCCCTGTTCTTGAACAGACCGCCCGCACTTTGGGCCGCAATCCGTTCTCAGCGTGGACTCAGACCACCCTGCGCATCGCTTGGCCTGGTATCGCCGCCGGCGGTTTGCTCGTACTGCTCACCGCCATGAAGGAACTCCCGGCAACATTGATGTTGCGCCCCACCGGCTTTGACACTCTCGCAACTGAACTCTGGAGTCGTACGGAAATCGCCGCGTATGGAGCCGGAGCCCCCTACGCACTCGCCCTGATCGCGCTCGCGGCGATTCCGGCTTTCGCACTCTCCATGTTCATCTCACGTGAGCGCAGACAGGTGGGCACTGACCGGGACGACCGAACCGACTCATCGGTACT
>JANQZS010000036.1:0-2616 GCA_030728405.1 Candidatus Nanopelagicales bacterium | reverse complement strand
GGCATCGTTCCGCAAGAAGGTGCGCTTTTTCCGCACCTTGATGTGCGTCGTAACGTCGGATTCGGTCTTGATCGGTCTGCTGCAAGTGCACAGCGAGTCGATGAGGTCCTAGAGATGGTGGGCATGGCTGGGTTTGCTGCTGCCCGCCCGCAGGAACTCTCTGGCGGCCAGCAGCAACGGGTGGCCCTTGCCCGCGCACTTGCCCCTAGGCCAGAGGTGCTGCTTCTCGATGAACCTTTCTCTGCACTCGATGCCGGCATGCGCTCGACGTTGCGCGCGGAGGTTCGTGAGCTGTTGACTCGCATTGGCACCACTACTGTTCTGGTCACGCACGATCAAGAGGAAGCACTCTCCATCGCGGATCGGGTAGCGGTAATGCGAGGTGGATCATTGGTGCAAATGGCGGCTCCGGCGGTGCTGTATCAAGATCCTGCCGATCTGTCGGTGGCGCGATTTATCGGCGAGGTTGTTGAGCTGCGAGGAATGTGGAATGGCAGTGATTCCGTTGAGACCTCTCTGGGACCGGTAGCGGTTCGTAGTGGTGAAGCCGGAGCGTCAGGTCCGGTGATTGCGGTGCTGCGACCGGAGCAACTTGTCGTTGTAGATCCTCGCCCGGTGGGTGCTGCACCTGCGCGCGGTGGATCGGGGACTGTGCGCTCGGTTTCCTATCACGGCCACGACTCTTTGTTGCAGGTTCGATTGGCAACGGGAGAAGACATCGCAGTGCGGGTGCCGGGAGAGTCAGAGATCGCACCCGGTGCGAGTGTGCGGGTCCTGGTCACAGGCGCGGCAAACATCTACCCTGCCCAAATCCCATGATGACCAACCGGCTCATGGCCGGTGCTGGCAAATGCGGTGGCGGCAGGTCTGACCTTCGCGAGGGGTTCCGCGAGTAGGATCGGGAACGTGCCACGGCCTGATGGGCGTCTCTCCCACGATCTGCTGCCCGGAGAGAAAGGTCCTCAGGATGCCTGCGGGGTTTTCGGGGTCTGGGCACCAGGTGAAGAGGTAGCAAAGCTCACCTATTTCGGCCTTTACGCGCTCCAGCACCGCGGCCAAGAATCTGCTGGGATCGCGGTGAGCGATGGCTCGCATATCGTCGTCTATAAAGACATGGGTTTGGTTTCGCAGGTTTTCACCGAGGCGAGCCTGGAGTCACTGCAGGGGTTCATGGCCATCGGCCACACGCGCTACTCCACAACGGGTGCCAGTGTGTGGGAAAACGCCCAGCCCACCTTTCGGTCAACAGCCACGGGCAACCTCGCACTCGGTCACAACGGTAATTTGACTAACACCCGTGAGCTCCAAGAGCGGTTGAACCAGCGCATGGAGTTCTCCGGCGAGCTTCCGCTCAACGCTGGGTTGCACGCCACCACCGACACTGAGGTCCTATCGGGGCTGTTTGCCACGCATCCTGATAAATCCTTCGAGGCGGCGGCGCTCGAGGAGTTGCCGAACGTGCGTGGAGCTTTTTCGCTGGTATTTATCGACGAGAACACGCTCTACGCCGCACGAGACCCGCAGGGCATCCGTCCGCTGACCCTCGGCAAACTCGAACGCGGTTGGGTGGTGGCCAGTGAAACTGCCGCCCTCGACATCGTGGGCGCAGCTTTTGTTCGGGAAATTGAACCGGGTGAACTGATCGCCATCGATGAGCAGGGTTTGCGCTCCCACCGGTTCGCAGAAGCAGCACCCAAAGGTTGCCTCTTCGAGTACGTCTACCTCGCTCGCCCCGACACCAGCATTGCCGGTCGCGGTGTGCAAGCCACGCGCGTTGACATCGGCAAGCGCCTTGCCCGCGAACATCCGGTCGACGCTGATCTGGTAATCCCGGTCCCCGAGTCAGGGCGTTACGCGGCAATTGGTTACGCGCAAGAGTCGGGTATTCCTTTTGCTGAAGGTTTGGTGAAGAACGCTTACGTTGGGCGCACTTTCATCCAGCCTTCGCAAACGATTCGTCAGTTGGGCATTCGACTCAAACTCAACCCGCTGCGCGATGTGATCGCCGGGAAGCGGCTCGTTGTTGTTGACGATTCGATCGTGCGCGGTAACACCCAGCGTGCGCTGGTGCGGATGTTGCGCGAGGCCGGTGCCCTCGAAGTGCATGTGCGGATTTCGAGTCCACCCGTTAAGTGGCCTTGCTTCTACGGCATTGACTTCGCGAACAAAGCAGAACTCATCGCGAACGGACTCACCGTCGATGAGATCTGCACGTCGATCGGTGCTGATTCGTTGAGCTTTGTTGATCTTGATGCTCTCGTTGAAGCAACCACGATTCCTAAAGACAATCTGTGCCGCGCCTGCTTTGACGGCGTTTATCCGGTTGATCTGCCCGAGGAGAATCACGTCGGCAAGGGAATGCTAGATGGCATCGAGAAGCGCGTGGTGACAGATGTTGATGGAGTCACCCTTGGCGCAACCGGCGGCGCCCACGACGCACTGAGCAGGCCGTGACCGAATCTTCTTACGCGGCAGCCGGAGTTGACGTTGAAGCTGGTGAACGCGCTGTTGAACTGATGCGCGCTTCGATCGCCAAAGCCCAGCGCCCCGAAGTGTTCGGGGATTTTGGTGGCTTCGCGGGGCTCATGGATATCTCGTCCTTCAAGGGCATGGAAC
>JANQZS010000035.1 GCA_030728405.1 Candidatus Nanopelagicales bacterium | reverse complement strand
GAGCGGGTGACGGGAATCGAACCCGCGCTCCAACCTTGGGAAGGTTGTGTGATGCCATTTCACTACACCCGCCAAGCCTTGCGGCCTGAATGTTGAGAAGTGTATCTAGCGCCCAGGCTTGGTGCGCTCGGCGATGGCATCTAGTTGCGCGCCGATGTCTTCGAAGTTACCCATTGCCCCGGAGTAGTCGCGGTATGCGCTGAAAGCCTCACCCAGAGAAAGACGATTGCGCAGGATGGGTTCAAGAGAAGTCTGGGTGTCTGTTGCTGCTGTGACAGCTCGCTCGTATGAGCGTTGGGCATCTTTTGCAGCTTTGTTAATGCGTGACTTGGAAGCCCCTGCTTGAGCGAGTCGATCTGTTTTCGCTGTTGCTCGCTGCAGGGCGAGCAGGCTTCTATCGGCTTTCGTTTGAGCGTTTGTAAATGCCGCTGATTCAGTTGGGGTGAAACGTGAGCTGTATTTCTGCACATAAGAGTTAAGAAGTTGGTTTTGGGTAGTGCGGAAGGTGGCTACGTCGTTCTTGGCTTCTTGGGTATCTGACACGAGGGTCGCGGCGGGACCGATTGCATTCGCGGGGGCAACGAGGCCCAAGGCCACGACCACCGCAAAGAGAGCTAAGAACAATGCGCGCATCACACCTCCTCTGACGCACTGACCCTGCTACGCGTTCCGCGGTACCCTGATCTCATGGACCAACGCAATGTATATGGCGAGGATCTGCAGATCTGCAGCACTGAGCCGCTGACCGGGTTCTACCGAGACGGCTACTGCAATACCGGACCAGAGGACCTCGGTTCGCACACCGTGTGCACCGTGGTCACTGCGGAATTCCTCGAGCACCAAAAGCAGGTCGGCAACGATCTGTCCACGCCGATGCCGATGTATGGCTTTGCGGGCCTTAAGCCCGGAGATCGCTGGGGCGTATGCGCGGGTCGCTGGCTACAGTCATATGAGGCGGGGATTAAGGCGCCCGTGGTCATGCAGGCCACCAACGAGGCAGCGCTAGACATCGTGCCGATGGACGCCCTTGCTGAGTGCTCGGCCGATGTGCCAGATGACCTCTCAGACCTTCTTGAGTAGACGCCCGTAGCGATGCATCGTCTGGGAGATCGACTGCTCCTTGACCCAGTTCGGCAGTTCGATCATCCCTTCGCATGTGACGGGAGCGGTGTCGATGGCGATGCCCAACTCCTGGCATGCGCGTAAGAGTTCATCGGAAACCTCCGTCAGCGCGCGTACTCGATCGGTGGGCTGCATTCGCAATTTCTCGATCAAGGACTCCTCGGACTCATCGTCGGCAACGCTGAACACGAGTTCGACGCCGCAGGTGCGCGCAGCTGCACGGAGCAGATCCGCCTCGTTCCCGGTCGTCGATCCGCAGCGGGCGACGATCCTCTCGACTGGGCGGTAGCGCAGCACGTTGCTCTCCGCGGACAGGCCACTTTGATCATGTTCCTGCGAGAAGTGATCACGCCACGCCTGAGCGAAGGAATCGAGCGCAACCTGCTGCGTTGACTCATCGGTGGTCCAGGTGCCGAACACATGCAGGTGGTTCGGTCCACCGGGCTTGCCGCCCACGCCGATCGTCGACTTCTTCCAACCGCCGAACGGCTGGCGTTGGACGATCGCTCCGGTGATGTGACGGTTGACATAGGCGTTGCCAACCTCGATGCGTTCGCGCCAGACGGCAATCTCCGCAGGATCAAGGGAATGGATGCCACCGGTGAGGCCGTAGTCGGTTGCGTTCGCGATCGTGATCGCATCATCAAGATCTTCGGCACGGATCAGGCCGAGCACTGGACCGAAGCACTCGGTCAGATGGAACCAGCTGCCGGGCTGCACGTCCTTGCGAACTCCCGGGGTCCAGACGTTGTCGCGGATTCGCACTGGCTCGACCAACCATGTCTCGCCCGGCTCCAGAGTCTTCAGAGCGCGCTCCAGTGAACCGCGCGGCGGGACGATGAGTGGACCCATCATCGTCTCGAGATCTGGGGCATCGCCAACCATGATGCTTGTGACTGCATCGGCGAGGCGTCGGTGGAAAGAGGGATCGTCGTACACGGACGCCTCGATGATGGCGAGGCTCGCAGCCGAGCACTTCTGGCCCGCATGCCCGAACGCCGACTTGACGAGGTCCTTGATCGCCTGGTCCACGTCAGCAGCAGCGGTGATGATGAGAGAATTCTTGCCGCTGGTCTCAGCATGGATGTTGATAGCGGGCTTCCACAACATGAACAGGTCCGCGGTCTCCAGGCTTCCCGTGAGCAGCACCATCTCTGCGCGAGGATGCGTGATCAGGTGGGCACCCACCTCGTTATCCGGTGTGCACGCGAGCTGAACAAGGTGCGGTGGGACGCCAGCCTCATGCAGGTGATCGACGAGTGCTGCGGCCACGGCACGAGATTCCGGCGCGGGCTTCATGATCACGGCGCTGCCTGCCGCGAGTGCATGGACGAGACCGCTCGCGGGGATCGCGTAGGGGAAGTTCCACGGTCCGGCAACGACAACGACGCTATGGGGGGACCACCGCGCACCCCGCAACTCCAGGTCCTCGTGCGCCAGAGTCAGGTGGGCGGCATACCTGGCGAAGTCGACGGCCTCGGACACCTCGGGATCGCCCTCGCGCACGGTCTTGCCTGTGGTGGCCGCCATCAGCGCGATGGTCTCGCCGCGTGCAGACTCCATCACCTCGACTACCTGCGCCAGCACAGTGCGGCGCAGCGCCCAGGAGGTCTTCGCCCATTCATGCTGAGCGGACTGTGCTCGTTCGAGGATCGCGTCGACCTCCTCAATCGTTTCGACGGTGACGGGCTCCGCAGGTGTTGCACGCTGCAGGTGTTCGTGGATCCACTCGCGATTGGCACGCACGGTGAAGTCAGTGTCGGCTGAGTTCGCGAATGAACCGTCCACGGGCACGCGAGGAACCTGCAGAGTTCGGTCCTGTGTGCGACGGGTGGACGTCGAGACGGTGAACGACTCGCGCACCGACCGGTGAAACCGCTCCGCCTGGTCGACCCATTCCGGCGAGCCCGGCGTGATGGTGAACAGGGCGCGCAGAAAGTTCTCCGGCGCGGAGTTCTCATCGAGCCGGCGGGACAGGTAGGCGATCGATGCGTCGCGATCAGCTGCGGACACGACTGGGGAATACAAGAGCAGTGACCCCGCTGCATCGCGCACCGCACGAGCCTGCGGCGGTGCCATCCCTTCCAGCATCTCGATCTCGATCCGATCATGCGCCGCTAACTCCTCGCGCAGGGTCAGCGCCCACGCCACCTCGAACAGGTTGTGGCTCGCGACTCCAACGCGCACGGCTCCTTGATTGCCATTCGTCAGCGCCGTGCGGAGCATCCGCTTGTAGGAGGCATCAACGTCGGCCTTGGTTGGGTAGCAAGCAGAAGCCCAGTCGTGCAGTTCTGCTTCGACGATCTCCATCGCCAGGTTCGCACCCTTCACCAACCTGATCTTGATCCCTGCACCACCACGTGCGTGCCGGTCGTTCGCCCATGTGATGAGTCGGTCGAGTGCTGCATGCGAGTCGGGGATGTAGGCCTGCAGGACGATGCCGGCCTCAAGGTCGAAGAACTCCGGCTCGGACAGCACCTGCATGAAGGAAAGTAAGGACAGTTCGAGATCGCGGTACTCCTCCATGTCGAGGTTAATGAAGGTGCGGGGGAACTCGCCGAGAGATTCTTGGGCGCGAGCCTCCCGGTACAAATCGCGCAGGCGATCGGTTACCCGATCCAGGGAGTCCTGCTCGGCGAGGACGTCGAGGTTCGCGCAGATCGCCGAAATCTTGATGGAGATGTAGGTGATGTCTGGGCGGCGGATGCGCTCGAGGACACTGGCGCATCGGGCTTCGGCCTCCTGGTGGGACAAGATCGCTTCGCCGAGCAGGTTGATGTTGAGGTGGAAGCCCTCCGTGTTCCGGCGGCTCACGTAGCGGGCGAAGGCAGGATCCTGCGCCGGGAGGATCACCCCCGCGGTGTCGCGATCGACCCGCCAGTCGACGGCACTGTCGGCCACCCGGGGCACGGCCGGTGCCACGCGTCCGAGCATGGAGAGCCCGAGTCGGTCGATGAAGCCAAGGGAGTCAGGCACCCCGGTGCGGGTCATGTCGGCCAGGCGGCGGGCGGCACGGCGGGGATCGCGGATGCGCATCACCTGATCGGTGAGGTTGAGCAGCAGGTCACGCCCCTGTTCGTCGGCAAGCAGCCGGGCCAGGCGCCGCGCGCTGGCTGCCTCCGAGCGGCTGGTGCTGGCGAGGGAGGCTTCGAGCAGAGCTTGGGCGAGACCCTCAGCCTCGGTGGCCCGAAGTTCCGCCGAGGAGAGCTCTGTTGCCCGAAGATCTGACCCGCTCGCACCTGTTGTTGTGTCCATGCTGCCATCACAGCAGTGCCGTCTTGTGCGAGAGTGCACCTGTGCCTGTCGAATTAGTACCAAGAGCGAGTGACCTGGGAGGCCTGTCTGCGGCCCAGGCATTCATCGAGTTGGTCGAGGGCGTCCCGCAGCTGATGGCTGCTGTGAAGTCTCGAGACGGCAGATATGTGTTCGTGAATACGGGATTCAGCGACCGGGTGGGCCTGCCAGCGGCGAGCATCGTTGGGCGCACGGTGGAAGAACTCTTCTCGCCCGAGCTTGCGTCGTCATATTCCCGACAGGACGAATCTGTACTAAGGACGGGCAAGCCGCTGCAGCACCATCTGGAACTGATCGTTCGAGCCGACGGCAGCCTCGGCTGGTACGTCACCTCGAAGTCGGCAGTGCGCAACGAGTCGGGCGAGGTCATGGGGGTCGGAGTCCTGTCCATCGACCTGCAGGCGCAGGTCGATTCCGCACACGCCGGCCTCGCCGCGGTGATCGCGTCGATCCGAGCCGACATTCACCACGGATGGCGGGTGGCGCAGATGGCGCAGATGGTCGGGATCTCGGCCCCGCAGCTGGAGCGGCTGTGCCGTCGAACCCTGGGCATCCCGCCCCAGCAACTGCTACAGCGCCTGCGCCTGGAGCACGCGGTCCTGCTCATCACCACGACCTCGATGAGCCTGGGAGAGATCTCTGCGGAGTGCGGCTTCTACGACCAGAGCTCCTTCACCCGTCAATTCCGCAAGGTCCTTGGTCTTACTCCAGGGGCGTACCGCCGGATGCCCCAAGGCCGCTAACCTGTGGCCGTGCTGCTCTCAGACCGCGATCTCATCGCCGAAATGAATGCCGGGCGCGTCAGCGTCGAACCCTTCGATGAGGCGATGATCCAGCCCTCGAGCATCGACGTGCGTCTCGATCGCTGGTTCCGGGTTTTTGAGAACCACCGCTACCCGCACATCGACCCGAGCATCGAGCAGGCAGACCTCACCCGTCTCCTCGAACCAATTGGCGATGAGCCGTTCATCCTGCATCCGGGTGAGTTTGTGCTCGGCTCCACCTATGAAGTTGTCTCACTTCCTGACGACATCGCCGGGCGCCTTGAGGGCAAATCTTCACTCGGTCGTCTTGGACTGCTCACCCATTCCACCGCGGGCTTCATCGATCCGGGCTTCTCTGGGCATGTGACCCTCGAACTATCCAACGTTGCGACGCTGCCGATCAAACTCTTCCCCGGGATGAAGATTGGGCAGTTGTGTTTGTTCCGCTTGTCTAGTCCGGCTGAACATCCATACGGTTCAGAAAAGTACGGCTCGCGCTACCAGGGTCAGCGCGGCCCAACGCCGAGCCGTTCCTTCGCGAACTTCCATCGCACGCAACTCTGAAACCGAGGCCTTCACCTCATGGCGATTCCTCCGGATTCCGAACTCGAGATTTTCGATTACGAGGAGTTCGGGCAAGGGATCCGTTGGCTTGGCGAACAACTCGTCGATGACGATTGGATTCCTGATTGCGTGCTTGGTGTTGTGCGCGGCGGACTCTTCGTCGCAGCCGGAATTGCATACGCACTCGATCTGAAAGATGTGCGTCATGTGAACGTCGAGTTTTATACAGATCGGGGCGAAACCCTTCCTGAACCCGTGTTGGTGGGGCAAGAGCCTTACCTTGCAGATCTTTCAGGCAAACGAGTACTCGTCGCAGATGATGTTGCTGACACTGGCGCCACACTGCATTTTGTGCGCAAGCTGTTGCCAGCAGATGCTGATGTGCGCGTTGCGGTGTTGTATTCGAAGCCGGCATCAACGTATCCACCTGAACTTGCATGGCGCAGCACAGATAAGTGGATACGGTTCCCGTGGATTCAGGTGCCGCCGCTGCGAGTTTCCGAGGAAGGCCGCTCCTCAGTGTGAATCAGTTACGCGAAACGTCGGTGTGGGTGAAATCGTTTCCCTTAAACAAGAGCGGTTCTGAACACGCGATGGCTGCGGCATACGAAAGGCAGTCACCGAAGTTCAGTTGGGCTGCATGACCTGAGCTTTTACCGAATCGTAGGTAAGCCTCTCGCGCCAACATGGCTTGCTTTGAATCAAAGGGAATGGCGTCGACTTCAAGCACATGAAGAAATGAGTCGAAAGCTCCAGGTTTGCGTGAGTCCAACACGATGCCCGCTTCCGCAATCGACACGGCGCTCATGCGAACGTGATTCTCATTCTCAAGAATCGTGATTAGGTCGTCTGCATCAGATTCACCAAGACACACGGCGACCGCAACGGATGAGTCGACGATCATCGGGGCAGCCCTGTTTCTGGGTCGTAGAGCTCGGCGATCGGATCAGTAGTGGGAGTGACGCCCATTTCACGGGCGGAGTTCACGAGCGCAGTGAGAGTTTGGCGCCGGACTAATCGCCGGCGAGCGTGCTCGGCGAGGGCGTCACGTAGCGCATTTGTGACGGCGTTAGTAAGAGAAGTTCCCTCAATGTCAGCTAGTTCCCTGGCCAACCGGTGAGTTTCAGGATCCTTGATATTGAGCATGTTTAGATTCTACCATTTTCATAGAATATTTCTACCATTTCCTCACAGAGGGTCTTGGGCCCCAAGCGCTGGTGAAGTTCGAGCCTCACATGACGGTGTAACTGACGATTCAGT
>JANQZS010000034.1:6141-36108 GCA_030728405.1 Candidatus Nanopelagicales bacterium | reverse complement strand
CTGACGCCATCACGCACTGGTTGTCGACGGTACCTTCGCGTGGCGATGGGGTGGAGGCTCGTGATGGATGAGGCTCGTTATGGATGAGGCTTGTTATGGATGAGCTGCGCGAGCCCGACGATCACGCACTCCTCGACGCACTCGAGGAGGCGCGCACACGTGCCGAGGACGCTGAGCGGTCACTGGCCCGGTTGCAGGGCTCCTTCACGATGACGGTCGGACAACTCGTGATCGATGCCGGGCAAAGTCGCCGGCAGCTGTTCGCTCTCCCCGTCACCTTGCTGCGCATGCGCCGCTCCCGACGCGCCACCCGTGCTACCGCGACCCAGAGGTTGGCGAGCACCACGGTGCTTGAACCGCGAGACGCAAGCCTGCGCGTGGGATCACACCGTCTGCTGCTGGCCCGCCGATCCGTGACACTCGACACCCTCCCGTCGATCGTGCTGATCGGTCCATCCGAGTTCGCCCGCGCATTCGCGGGTCGGGCACATATCAGTCCTGCCTTGCCACACAACGCGAGTGACCTGATGCGCGCGCTGGATCCCGATCTCGTACTCGTGCATGCGCACGCAGGGACGCCCGATTCGGTCTGGTTTCCTCTCGGTGAGCCCGGAGAAGCGGTGCGGGAGCGTGCCGTGATCGACGTACGCGAGACGGCTCGCCGTCTTGGACGACCCCTCGTGCTAATCCACGATCCCGTGCGGGCGCCCGGACTCAACGCCTTCGCCGCCACGTGTGATCACGTGCTCGCATACGACAGCCCGGATCTCCTTGCACAGCTCGACGAACTCCTGGGTGACCGACGTGACTGACCGGTCTCTGCGCGCTCTCGTGTATGGCGACGTCAACCTCAACCTCATCGACGGTTCCGCGGTGTGGCTCGCGTCGACAGTTGAATGCCTCGCCCGCGCCGGTGTCACCGTCACGGTGCTGCTCAAGGCGAGGATCGAGACCGAACGGCTACTACGACCGCTTCGGGCGCTACCGACCGTGGCGCTCATCGAGCCGACCGGCTCAGCGCTGACGCCGCATGCGGCAGCAAGCGCCACGGCGGCGCTGCATCGGGAGCGGCCCTTCGACCTCGTTGTCGTGCGCGGCGCGAGTGCTGCTGCCGCCATGGTTGCTGAGGGATCGCTGGAGGGCGCGCTGTGGACCTATCTGACCGATGTGCCGCAGAGTGTTACGGAACTCGATTCGGCCGCACTCGATCGACTCACCGCGATAGTTCGCGGCAGTCGCCGCCTGCTGTGCCAGACACCTGAGCTGCGCGGATTCATCGAGGCGGTCGTGCCTGCGGCTGCGGGCCGCACCGTGCTGTGGGAGCCGATCATTGCGACCGTCACTGATCTCCCGATGCGCGAGGGTCGCGATGAAGGAACGACGTGGACCGAGGAACCGGGCGAATTGCGCATTGGCTACGCCGGCAAGTTCGCCCCGGCCTGGAATACCGATCGCATGCTGGAACTGCCCGCCCAGCTCGCCGCCCGCGGTGTACCGGTCCACCTGGAGATGATCGGCGACAAGATCCATCGCCAGGATGCCGGGTTCGCCGATCGTATGGACCGCGGCCTCGCGGACTCGACTGTTGTGCGGTCGCATGGGGGCCTCGATCGCGAGACGACCATGACCATCATGGCCTCATGGGACATCGGCTTGTCGTGGCGCAGCCCCGCACTCGACGCCTCGCTGGAGCTCTCCACCAAAGTGCTGGAGTACGGCTCCGTCGGGACGGCACCGATGCTCAATCGCACACCGATGCATGAGCGTCTCCTCGGTTCGGACTATCCGCTCTTCGTGACGTCGGATGCCTCTGTCATCGACGTCCTGGAGCGGGCGCACAGCGATCGAGGTCTTCTCCGCGAAGCGGCTGCACGGGCGCGCCGGGCTTCGGAGCACTACACGATGGCGGCTGCCGTCGAACGCACGCGCACCCTGCTGGCGCGCGCCTTCTCGCACTCGTCTGCGTTACATCACCCGCGTGCGATCCGACTCGTGATCGCCGGCCATGATCTGAAGTTCATGCACGGCATCGCGGATCTCCTCGCGACGAATCCAGCCATCGACGTGCGGATCGACGCGTGGGAGGCCCTCGCCGTCCACGACGAGCAGCGCAGTCAGGAACTGCTGGCATGGGCCGACGTCATCGTGTGCGAATGGGCCGGCCCGAACACCGTGTGGTACTCGGCACGACTGCGACGCGATCAGCGGCTGATCGTGCGCCTCCATCGATTCGAGTTGCAGTCACCATGGATCCGCGATGTCAGACCCGGGACGATCGAGAGAATCGTCTGCGTCAATGAGCACTACCGGCAGCGGGTAGTGGCCGAGACGACGTTCTCGGACGACGCCGTGATCGTCATACCAAACGCCGTGGACCGCGCGTACTTCGATCGACCGAAGGCTCCCGGAAGTGAACGCGTTCTCGGCATGCTCGGCATCGTTCCGCTGCGCAAGCGACCTGATCGTGCACTGCGCATCCTGCGACAGGTGAACAGCACGCTCCCCGGATTCCAGCTCTCCCTGAAGTCGGCCATGCCCTGGGACCTGACGTGGATTTGGCGACAGCCCGAGGAGCGCGCCTTCTACGTGCGGCTGCTCGACGAGATAGCACGCGATCCCCAGCTGCAGGGCAGTGTCGTCGTCGAGCCGCACGGTGGTGACGTCGCCGCCTGGTTACAGCGCACCGGCTGGGTGCTGTCGCTCTCCGACGATGAGAGCTTCCATCTCGCACCGGCCGAGGGCATGGCCGCCGGATGCGTCCCGCTCATCATGGACTGGCCGGGCGCAGCAGACGTGTACGACGATGAGTTCATCCACCGCAGCGAGAATGAGATCGTGGAGCGAATTGTTTCGGTGACGGCCGACGTCGGCTTCGATCGCAGCAGCGCACAGGCGCGGGCCGCATTCCCCGAGGAGTACGACCTGCCCAATGTCGCGAGCCAGTGGGCGGCGCTGATTCTGGGTGCCGACACGAATTCCGGTGGTCCATGACACCGGCGTGGCTCGAGCGTCCTGTGCTCATCGGGGGCACTGGCCGCAGCGGCACCACTATCGCCGGTCAGCTGCTGCATCACCATCCTGCACTCGCACTCACCACACCAGCGGAACTGCGATTCCTCACCGGAAACGAAGGCGTGGTGCAGACCCTTGCCGCCCAGGCTGCGGGTGGCGATGCGGCACGTACCGCGAATGATCGCCTCGCACGTCGCCTCCACGGTCGCTTCTACCGCTGGTCCAAACCCTCCGGTGTAGATGAGGGGCTGCACCGCACGGTCGACCAGGCGACTCTCGACGCCGCTGTCGAGGAGTACCTCGCCCGTGCCGAAACGAATCCCGTCGAAGCAGCGCGCGGGCTCGTCTTTGCCATCGTCCCATCCACCCTGCGCAGGCATCAAGGGTCGCGGTGGGTCGACACCACGCCGTCCAACGTGCAGTACGCGCAACTCCTGCACGAATTGCTGCCGGAGGCGCGGTTCCTGCACATGATGCGCGATGGTCGGGACGTCGCAGTTTCGTTCGCGGGCAAGAAGTTCGGTCCGGATGATCCGATCGAAGCCCTCGACATGTGGGGTGAGCGAATGGTCGGTGCGAGCATGCAGCAGTCACTCGTGCCCGACGGCATCGTTCTGCGGGTCGACCTCGCCGATTGGGCCGGTGCGGGCGGTCTCGCGTCACTCCACGAGATCTGCGACTTCATCGAAGTTGGCACAGATGCCGGCCTCGATGCGTGGTTCAGCGCGAACGTCACCCCAGCCTCGATGCACCAAGGTCGATGGCGCGCAGAACTCAGCCGTCGCAAGGCCTCAACACTGGACCGCCGCTACGAGCACTGGTGCGCCATCCTCACCGAACGCTTTCCGCAGTTCCCGCTTCCCCGATCCAGCTGACGCGCGAGGAAAACTCCACGCGAGTTCCGGTGTGACGACACTGCATGTCCCACGCCCACGCGGGTGCTGATCCGACATAGGACCGCACGCGCACGGGAATGGGTGTCACTCGCCTTCCCGACTCCACGCAGATCACCTGCACCGTGGCGTCCGAATCAGTCACGAGCACTCCGGTGGCGGTTCCGTCGGCCGAGCGAACGGGCTCCCAGCCGGGAGAGAACTGCCAATGCTGGATCCAGGTGCCCGAGGAGGTCGAGGTCGCGCTGTCGGTCACCGTGACCCGATCGGGGTCGAAGGAGACTGCACGCTGATGCCGCCATGGATTCGAAGCCTGGAGCAGGTACGCATGATCACCCGTTCGACGTGCCGACATCTCGGAGTCCGACGACGCGCCCACCAGCTCGAGTGAGGAGTGAGCGGATGCGCCGCGCGACCACTCCAGCGCCCGCGCATCACTCTTCGGGGCCGTTGCTCGATCCTCCAGAACGGAGATGCCGTGCGTGAACCAGGTGACCGCGCCGTGATCGAGGTGCCCGTGACGCATACGACGTGGGCCGAAGCGGGCGGTGTAATGCATGCCGTCAACCGTCGATGCCGCCCAGCCCTCATCAGAACACCACAGGGTTCCACCACCTCGGCGGTCAGCACGGATGCGTCCGTCTCCGATCGGCTCGAGAACCCCATCGGGTCGGGTGAGTGCGGTCAATGCCTGCTGCGCCCGGCGATCACTCGCCACACCGACAGCCCGACTCAGCCTCTCCCACAAGGACACGTTCAGCGCCTGGTACCCGCTGGACTGCTCGTCGCTCATCCCGCAGGGAGCGAACACCTCCGCCCGGTCGCGAACCGTCCGCTCCTGCGCCTTCGCCAACCACTGCGGCTGGTCGAAGAGCCTGCCTGCACGTGTCAGGACCAGGTTCGACTGCGCGCCGTGATTGTGCGGTCGGGCCAGCGGCAGACCGTAGTAGCGACGATCGTCAAGTAGCGCATCTCCGAGCCGGACTGCGACGGCCGCGAACTCCGCACGACCCGTGCGCCGGTATAGGCATTCCATCGTCTCTAGACGGCGACGGATCTGACCCTCCGTCCAGCCGGTGCGCCGCAGGGTGCTCGTGTCGGCATCTGGCCCAGGGTCCGGCAGCGCTTCGGTGTAAGCGGCGACAACCTCGGCGGTGCGCTCGGGATTGGTCGCGGCCTGCGGAATCAGCCACGCCAGCGAATGCAGCCACAGCGCGTCACGGCCCGACGTGGCGCGTAGTCGCGAGAACCCCGCTTTGGTCAGCGGGGACGTGTCACCTCGCCAGATCAGCTCGGTGAGCCCGGCATCGACGCGCGCGCCGATGGAGTCCGTGCGCGAGACAAGTGCCCCGCACGAGGATCCTCCCGAACGGGTGGTGTTTGTGGAATCTGGCGCCGGTCCCGGCACGGCCATCGCCGCCGGAGCGATGACACCGGCGAGGAGTCCGGCCGTCAGTGACACCGCTGCCACGACCACGATGATGCTGCGCAGAAGGCCATGCGACGGTCTCATCACTGTGACAGTATCGCCGTCGCGGCGGCGTCCACGTGCCGATTCCACGGGAGGGTGACATCGACGGCGAACCTGTCCAGACCCTCGCGATCATCGGACTGGGCTACGTCGGACTTCCCCTCGCCGCTCGCGCCGTCGAGTGCGGCCTCG
Source organism: Candidatus Nanopelagicales bacterium (assembly GCA_030728405.1). Lineage (GTDB taxonomy): Bacteria > Actinomycetota > Actinomycetes > S36-B12 > S36-B12 > CAIXFB01. Next base: position 30,540 of record JANQZS010000034.1, on the reverse strand, counting down.
AGGTCTACGGCGTCGACTCCGCCGAGCGAGTGATCGATGGCCTGCTGGCCGGGAAATCGCACGTCGATGACATCGACGATGACGACGTGGCACGGATGCTGGCGCGCGGCTTTCGCCCCGTGCATGCGACCGACCCGCTGCCCCGTGCGGATGCCTACGTCATCTGCGTGCCAACCCCGCTGTCCGCGGATGGTGGCCCTGACCTCACGGCCATCAGAGCTGCCGGTCACAACATCGCCACGGCGCTGACCCCAGGCGCCCTGGTGGTCCTGGAGTCCACGAGCTACCCGGGCACCACAGAGACGGTCCTGCGACTCATCCTCGAGTCATCGGGGCTGCGCGCAGGATCGGACTTCCACCTGGCCTTCTCCCCCGAGCGCATCGATCCCGGTCGCGCATCGCATCCGTTCGGCCGTGTGCCGAAGGTGGTCGGAGGTCTCACCCCCGCGTGCCGCGATGCCGCCGTGGATCTCTATGCACGGCTGGTCGACACAGTGGTCACGACGCGCGGCCTGCGCGAGGCCGAGATGGCCAAACTCATTGAGAACACCTATCGACACGTGAACATCGCACTCGTCAACGAGCTTGCCCGCTTCTGCGACCTTCTGGACATCGACATCTGGGATGCGATCTCGGCAGCGGAGTCCAAGCCCTTCGGTTTCCAGCGCTTCGACCCGGGACCGGGCGTAGGCGGACACTGCATCCCGATCGACCCGAACTACCTGAGCCATTACGTCGAGGCGGAGACGGGTGAGCAGTTCAGGTTCGTGCATCTGGCCCAGGAGATCAATGCGGGCATGCCCGCCTACGTGGCGTCGCGGATCGAGCGCATGCTCACCGAACGTAACCGCACGCTGATGGGAGCCCGTGTGCTGCTGATCGGAATCACCTACAAGGCCGACGTTGCCGATGCCCGCGAGACCCCCGCTATGCCGCTCGCTGAAGTGTTGGTCAACGGTGGCGCGTCAGTCTTGATCCACGATCCACTTCTTCCAGAGTGGTCCGCCGGAGAAACTCCGACGACTCCCGTCCTCGATCTCAAAGAGGCACTCGCACTGTGCGACATCGCTGTGCTGCTGCAGGCGCACAGCTGCCTAGACGTTGACCTGATCGCGCGCGCGGCCCCCCTACTGCTCGATACCCGAGGCCGCATAGCGCGCGAGGCACCGCGCATCGAGCGGCTCTGACGACCGAGATTCCCATCAGACTGACTGCGTAATCAACCAGACTGCTCAGCCCACCACTCGAGCAGAGCCTTCGTGGCTTCATCGGTTGATAGCGGGCCGCGATCTAGGCGCAGTTCGAGTAAGAAGTTATAGGCCTTGCCCACCATCGGCCCTGGTGGGATGTTCAGGATCGACATGATCGCGGCGCCGTCGAGGTCCGGTCGAATGGAAGCGAGTTCCTCTTGCTCGGCGAGCACCGCGATGCGATCTTCCAAGGAGCCATAGGCACTTTGCAATGCAGCTGCGCGTCGCTTGTTGCGCGTGGTGCTGTCTGCCCTAGTGAGTTTGTGGAGACGCACCAGTTGATCGCCGGCGTCGCGCACATATCGGCGCACAGCTGAGTCACTCCACTCGCCCGTTCCATAGCCGTGGAAACGAAGGTGCAGTTCTACAAGTTTCGAAACGTCGTCGATCATCTCGTTACTAAAGCGCATTGCTTGCATGCGCTTTCGGGTCATCCGCGCGCCGACAACTTCATGATGATGGAAGGAAACGCGACCACCGTCTTCAAACTTGCGCGTGCGCGGCTTGCCGATGTCGTGCAACAGCGCAGCTAAACGCAAAACTGGATCGGGACCTGATGCTGGTTCGTGCAAAGTTTCGAGTTCCATCGCTTGTTCCAACACGGTCAAGGTGTGCTCATACACATCTTTGTGGTGGTGATGCTCATCCTCTTCAAGCTGCAGCAACGGAAGTTCTGGCAATACATACTCAGCAAGTCCAGTATCAACGAGCGCGCGCAACCCACGGCGCGGATGATCCGACATCACCAACTTCATGAACTCATCGCGCACTCGCTCGGGTGAGACGATGCTGATGCGTTCGGCCATCTGAGACATCGCCGCAAAGACTTCGTCGTCGATCTCGAATTCGAGTTGCGCGGAAAAGCGGGCTGCGCGCATCATGCGTAGCGGGTCATCATCGAATGACTGCTGCGGCGTTGCGGGGGTGCGCAGAGTTCGCGCTGCCAGGTCAGACACACCTTTAAAAGGGTCAACAAACTCCATCGCCGGCAGTCGCATCGCCATGGAATTCACGGTGAAGTCGCGGCGGTGCAGGTCACCCTCAAGGGAGTCGCCGAACTCGACCTCGGGTTTGCGGGACGTGGGGTCATAGGTCTCGGTGCGGTACGTGGTGATTTCGAGCTCACGCCCGTTCTTCCGGGCACCCACGGTGCCGAACTTGATGCCCACGTCCCAGATGGCATCGGCCCAGCCCTCGAGGATTTCGAGAATGTGCGTCGGTCGGGCACTCGTAGCGAAGTCCAGGTCGTGGTCGGGGCCAAACCGCCCCAAAAGGACGTCGCGGACCGGGCCGCCCACGAGGGCGATCTCGTATCCGGCGGCAGCAAACCGCTCGCCCACTTCGGTCACAAGCAGGCGATCCTTCGGTGGGAACTCTGCCGGGGTGCGGGCGGAGGCTGCCGATGACTGAGGGGACACGCCCGAAGGGTATCTGCGAAGCGGTTTATCCTGCCCATATGGCCATAAGAAGCGTGGAGGAGACCTCCGCGGGTGGCCTGGTCATAGATCGGTCCGGCCCGACCCTCCGGGCCGTGCTCATTGGGCGGCGGGACCGTAAGGGTGTCATCGTCTGGTCCTTGCCAAAGGGACACGTGGAATTAGGTGAAACCCCTGAGCAGACCGCGGTGCGCGAGGTTTTTGAGGAAACCGGGATTGCAAGTGTTGTGCTCGCCCCTCTCGGTGTCATCGATTTTTGGTTCATGTCCAAAGAACGCCGGGTCCATAAGACCGTGCACCATTTCTTGCTCGAGGCCCGCGGCGGGGAATTATCCGACGCAGACAGTGAAGTCGACGAAGTCGCGTGGGTGCCCATCAACGAACTCAATGCTCGCCTTGGGCACGAGGATGAGCGGGAATTGCTGCCCAAACTAGATGCGCTGCTGGCGGAGCTTTCGTGAACCCATTCCCAGCAAGGGCCCGACGCGCAACGATCGTGGGGGCAGTTATTTCTGCGGTGACTGCCACTTTCATCGGCACACTCGTCACAGGGCCGCAAGCCTTGGCTGATGAAGGCGCGAACATCGCCATCTTTCTAGATCGACTAACCCCGGTCGTGCCGCAGCTCGATGACACTCTGCGGGTCAGCGGCCGCATCGTGAACCTCAGCTCCGAAAGGCTCGACAACGTCTCCGTGCAATTGCGCACGTCGTCTGCGCCTCTGACGGGTAGACCGGAAGTCACCGAGATATCGAGCCTTAATTCGGCGCCCGGCGAAATCGAACCTGATCAGGTTCCACTGGCGGCGACCCGCATAGACGTTGCAGACTCACTCGCTCCAGGTGCACAGGAAACCTTTAACATCAAAATCCCGATGCGAAACCTTCCGTTTTCTCAAGCGGGTACTTATGTTTTGGGGATAGAGACGTTAGGTCAAATAGTTGGCGTCGACTCGATTGCTCAACGGCAAGGAATCATGCGCACGTTTCTGCCGTGGTTCCCGTACTCCTCCACTGTGACTCCGATTGAACTCGTGTGGCTGTGGCCCGTTGCCGACTGGCCGGCGCGTTCTGCGGGTGGGGTGTTGCTTAATGATCAAACCCCTCGCGAGATTGCTCCGGGTGGACGCCTTGACCGCATTGTTGACATGGGCGCGGCCGCATCAAGTGTTGTTTCATGGATCGTCGATCCGGCTCTGCTTCAGACCGCTGACGTAATGACTCGGGGATACCGGGTTGTTTCCGGTACTTCGGTGGTGATCGGTGATCGGGGTGCAGATGCTCAGGAGTGGATTCAGACACTGCGCACCGGTAGTGCCACTGGAGATCTTCGGGTACTTCCCTATGCAGACAACGATGCCTCAGCTGTTCGGCGGGCCGGGATGGATACCGACGTTGTGCGGGCCATCACCATGGCGCCGTCGTATGCCAACTCGGTTTTGGACAAGCCGGTTACCTCAACTATTTACTGGGCTCCTTTTGGACGACTCGATCGACGCACGACTGACCTTCTGGCATCTTCGGGAGTGCGCACGGTTGTCATGGCCGCGAGTGCGGTGCCCCTCACCGGTGGTCCGGCTATCACCTCATCGGGGCGCACAAACATCAGTACGTCGTTCGGTTCGATGCAGGCGGTGCTCGTCGATGATGGGCTTAGCGCAACGCTGGCCCTCCCGCAGGCAACCCGTTCTGATGCGCTCCTCGCCCGCCAGCGGTTTCTCGCCGAGACGGCACTTATCGCGGTGAACCTACCCACGGATTCCTCCGCCACTTTGCCACCGTCTCGGACCGTGGTGGCGGCACCGGTTGATCTGCGCTGGAATCCCTCCCCCGTGATGCTGAACGCGTTACTGCGTGCAACTTCTCGTGCTCCGTGGCTGGGCCGGCATTCGTTGAGCGATCTACTCGCCGAGCCCATCGCCCCTGTTGGTCGCGAACGGGGTGGCTACGGAGTTCGGGCACGAGCGGCTGAACTCACCGATGAATACATGGGCTCGGTGCGACAGGTTCAGGAGCAACTCTCTACTTTCAACGCCATTCTTGAAGATCCAGCGCCCCTCACCGAGCAGTATGCGAATGCGTTGCTGCGCGCTGAATCGGCCGCGTGGCGCACCGAACCAGCCACGGGCAGGTTGCTCGTCGAATCGGTCCGGATTGGTCTCACTGATCAGATTGCTCAGGTTCGGGTCCTCTCTGAAGGCACCATCACTCTTTCTGGTGACTCGGGAAGAGTGCCGGTCACGATCGCAAATGATCTTGACCGCGCAGTCACTGTGGGAGTGCAACTACGTTCGTCGCCATCAGTGCGCTTGGAGTCCGCGCCGCTCTCAGGCATTCGCATTGAACCCGGCCGGTTGGCCAGCGTGGAACTCGATGCACGGGTGATCGGCAGCCAGGAATTGGGTGTGCGGGTACAGCTGCTTACACCTGATGGCGCCGATTTCGGTGAGCCCGCCCGGATCACGATCGCATCAACCGCCTACGCCCGTGCGGCCGCTTGGGTGGTTGCCATCGCCTTTCTCGCGATCGTCATATTTGTGGTGGTGGGCGTGACACGTCGCATTCGGGCGGCGCAGAAGCCCTCCTCCGGCGCTATCTCTGACACGGTGTAGCCGTGACAACTCCAGTCCAGGGATCTGGCGACGACGGTGGCACCCGGGCCCTCGCGGCCCCCAGCGCCGTAATGGCCAGCGGGACGATCGTTTCGCGGGTCACCGGGATCCTGCGCGACGTTGCCATGACCGCCGCACTGGGCTTCTATCTGGTCTCCGACGCGTACTCACTGGGCAATGCGCTGCCGACCGTCGTCTACATCCTGGTCATCGGCGGTGCGCTGAACGCGGTCTTCATTCCGCAGTTAGTGCGTCGGATGAAAGAGGACAGCGACGGCGGCAAGGCTTACGCCGATCGGCTTTTGACCTTTGTGGGAGCAACGCTGGTTGCAATGTCGATCATCGCGGTGCTCGCAGCTCCGTTGATCGTTGATCTCTACACCCCAGCCGACTACCCGCAATCCGACTTTGATCTTGCCGTGGCGTTTGCCCGGTTATGTTTGCCGCAAATCCTGTTCTACGGCGTGTACACGATGCTTGGTCAGGTGCTTAATGCACGCGGCCACTTTGGCGTTCCGATGTTTGCACCCATCGCCAACAACATCATCGCGATTGCCACCTTCCTGCTTTTCATCGCAGTGGCGGGAACCTCCGCGGCTGCCGATGGCGCGCTCACCACGAATCAGATACTGATCCTTGGAATCGGTACCACCCTCGGTGTGGCGGTGCAGGCACTCATTCTGGTTCCGGTCCTGATGCGTTCGGGTTACTCGTACCGGCCGCGTTTTGATTTCCGAAACGGCGGACTCGGTAAGGCCGGCGGCCTAGCAGCGTGGACCATCGCTCTGGTGCTGATCAACCAGGCGGTGTACGTGGTGATCACCAGACTCGCCACGCAGGCCAACGTCGATGCGTTGGCAGCCGGTGCGGTCGCGGCAGGACTCACCACGTATCAAAAGGCGCACTTGGTTTTCATGCTTCCGCACAGTGTGATCACCGTTTCTGTCGTGACCGCGTTACTCCCGGCCCTGAGCCGATACGCGCACGATGGGAATCGGAAACGGGTGGGCGCCGACATCGGTTCCACCATGCGCGTCGTGAGCACGATGGTCGCACCGATTGCATCCGTTCTTTTCGTGATCGGTGCGTCCGTTGCGGTGCTGCTGTTCGGCTACGGAGCGGCCACTGAAGAGCAGGCATCTCAGATGGGACAGGTCGTCTCCGTCTTCATGCTCGGTCTGCTTCCGTTCACGTTGTTCTACGTGCTACTGCGCGGCTTCTACGCACTCGAAGACACCCGCACCCCGTTCTTTATTACGGTTGCGTTCTCAGCGGTGCTACTCGTTTTGGTGTATCCGTTGTTCTACTTCGCCGCCGCCGGTGGTGTGCAGATCGCCTCGATCGCGCTGGCTTATTCCATCTCGTACTGGGTTGGTCTTGTTATTGCGTGGTGGATCTTGGCGCGTCGTTTGGGCGGCCTTGAATCACGGCATACTGCGTGGACTCTTGCGAAACTTATGTTGGTCTCCATCATCTCGATCGTTTTCATGGTGGGCACCCAACTTCTGCTCGTCACGTACGTTTTTGAACCGGGCCTGTCCAACAAATTCGAAGTGTTGATCCGGGTGATTGTGATCTCGACTGTCGGATTCGGGGTTTTCTTCTGGTTCGCGTGGTTGTTCAAGGTCAGTGAGGTTTCCTCTATCGTGCGAATGGTGACGAAGCGGCTTGCGAGAAAGAGCACGTCATGAGAACCATTTCTGGGAGGTACACGCTTGTAGACCTGGTCGACGTGCGATCACCCGAACCCACCGACGCCGCCGGATTTCGCCAGTTCGCCGTCGAAACCTGGCGGGGCGAAGACACCACGTTGCAAAGAAGCGTGCTGATCCGCACGCTGCGTTCCGACGATGCCCGGGTGCCTGCAGTTCTTGGTGCTGCACGAGCAGCAGCCGGCGTAGATGATCGTCGCCTGCTGCGAGTTCTTGACGTGGTGGATGTACCGGCAGATGGAGACCAGCCTTCGCGCATCGCTGTGATTAGTGAATGGGCAAGTGGTCGTACCTTGACCGAATTACTCACCCAGCGTGAAGGCCACCCGGTTCGAGCAGAAGAAGCGCTGCTGTGGATCGGTGAGGTTGCCCGAGCACTCGCGTTTGCGGCAGATCGTGATTTGCACCACGGGCGGCTGCGGCCTTCCAGTGTGATCATGACCGATGCAGAAGAGGTGCGGGTCCGCGGACTTTCCGTTGATGCTGCGATCTTTGGCCCGCTCAGTGCGGGCGGCACTCGTCCCGCTGAAGACGTTGATGGATTGGGCAGCCTCGTCTACGCACTTACAACCGGTCTATGGCCGCAGGTGGGGATCGATCCTGCCGTTGTGGGTATTCCTCTTGCCCCGACCAATAAGGATCACGTTCTGCTGCCATCCGATGTCCGCGCGAGCATCCCGCGCGCCGTGGATGATCTCGTTGGCCGGTCGGTTCTCGATGCACCGAGGCCGCGCGGTGTCCCGCGGATCAACGATTCAGCGGGCTTTGCCGCCGCAACAGGAGCGGCCGCTGATTATTTGAGCCCTGTTTCATCCACGACCACCATGATTTCACCGCCCAGTGTTCTGCGCACGGGTCGTAGTTGGGCAGTACGCATCGTGGGAAGTGCACTCGCATTAGCGGTGGTCGTCGTCATTGGTTGGGTCGGTGTGCAATTAATCAGCGGCGGTGGTTCTGGTCCAGCAATAAGCGCGAACGATCCGTCAGGTGATGCATCCATCCTCACTTCCGAGGCAACCCCGTTCGTCGAGGAATTTTTTGCGACCGGGGAATCCTTGTTGCCCATCGTCGGCGTTCGCTCTTATGACCCACTTGCCGACGACAACAATGACGGAAAGACCGATAAGAAACGCGGCCGTGAGAATGAGAAATCGGCGACTTTTGCAATCGACGCTGATGGCACCACCGCGTGGGTCACCGAAACCTATGTAAGTCGCGATCTTGAGGGAAAAGGTGGCGTCGGGATCATTTTCGACATGGGTGAGCCGGTGTCAGTGAGTTCATTGTCTTTGGGTTTGGTGGGCTTTGGCACAGATGTTGACGTGCGGGTCTCGAATGAAATTCAGCGGGATCCCGATCTGTGGACCGAAGCCGTCTCCATCGATGCTGCGAGCCCAATCACCGACATAAGGATCGCCCGTCCGGTTATCGGCAGGTACGTCCTCGTCTGGCTCAAGGGGCTTCCTCGAGAGTCTGGGAACGCAGAAAAAGGAAAATACTCCGGCGGGGTGGCGAGTATGACTCTGCGCGGCACCATCCCCGCTTCCACCGATGCCTGAAGGCGCGGTGCCGCAATAGGCTTCGGATCGTGGTCGACGAGCGCGCGGATGCCGAGTTATTGGCGGCCCATGTCTTGGGAGACCCGCAGGCTTTCAATTCGTTGATCGGCCGGCATCGAGATCGGCTCTGGTCGGTGGCCCTGCGCACCACCTCGGATCCTGAAGAAGCCTCCGACGCCCTGCAAGATGCGCTGATCTCGGCTTTTCGCCGGGCTGAACAGTTCCGCGGCGATGCCGCAGTCACCACCTGGTTGCACCGAATTGTGGTTAATGCCTGTCTCGACCGGCTCCGTCGTAAGGCCGTTCGGGCCACCATTCCGCTGCCTGATGGCGACTACGACACCATCACCGCCCCCCAGATCCGGCTGGCTGACCCTCGAGATCATCTGGGCGAGCGTGAAGTTCAGTTGGCCGTGACCGAAGCCCTCGCCGAATTGCCCGAGGACCAACGGATTGCCGTCGTCCTGGTCGATATCGAGGGGTGGTCAATCGATGAGGCGGCGGCCTATTTGGCGTGCCCCGCTGGCACTGTCAAAAGCCGGTGCTTCCGAGGTCGGGCAAAACTCGCTGAACGGTTGGAATTTTTACGGAACCCTGACGGACCGGAGTCCGTCACACCAAGGCCCAGCAACGGGCCCGAAGGAGGTGATCGACGCCCATGAGCTCCATTGATGACGTTCCAGACCCCGAGTCCCTCGGCGAAGCAGCTGAGTTGGACCAGGAATGGGTGATCGAGGCACTTGCTGGGTTGGATTTCTTGGACCCGAACCGGGTCACTCCAGAGCCCATGCCCGACGCTGTCTGGGAGCAACTCACTACCGTTCTTGCCCTCGAGCAGGCCTCGCGCTCAGGTGGCGGTGCCAGTTCAGAGATTCTTTCCTTCCCGACCGGTGGACGCCGCCGGCTCAACCTCACATCAGGTTTGATCGCCGCGAGTGTGGCCTTCCTTGCTGTGGGCTTGGCCGTGGTGGCGCTTCGTCCCACTGGCACGTCCGAGGTAGTGGCCGGCTCAAGTGCCGGTTCAACTGCTGACACCGTGGTCGCGGAGTCGAGTGCTGCGAATGCTCCTCAAGTTCTGCAGGCAGGGTTTGTGCCGCCAGCCCGCGCAATAACCCAGTCAGATATGGCCTACACCCCGGAAAATGTTGTCGGTCAGATCGATTCGATGATCGACGGTTTCGGGATGTCTTCGCCCCTGGAAATGCTCACCATGGACAGCCCGAAGACCATGAAAAAGGCAATGCGTACCAGTGGTTTTATGGCAAGTGATGAAAAACTGCGTAACTGCATCACCATGCTCACGAAGTCCGATCAGTCGCAAGCACTCATCGTTGATCGAGCGCAATACATGGGTTCTGATGCTGGCGTGATCGTGATCCCCGCGTTTATGGCGATCGACATCAGCAGTCCACCCCCGAGCAACATGCCCATAACCCTCGACATTTGGGTTGTCGGACCAAACTGCGGTGAACAAGACGGTGCAGTGCTGCGGCGTTTCACGCACACTCTCGACTGATCACGAGACCCCGGTGCTCACATCTGTTGTTGACGTTGCTCCCGAAGTATGGATTTCAGCGATCAAATTTGACGAGAGCCTTGACTCCACACTGGATGAATTAGCCGAGGAGTTCCTTTCCGACTCCGAAAAGTCGAGCTTTTCTGCCCTGCACCACCCCCACCGCCGACGCGAGTGGCTCTGCGCGCGGATTGCCGGCAAGGAGGCCGCACAAAGTTGGTGGGCACGGGAAGGCACCGACATCACTACGAGCAGCGTGACGATCTCTTCCCTCGAGTCTGGGGCGCCCGTCATCACGCCAGCCGGTTTGTCGATCTCGCTGGCCCACACAACAGGATTCGCCGTTGCCGCCGTTGCCGCAGGTCCAGTGGGAATCGACGTTGAACGAGCCGACCGGCCGGTCCGGGAGCTGGAGCGCAGCCTGACCAGCGCCGAACAACAGGAATGTGAGCGCCATGGCAAAAGCCCGCTCGAGGTACTGATGGCGAAGGAGTCGGCCGGAAAATCCCTCGGTATCGGCCTGGCCGGAAACCCCCGCGGCTTCACGGCCGAATGTGACGGCTCGGATTGGTGGATCCGGACCGAACACCACTCCGTCCGGCCGCTGCGCGTGCGAATCCATGACCACGGCATTCACCTGATCGCCATCTGCCTGCAGTAGGGCCCGGAATAAACGCAGCCCTAAGATCAGTTACACACATCAGATACCCCACTCGGTATCTGCCACCGGCCTAAACCCTGCCCGCAATTACGTGAGGAATGACTAACTGTGAGCGAGATCCGCAACGTCATCATCGTTGGCTCCGGCCCCGCCGGCTACACGGCTGCCGTCTATGCAGCACGCGCCCAACTGAACCCTTTGATGTTCGAGGGATCGGTCACCGCAGGCGGTGCGCTCATGAACACCACAGAGGTGGAAAACTTCCCTGGGTTTGTCGACGGCATCATGGGCCCGGCTCTAATGGAGAACATGCGCGGACAGGCTGTACGTTTCGGCACCGAAATCATCACCGACGACGTCACTTCGATGGATCTGTCGGGTGAGGTAAAGACGGTGGTCGACGGAGCTGGCAACACCCACCAGGCAAAAGCCATCATTTTGGCGATGGGTTCTGGTTACCGCGAACTCGGATTGGAAAACGAGAAGCGGCTTTCGGGGCATGGTGTTTCGTGGTGCGCAACCTGTGATGGATTCTTCTTCCGCGACCACGACATCGCCGTTGTGGGTGGCGGAGACTCAGCCCTCGAGGAGGCCACGTTCCTCACCCGCTTTGCCAAGTCGGTCACGCTGATCCACCGTCGCGATTCCCTTCGGGCTAGCAAGATCATGCAAGAACGCGCGCTGTCGAATGAGAAAATGAAGTTCGCGTGGAATAGCGAGGTTGTCGACGTGCTCGGTGATGCCAAACTCAGCGGCGTCATTCTCAAAGACACCGTGACGGGTGAGACCCGTGAGCTCCCCATCACCGGACTTTTCATCGCCATTGGTCACGACCCTCGCTCCGAGTTAGTCGTCGGACAGGTCGATCTGGACGCCGAGAACTATGTGAAGGTCAATGCCCCATCCACACAGACAAATATTCCGGGAGTCTTTGCGTGTGGTGATCTCGTCGACCACACGTACCGCCAAGCGATCACCGCCGCTGGGACAGGCTGCGCCGCCGCCCTCGACGCTGAACGGTTCTTAGCTGCGTCCGAATAGGGGATTCGAGCCCCCTAACCCGTATTCTGATCGTTGAGTCTGTCCCTGAACGACTTACTAAATTTCCGAGGAGAACATGATGGGTGCCACCAAGATCGTGACCGACGCAAGCTTTGCCGACGACGTTTTGATGAGCGATAAGCCCGTCATCGTTGACTTCTGGGCCGAGTGGTGTGGTCCGTGCAAGATGATCGCCCCCATCCTGGAAGAAATTGCAGCAGAGAACGACGCCATCACCGTCGTCAAGCTCAATGTCGATGAGAACCCGCAGACCGCTGCGGCATACGGCATCACGTCCATCCCCACCATGAACGTGTTCAAGGGCGGGCAGATCGTCAAGACCATCATCGGTGCAAAGCCCAAGGCTGCTCTGCTCGCTGATCTGAACTCGATTCTGTAGGGGCATGATCCGCCTTGGGAGCACCGGGGCGGCCGTCGCGGAGGTGCGCGCACGGCTCGCGTACCTGGGTTTATGTGACGTTGAAACTGGCGATGAGTTCGACGTTGACCTTGACCGTGCCGTTCGCACTTTCCAACAAGAGCGTGGTATTACTGTCGATGGAATCGTGGGACCGGTAACTTTTCGAAACCTCGAAGAAGCCCGTTGGAAGTTGGGTGATCGAGTGCTCGCCTTTTCACCTGGGCACCTTGTCACTGGTGATGACGTCAAAGAGTTACAGCGCCGGTTAAGCCAACTTGGTTTCAATTGCGGTCGCATCGACGGGATTTTCGGTCCAGACACTGATCGGGCGCTCCGTGATTTTCAACTCGGCGTGGGCGTTCCTAGTGATGGCACCTGCGGCCCGGACACATATCGGGCATTCGAGCGCCTTGTGCGCACGGTCAGCGGTGGTGATTCATCGTTATTGCGCGAACAACTGGGCCTTGGCTCGTTGCAAACAGGTATCGCAGACAAGGTTGTGCTTCTCGATCCAGGTTCTGACGTGGAGCCGGACTTGTGTTTTGCGATCGTCTCCAGAACTGAAGGGCGCCTCGCAGCACTCGGGACCCAGGTGCTGATCAGCAGGCCGGCGCACATTGACAACGCGACTCCAACAGAAACCGACCGAGCGGACTTTGCCAACCGGCTCAGCGCTGACCTCGTGCTGTCCATCCACATCAGCACATCGCTGAACCCGCTCGTCAACGGTGTTTCTTCCTTCTATTTCGGTGATCCACTCGGCGGCGCGCACTCTTTTGCCGGAAAGGCACTAGCAACACTCACGCAAGAGGAACTCGTTTCCCGAACCGACCTTCTCGATTGCCGGACCCATGCACGTTCGTGGGATCTTCTGAGGAGCACCCGGATGCCTGCTGTGCGCATTGAGTTGGGTTACATCTCAAATCCGGCCGATGCCAGGCGGCTGGGTAGTGCGAATTTTCACGACGCTGTTGCAAAAGGACTCGCTGCAGCGCTTACCCAGATCTGTGCTCCCGCTTAACGTCGAATCTCAGAGTCAAGAATTTTCAGAGTCACGAATCCAGCGACGTAATCGACCGAACCGGCTGCGGCCACAGGAGTCTGGCCACGAATCCAGCAACTACCCCGAGTCCGGCTAACAGGAACGCCCACGCCAGCACTTTTTTCATCACCCCTCTATGGTGTCGTGCGTGAGTGGCTCCCGTCTAGACCCCTGGGTGGATTCCTACGCTCAGCGGGCTCGCGGTATGACCGCATCGGAAATCCGGGCGTTGTTTTCGGTGGCGAGCCGGCCCGAGGTTGTCTCCCTTGCAGGCGGAATGCCGTTTGTGCAGGCGTTGAACATGGACATGGTCGCCGAGACAGCCGCTCGCTTGCTCAAAGAGCGCGGGGCCACCGCCTTGCAGTACGGATCCGGTCAAGGAGACATGTCGCTGCGCGAGCAGATCCTTGAAGTAATCGGTGAAGTTGGCGTGCAGGCCCACCCCGACGACATAGTCGTGACCACCGGTTCGCAGATGGCTCTTGACCTGGTGACCCGAGTGTTTTGTGATCCCGGCGACACCGTTCTCGTTGAATCTCCTTCTTACGTCGGTGCGCTTGGTGTTTTTCGATCCTTCGAGTGCGACATCGTCCACGTCGCTATGGACGAGGAGGGGCTGAACCCGCAGGCTCTTACCGATGCCATCACTGCGGCGCGTTCAGCCGGTAAGAAAATCAAAATGATTTACACGATCCCGTCTTTTCACAACCCGGCCGGTGTGACCCAAGGACCGCAACGGCGAGCAGAGATATTGCGGATCGCCCAATCCGCCGGGATTTTGGTCCTCGAGGATGATCCCTACGGGCTGCTCGGTTTTGAAGGCGAAGTTCCTCGTGCGCTGCGTGCCGATGATGCCGAAGGTGTCATTTATCTTGGCTCGTTCTCCAAGACGATTGCCTCCGGTCTGCGCGTGGGTTGGGCGGTAGCACCGCACGGCGTGCGGGAGAAGTTGGTGTTGGCCGCAGAAGCCGCCACTTTGTGTCCGTCAAACTATGCCCAGCTCACCGTCTCTGAGTACTTAGCAACTCAGCCGTGGCGCGAGCAGATTAAGACTTTCCGCGAGCTCTACCGCGAGCGCCGTGATGCCCTTTTGGAATCCCTCCAAGCGATGATGCCTGAGGGGACCACGTGGACGATCCCAGCCGGTGGTTTCTACTCCTGGGTCACTCTGCCGGCTGGCCTTGATGCAACCGCCATGCTGCCGCGCGCGCTTGCTGAACTCGTTGCGTACGTGCCGGGTACCGGTTTCTATGTGAACGGTGCGGGGCGTAACAACCTGCGGTTGTCCTACTGCTACCCAGACCCTGATCGCATTCGTGAAGGAGTGCGCCGGCTTGCAGGTGTGATCGAGGCCGAACTTGATTTGGCGCGTACCTTTGGCACAACCCACACCCTCGCTACCTTCCATGGTGAGTCCACCCCAACCCCAGATATGGCTTAGGCGTTTATTTCATGACTGTGCATGTTCTCGTTCTCGCCGGTGGTCTATCCCCCGAGCGTGATGTCTCGCTCCGTTCTGGTCGGCGCGCAGCGGAGGCGCTCCGGCGCGCCCGTCCTGACTGGGAAGTTACGGAAGCAGATGTTGACGCAGCACTGCTTGACCTCATTGCCGCCCACCGACCCGACTGCGTCGTGTCCATGTTGCACGGTGCAGCTGGCGAAGACGGATCCCTTCGAGATCTGTTGGAGTCATTGAGGATTCCTTACCTTGGATCAAATGCGCGGTCCAGCCGAATTGCCTTCGATAAGCCCGTTGCCTCGACCGTGGTGGAGCGCTTGGGGATCAACGTTCCAGCGTTTATGGTGTTGCCGCAGTCGACGTTCCGAGAGTTAGGCGCCGCTTCTGTTATGGCTGCCGTGGTGAGTCGAGTTGGGCTGCCTTTGATCGTGAAGCCAACGTCGGGTGGCAGTGCGCTTGGCATCTCTGTGGTGCGCGACGCAGCCGATTTGCCCTCAGCGTTGGTCGGTGCATTTTCCTACGCTGACACCGCAATGATTCAGGCCTTCGTGAGCGGTACCGAAGTTGCGGCGTGCGTGCTTGGCGCAGAAGTCTTGCCCGTGATTGAAATTTGCCCGCCTGCTGGCATTTACGACTACAACGCGCGGTATACCGCTGGTACCACTGAGTTCTTCTGCCCCGCGCGTCTTACCGATGAAGAGATTCAATCCGTGATTTCCACGGCCCTTACCGTTCATCAAGGTCTCGGTCTCACCGACTGGTCACGTTCTGATCTGATCGTTGATGGATCGGGAACCGTATGGTTTCTTGAGGTAAACGTTGCACCTGGAATGACCGAGACTTCCCTTATGCCGCAGGCAATCGCTGCATCTTCTTTGAAGGTGGGCGATGTGATCGCCACACTGGTGGAGTCTCGTAATCAGGTGATGTGATCGACGATGCGTCGAAGGTCTTCAACGTCGGCGCACTCAATCACCACAGTGCCTTTTTTCTTGGGCGTTGCAAAACCATCTAGGCGCACGCGGGTTTCGAGCGCATCGGCCAACCGGGTCGTCATCTCTTCAGTTATTTCAGTCGCTGCTGAATTTCTTTTTTTGCGTTCGCGTGTTTGCTTCTCTTTGCGTGGAGTGGTGGCATCGCCAACAATGACGATTTCCTCAACAGCACGAACACTTAATCCTTCTGCGACGATGCGCGTGGCGAGTGCTTCCATTGCAGCGGGGTCATCTAGTGAGAGCAGCGCGCGTGCGTGCCCTGCACTGAGTACGCCGGCTGCTACTCGCCTTTGCACATCGGTAGGAAGTTTCAGCAACCTGATCGTGTTGGTGATTTGCGGCCGCGATCTACCGATGCGTTGTGCAAGTTCTTCTTGAGTGCAACCGAAATCTGCGAGCATCTGTGAATATGCAGCTGCCTCTTCGAGTGCATTCAAGTTGGCCCGGTGCAGGTTTTCTAGCAGTGCATCGCGCAGCAGATCGGCATCTTCGGTATGTCGGATGAGTGCAGGAATGAATTCAAGGCCCACCTGCTTGCTGGCCCGCAGTCTGCGTTCGCCAGCAACGAGTTCATATCCAGAAGCGGTAGGGCGCACCACGATGGGTTGCAGTAACCCGATTGTGCGGATCGATGTGACCAGTTCAGCGAGTGCGTCTTCATCAAACACCTCGCGCGGTTGTCGCGGATTAGGTGCGATCGACTCGATCGGCAGCTCGGCGTAGCCCACAACTTCTGGGCTGGGTTCGGGCTTGCTCTTCTTCGCTGCCGGCTTTACCGAAGATGCAGCCTTCTCCGTGGGGATGAGGGCCCCCAACCCTCGGCCTAGACCGCGCTTCTCCGCCATTCAATCCTCCGTGTTGTGGATAACCTGTGTATAACTATCGTGGTGTGGGTGCGCCCCACTCGTCCAGTTGCATCGCGGCCTCGGTGTACGCCAGCGATCCGGACGAGTTTCGGTCGTAGGTGAGCACGGTTTGGCCGTACGAGGGAGCTTCGGAGATTCGCACGGCCCGCGGGATGACGGTGTCTAGGACCCTGGCCCCAAAATGGGTGCGCACCTCATCTGCCACCTGGCTGGCCAACCGGGTGCGCCCGTCGTACATCGTGAGCATGATCGCACTCACCTGCAGATCCGGGTTGAGGTGTGAGGTGACCATGTCGACTGTTCGCAGTAATTGAGAGAGCCCTTCTAGGGCGTAGTACTCACACTGGATGGGCAGCAGAACCTCACGGGCAGCCACCAGGGCATTCAAGGTGAGCAGCCCGAGGCTGGGCGGGCAGTCAATAATCAAGTAATCAAGGTCTGGGTGGGTCGCAACGTAGGCATCAACTGCTTCTCGGAGCTGGTACTCCCGGCGCTCAGCGGCCACCAGCTCAATCTCGGCACCCGCCAGATCAATGGTTGCGGGCACCCCTATAAGTCCTGATATATCAGGACATTCCATGACAACATCTTCGATATTCGCCTCACCGGTGATCACCTCGTACGTGCCGCGGACTCCCTCTCGGTGATCCAAACCTAAGGCCGTGGAGGCATTTCCTTGGGGGTCTAGGTCAAGTACTAGAACAGACTTTCCAGCAAGGGCAAGGGCTGCTGCGACGTTAACGGTAGAAGTGGTTTTTCCCACTCCCCCTTTTTGGTTGGCGACGGTGATTACCCGGGTCATGCTGGCCAACCTAGGCCGGCAACTCGGCCCGGTTCAGGTGATGTTTCCCGTGAAACATTGGGCCAGCCCAGACCAGCATCTCGAGGGGGAAGGTTCTCTGG
The DNA here is from genome assembly GCA_030728405.1 of Candidatus Nanopelagicales bacterium. Taxonomy (GTDB): domain Bacteria; phylum Actinomycetota; class Actinomycetes; order S36-B12; family S36-B12; genus CAIXFB01. The sequence continues at coordinate 13,068 of JANQZS010000034.1, read as the reverse complement.
GGGAGTCTGCACAACGGTGGGGGTCTCGGGCACGGCCCTATTGTGCAGGAGAGGTGCGCGCCACAACCACAGTGGTCAAGGGATCCACTACCCCTGCTCCCAGAGTCACTACTTCTGCCTCGACCACACCCGCTGCTGCCAATGCAGCACCAGCGCTGTCGACTTCCTCTTGCGCACTTGCTCCTTTGAGGGCCAGCAGGGTGCCACCCCGTCGGGCTAGCGGCAGGGTCCAACCGACCAACTTGTCCATGGGAGCAACAGCGCGAGCGGTCACCACGTCCACGCCCACCCAGGTGGGCGTGCCCGGCAAGTCTTCAGCTCGAGCCCGGACCACCTGCACGCGAGTGGTCAACCCAAGTTCAATGATGGCCTCGGTGAGAAATGTCGCTCTGCGAAGGAGTGGCTCTACCAGAACCACGGAGATATCTGGGCGGGCCAGCGCCCATACCAATCCAGGCAGCCCGGCCCCTGAGCCTACGTCGGCAACAACGCAACCAGCTGGGATAAGTCCGGTGGCAGGGTCAGCCACTACGGCGCAATTCAAGATATGTCGGTCCCATAGCCGCGGGATCTCCCGAGGGCCGATGAGTCCGCGTTCGGTGCCCGGACCGGCCAGCAGCTCCGCGTACCCCACCAGACCGACCCGTGCTGGCTCCAGCCACAGGGGGAGAGTCGGCACAGTGGATCGGTGTGCGTTCTCCTCGTGTGAATGTTTCACGGGAAACCTTCGAGTTGGCCGGAAATTAAGAGACGCGAATAACCACGAAACGAGTGGGTTCTTCGCCCTCAGATTCGCTGGCAAGACCAGCCTCGGCCACAACGTCGTGAACGACCTTGCGCTCGAAGGGGGTCATCGGATCCATCCGGACAGGAGCAGATGTGCGCTGAGCTTCAGCGATCGCCTCCCGAGCCTTTTCCGCCAAAATTTCGCGCTGGGCAGCCCGGTGGCCAGCAATGTCGAGCATGAGGCGTGACCGCTCACCAGTTTCCCGAGTGGCAGCAAGTCGGGTGAGTTCTTGAAGGGCTTGCAGCACCTCACCATCAGCGCCGACCAGGTTGCCGAGATCTCCCTTGTTGACCTCGACCACGGAAACCATGGCCCGGTTTCCTTCAACGTCAATGTCGATATCGCCGTCTAGATCCGCAATGTCAAGGAGGGCTTCCAGGTAGTCAGCAGCAGCGTCGCCTTCTTGCTCGAGCAGGTTTACCGACGCTTCAGTCTTCTCAGTCATCTTGCTCCTACTTTTTCTTCCGCTTGGCGCGGGGGGCTTTTTTGGGCTGTACTCGGGGAGTGTTTTCCGACGCAGTGTCGGTAACTTCTTCAATCACGACGGTGCCGGACTTCTTCGCCAACTTCTCCGCCTTGCGCTTCTCTTTTGCCTCATAAGCGGGAGTGCCGGGCTGTGGGTTATTGCGGATAACCCAGAACTGCTGACCCATCGACCACAGGTTCGTGGTGAACCAGTAGATGAGAACACCGATCGGGAAGTTCACGCCACCCACTGCAAAGACGATGGGGAATACGTACAGCAGGATCTTCTGCTGGCGAACCATCGGGTTATCCGGTGCAGTGTTCTTCACGATCAACTGGCGTTGAGTGAGGAACGTGGTCCCCGACATCAAAATGATCAGAATAAAAGCGAGAATTTGCGTATTGACTGGGTTGGGTGACTCGCTTGCATTCCAAAACGTTGCATACAGTGGCACACCAAAAATCGACGCGTCGTGCGCACTATAGAGCAGATCGCTGTACTGATCCCAGTTGAAAACGCCTTCAGGCCGTAGCATGGCAATGCCCTGTAGCACACTAAACAACGCGAAGAAGATGGGGGCCTGCAACAAAATTGGCAGACATGAAGCGAGAGGGTTGGTGCCAGTTTCCTTGTACAGCTTCATCATTTCTTGCGACTGGCGCTCACGGTCGCCCGCGTACTTCTTTTGAATCTCTTTCATCTGCGGCTGAATTATTTGCAGGCCGCGCTGCGCTTTGATCTGCTTAACAAAAAGTGGAATCAGCAAGATACGAATTACCAGCACAAGACCGACGATTGACAGTGCCCAGGTCCAGCCGCTGGCCGGATTCATGAACGTGCTCAGTAGTTGGTGGAACTGGACGAGAACCCAGCTCACACCGGTACGGAGCCAATCGAGAATGAACATCGTTGAAGTCAATCTCCTACATAGTCGAAGTCACGCTGATCAAGTCATACTGCCGTTCGAAGCGCCACGTCGATCCCGACCATCCGGGTGGATATCTGGCAACCAACGCCCCTTGGCTGGAACGGGGTCAAGGCCACCGCCATTCCAAGGATTGCACCGTAGTAGACGCCAGACGGCCAAGATTAGGCCCTTACCCGAACCGTGCATGCGGATGGATCCCCCTGCGTACGCAGAACAGCTGGGGTGGAAACGACAACTCGGCGGAAGTACCGGGGAGATGATCCGCTGGTAGACCCAAATCAGCGCAAGCAACACCTGCGCCACTAGGAAGCCCAGGGTGTGATCCCACACCCACAAAAGCCCCCTACCCACCCGAGTCATGGCCGACTTTCGAGTTTCAGACGTGCCCTTGCGATTCCACTCACGACGTCGTTATGCAGTGACTCACTCTCTCCTGCGCCCGGCAAGGCCCGAACAACCCACAAAGATCCCCTGGGCAAATCGTTTACACACGATGCGAATGCAGCTCGGATACGGCGGGCAGTTCTGTGGCGCACTACTGAATTGCCGACCGACTTACTGATCGTGAGACCCACACGTGGCTCTTCGGAAACGCCCGTGGCTAAAACGTGCAAAACCACCGCGCCGGATGGAATTCGAACTCCACGGCGGGTGGTTTCACGAAACTGGGGTGCCGACCGCATCCGGTTCGACGCGGGCAACATTACGAGTCCGTCAGGCGGAGAGGCGCTCGCGGCCCTTCGACCGACGGGCGGCGAGGATGCTGCGGCCAGCACGGGTACGCATACGAGCCCGGAAGCCGTGGGTCTTGGCCCGACGACGGGTATTGGGCTGGAAAGTGCGCTTCATGGCCGGACTCCTGCGTTGGTGGGGATGAGCCTGCTGAGATTACGGCCACTACGGCCTTTTGGTCAAACTGGGCCCCTTGATACCTGCTGCCCTCTTATCCACAAGCTAGCAATGTCCTAAAAAAGAGGCTTGTCTAGCGAGTCTGCACGAGATAAGGTTCTGGCCGCTAGTCCACATCTGTGGATAACCATGTGGATGAGTTGCGGAAATGACGATGAGGGGTGGGTTAATGGCAGAGGAAACTGATCTCACTGAAGTGTGGAATCAGACCCTTAGCCGGCTTTCAGATGGCTCGCTCAACCCGCAGCAGCGGGCATTTGTCAGCCTGACCCGGCCGCTCGGACTTGTTGAGGACACCGCGCTGATCGCGGCGCCGAATGAATTCACCAAAGATGTCCTCGAAACTCGGTTACGGCCAGCTGTTGTTGCCGCCCTATCAGACATTTTGGGGCGGGAGATGCGTCTTGCCGTCACAGTAGATCCCTCCATCAGCACCGACCTCGATGAAACAGCCACCGATGAGGCAGCCGATGCCACATACGCCGACGACTTCCCGCCAGTACCGGACGAACCTTTTCGCCCAGGCACCGGATCTCCGTCGACCAGGATGGAGGATGCGCGCCTCAACAACAAATACGTCTTCGACACTTTTGTTATCGGATCCAGTAACAGGTTCGCTCATGCCGCTGCTGTGGCTGTCGCTGAACAACCAGCACGCGCCTACAACCCACTGTTTATCTACGGCGGTTCTGGGTTGGGTAAAACACATTTGCTGCATGCCATCGGGCACTACACAAAAACTTTGTACAAGGGAACTCATGTGCGATATGTGAGTTCAGAGGAATTCACCAACGAATTCATCAACAGCATCCGTGACGATAAGGCCGGGGTATTCCAAAGGCGGTACCGAGACGTTGACGTTCTCCTCGTCGACGATATTCAGTTCTTGAGTGGAAAAGTCCAGACCCAGGAAGAGTTTTTTCATACTTTCAACACTCTGCACAATGCAAATAAGCAGATTGTCATTACCTCTGATTTGCCACCTAAACAACTTCAGGACTTTGAAGATCGGATGAGGTCACGCTTTGAATGGGGTCTTATTACCGACGTTCAACCCCCTGACCTTGAAACCCGAATTGCGATTCTTCGTAAAAAGAGCGTTCAAGAACGGCTCGTCGCCCCTCCCGAGGTTCTTGAATACATCGCCTCAAAAATTTCCAGCAACATTCGTGAACTTGAAGGTGCACTTATCCGAGTGACAGCATTTGCCTCGTTGAATCGTCAGCCGGTAGATCTCACCATTACCGAGATCGTTCTTAAGGATCTTTTGCCCTCTGACGCCGGGCCGGAGATCACCGCCGCACAGATCATGGGAGCCACAGCTCAATACTTTGGCGTGACCGTCGACGATCTATGCGGGGCAAGCCGATCACGAGTTTTGGTGACCGCCCGCCAGATAGCCATGTACCTATGCCGGGAACTCACCGACCTGTCCCTTCCCAAAATTGGCCAGACTTTTGGTGGGCGGGATCACACAACAGTGATGCATGCCGACCGGAAGATTCGCCACTTGATGGCTGAACGGCGCAGCTTGTTCAACCAGGTGACTGACCTCACAAGTCGAATCAAGTCTCAACCTCGGGTGATGCAGTAATCACGAGGTAGTCAATCACGAGGTAGTCCTCAACATTCACACCAGTATCAAGTGTTCTCACGCTGTCCACGAATGTGTATAAAGGTTGTGTATAGAGGTGTGGATAACTCAGTGAAAACGGACAAATACTACTAAAATTACTAAATCGGAGAGAGTATTCATGACCCTGTCCCCACAGGTGGACATCCTGTGGATAAGACTTTCCCCTCACCGATTAGTTCGACGCTCCTCTGTGGAGAAAACTTCATCTCCTGTGGAAATTTGCACCCAATATTTGTCATGCCCACAAGTAGCAACTGCTACACACAATTACGTCCACAGCTCACCCCCAGCAAGAAATGGGCTGCATACGGGTAAAACGTCACTTCTCCACAGTTTCCACAGCACCTACTACGACTACTACCTATATCTATGACATTGAATAACAAGCAGTAACTACCCACTACCGCTGTGGACTTATCTCCTGACACACTTACCCTTCATTCGTTGTTGGAGGACAGGTTGAAGTTCCGCGTTGAAAGAGATGTTCTAGCCGAAGCTGTGGCGTGGGCTGCTCGCACGCTGCCAACACGACCTTCACTTCCTGTACTTGCCGGAGTTGTGCTCGACGCAACCAGTGGCTCACTACAACTCAGCAGTTTCGACTACGAGGTTTCTGCTCGTGTTGATGTCAGTGCAGATGTAGATGAACCAGGTCGTGTTCTTGTTTCTGGTCGTCTGTTAGCTGATATCGCGCGTTCTCTGCCAGCCCAACCAGTTGTGATGCAGACAGATGGCACTCGAGTGTCCATCACGTGCGGTCGTTCAACCTTCGCACTACCCACTCTTCCTGTTGAGGATTACCCGCAGTTGCCAGCGATGCCAGGCGTTGCCGGGTCAGTCCCATCCGATGTGTTTGCCGCAGCAGTTGCGCAGGTGGCAATTGCAGCCGGTCGAGATGACACCCTTCCCACACTCACCGGTGTGCGTATGGAGATCGATGGGTCCACCATCGTGTTGGCCGCAACTGATCGCTACCGATTAGCCGTCCGTGAATTTTCCTGGACACCCACCTCATCATCCATTTCAGCAACAGCACTCGTGCCGGCAAAAACCCTTTCTGATGCTGCAAAGTCTCTCGCCGGTGGAGATTCGGTTTTCATTGCACTGACACCAGATGCTGCAGGTTTGATTGGATTCGAAGGAGAAGGCCGTCGCAGTACCACGCGTCTTCTCGACGGAGAATTTCCCAAGTACCGGTCACTGCTTCCCAATGAGAGTTCGACCGTTGCATCGGTAGACACCCAAGCACTCATCGATGCTGTAAAGCGAGTTGCTTTGGTCGCCGAGAGAAACACCCCCGTTCGGTTAACTTTCGATGGGTCCGAAGTTTCCCTCCGTGCCGGAGCTGGCGATGATGCGCAAGCATCCGAAGTCGTCGAAAGTGTTACGGAAGGCGATGTCATCGAGATCGCTTTCAACCCTGGCTACCTCATCGACGGTCTCGTTGCCGTTAACTCACCGATTGCTCGGTTCTCGTTCACTCAATCAACACGGCCAGCAGTCATCACGGGTGTCAGCGAAGTCAGTGCGGCATCATCTGATGCCTACCGCTACCTGCTGATGCCGGTTCGCCTGACTGGCTGACGAGTGTGGATTCAAGCTCTCACCCTCACTGATTTTCGTTCCTACGAAACCTTGAGTCTTGAATGTGAGCAGGGCGTAAATCTCTTTGTTGGCCCAAATGGCCAAGGGAAAACAAACATTGTTGAGGCAATCGGTTATCTCTCCACCCTGTCGAGTCATCGTGTTGCTGCTGATCTGCCATTAGTCCGTGTCGGAACGGCCAGTGCAGTCATCGCCGCCCGCATCGGTGAAGGTGAACGATCGGTCACCCTCGAGTTGCAAATCAATCCGGGTAAAGCAAACAAAGTTCGGATCAACCGTGCCACTGCGGTCAAAGCTCGAGACGCACTCGGCCTGGTGCGCACCGTGGTGTTTGCGCCAGAAGATTTAGCGATAGTTAAGGGCGACCCCGCAGAACGCCGGCAATTCATGGATCGCTTACTCGTGCAGCGGACACCACGCATGGCTGGTGTGATCGCTGATTATGAACGAGTGCTTAAACAAAGAAACACACTTTTAAAATCGGCATTTAGTGCGCGCGGAGATGCTGCAATTGCAGACACACTTCAGGTATGGGATGAACAACTCAGCGCCTTTGGCGCGGAGCTCACGGCGGCTCGCATCTCGACGTTGATCGA
>JANQZS010000034.1:3130-6041 GCA_030728405.1 Candidatus Nanopelagicales bacterium | reverse complement strand
TCAACTCAGGTGTTCATTACGGCTGCGGTGCAAGAAGATGTACCCGTGCATCTCACAGCAACCACGTTTACCGTTCGCAGGGGAGCGGCAGAGCGATGAGTGAGCACACGCAGCCTGATTCCACTCAACCCAATTCGACGCAGTCCGATTCCACTCAGGCAAATGACGACGTTGCTGCTCGGGCCCTTCGACGCGCAACCGGGGCCAGCTCGAGCAAGGCGGGCTCAAGCCGGCTGCCCCGCACCCCACGCCGACTGGGTGAGTACCGAGACCCGCAATTGCTGGGCAGCGCCCTGGACTCCCTTTTAGCCGATCAAGGGTGGACCACCCAGACCGCGACCGCCGATGTGCTCTCCCGGTGGGCTGAGATCGTGGGTGCTGATCTCGCTGAGCATGTGAGCCCGCAGGGATTTCATGAGGGTGAGCTCATATTGATCGCGGATTCCACGACCTGGGCCACCCAGGTGCGCCTTCTCCTTCCACAGGTCCACCAAACCCTGGATAAGGCGCTCGGCAAGGGTGTCATCACCAAAATCACGATCCACGGGCCCACCGCACCCTCTTGGGTGAAGGGTCCTCGCCGAGTCAAGGGTCGAGGACCTCGCGACACCTACGGGTAAACGGCCCGCCAAGGTACCCAATACGGCCGATCTCACCTAATTCGTAGGGGGGATAAGGAATGGGGGTCGCATCGATCTATCCCCCCTGCAAGCCCCGTGGCGTGTGTGTTCAATGTCGTTTATTCCGGTAGACTGACGCGAAATACAAGGGCGATGTCATCGCCACACACCACACGTTCCGGGCCCTGCCCGAGGAGCAGCCCGCTGCCCTCTGGCCCCCGGCAAGAAGGAGCTCCGCTGTGTCGTATGACGCCAGTGCGATCACCGTTCTCGAAGGACTCGACGCAGTCCGCAAACGCCCAGGCATGTACATCGGGTCCACCGGTGAGCGCGGCCTGCACCACCTCGTCTATGAGGTAGTCGACAACTCAGTTGATGAGGCGATGGCGGGTTACGCCAAAGAGATCTCAGTAACCCTCCTTGCTAACGGCGGGGTTCGGGTTACCGACGATGGCCGCGGCATCCCGGTTGATGAGCACCCCATTGAGAAGCGTCCGGCAGTCGAGGTTGTACTGACCGTCTTGCACGCCGGCGGCAAGTTCGGTGGCAGCGGCTACTCGGTCTCAGGTGGCCTGCACGGTGTCGGCGTCTCTGTAGTGAATGCGCTTTCGACCAAACTCGACGTAGAGGTGCACCGCGAAGGCAACGTGTACCGACAGACCTATCACCACGGAGTGCCGCAGGCGCCGTTGGAAAAAGGCGAGAAGACCGATCGCACCGGAACCACCGTCACGTTCTGGGCCGACCCCGACATCTTCGAAACCACGCACTACGACTTCACCACGTTGTCACGGCGCTTCCAAGAAATGTCTTTCTTGAACAAGGGCTTGACCATCGAGCTCACCGATGAGCGAGTGGGAGCTGCGCCGATTCGTGAAGACGCAGAAGGCATCATCGATGAAGACGAGCGCGTGCGCACCGTCCGTTACTACTACGAAGGCGGCATCGCTGACTTTGTTCGTCACATCAATGCGAGTAAAGGTGTCTCGAACCCCACGGTGATCGACGTCGGCGCTGAAGCAGAAGACAAGCGTATGAGTGTCGAGCTCGCACTGCAGTGGAATATGTCTTACGCAGAGTCCGTCTACACCTTCGCTAACACCATCAACACCACGGAGGGTGGCACCCATGAAGAAGGGTTCCGCTCCGCTTTGACGTCGTTGGTAAATAAATTCGCACGCGAGTGGGGGGTTCTGAAAGAAAAGGACACCAACCTTTCCGGTGAAGACGTGCGTGAAGGTCTTACTGCAATCTTGAGTGTGAAGCTTGTTGAACCGCAGTTCGAAGGTCAGACCAAAACAAAACTTGGTAACACGGAGATGAAGGCGTTCGTTCAAAAAGTTGTCAACGATCAACTCGGTGAGTGGTTTGAGAAGAACCCGTCCGAGGGCAAAGAGATCGCACGCAAATCGGTGAACGCAGCCGTTGCGCGCATGGCCGCGCGTAAAGCGCGAGATCTTGCCCGCAACCGCAAGGGTTTGCTCGGCGGTGCTGGCATGCCAGGCAAGTTGATCGACTGTTCGAGCCGGGAGCCTGAAGACTGTGAGATTTTCATCGTCGAGGGTGACTCCGCCGGTGGTTCGGCGAGGCAAGGCCGCGATCCCAAGATTCAGGCGATCTTGCCGATCCGTGGAAAGATTCTGAACGTTGAGAAATCACGCATCGACAAGGTGCTGCAAAACACCGAGGTTCAAGCGTTGATCTCCGCTTTCGGTACGGGTGTGCAAGAGGAGTTTGATCTCAACCGTTTGCGTTACCACAAGGTTGTGTTGATGGCCGATGCTGATGTTGACGGACAACACATTCGCACTCTGCTGCTCACCCTGTTGTTCCGGTTCATGCGCCCACTCGTGGAACAGGGCTACGTCTACATCGCCCAACCACCGCTCTACAAGATCAAGTGGTCGCGCGAGGTTGCGGATTTCGCCTACTCCGATCGCGAGCGTGATGCACTTTTGGAGGCTGGTTTCGCAGCCGGCCGTCGACTTCCGAAAGAAGAAGCAGTGCAGCGCTACAAGGGACTCGGTGAAATGAATGCCGACGAACTCTGGGAAACCACCATGAACCCCCAGCAGCGAGTGTTGTTGCAGGTCACTCTTGACGACGCCGCTCAAGCCGATGAGATGTTCAGCGTGCTGATGGGCGAAGACGTTGAAGCGCGTCGTAATTTCATCCAACAAAACGCACGCGACGTGCGCTTCCTCGATATCTGATTTTCGACCAACGAGTAACGGAGATTTCACGTGTCTGACGACATCACCCCCAACGGCGGCGAGGACCAGATCGACGAG
>JANQZS010000034.1:0-3030 GCA_030728405.1 Candidatus Nanopelagicales bacterium | reverse complement strand
ACCAGATCGACGAGGTCGAGATCATCGGCCAGCACGGTCGCATCGAAGCGGTCGATCTACAAACTGAGATGCAGCGGTCATACCTCGACTACTCCATGTCTGTCATCGTTTCCAGGGCGCTGCCAGATGTGCGCGACGGACTCAAACCTGTGCACCGACGCGTTCTCTTCGCGATGTACGACGGCGGCTACCGCCCAGATCGCAACTTCTCCAAGAGCGCCCGCGTTGTTGGCGACGTCATGGGCAGTTACCACCCGCACGGCGACTCGGCGATCTACGACGCACTCGTGCGGCTAGCCCAGCCGTGGTCGTTGCGGTACCCACTGGTTCAAGGCCAAGGAAACTTCGGCTCACCAGGAAATGACCCGCCCGCTGCCCAGCGTTACACGGAATGCCGGATGGCCCCGCTGGCCATGGACATGGTACGCGATATCGACGAAGACACCGTCGATTTCGGTCCTAATTACGACGGACGCACGCAAGAGCCATTGGTGCTGCCTGCCCGATTCCCCAACCTGTTGGTCAATGGCAGCGCCGGCATCGCTGTCGGTATGGCCACGAACATCCCGCCGCATAACCTCCGTGAGGTCGCAGCAGGAGCGCAATGGATCCTCGCCAACCCTGATGCTGATCGCGAGACCCGCCAAGCGGCGCTGACCGATCTCATCAAGGGACCAGATTTCCCCACCGGCGCCCTGATCATGGGTCGCAAGGGAATCGATGACGCTCATCGCACCGGTCGTGGCTCGATCACGATGCGTGCAGTGGTCACCGTCGATGAGGATTCACGTGGTCGGCAACTTCTGATCGTTACCCAACTCCCGTACCAGGTAAACCCGGATAACTTGCTGCTGCGTATCGCTGAACTTGTGGGCGATGGAAAGCTCACCGGGATTTCAGATGTGCGTGATGATTCCTCGTCGCGTACCGGTATGCGTCTGGTCATCGAACTCAAGCGCGATGCCGTTGCACAGGTTGTGTTGAACCAGCTCTACAAGCACACCCAGCTTCAAGACAACTTCGGCGCGAACATGCTCGCACTTGTTGACGGTGTGCCGCGCACGCTCACCCTCGAGCAGTTCTTGCGCTACTGGGTTGCGCACCAGATCGAGGTCATTCAGCGCCGCACCCGTTACCGTCTTCGCAAAGCTGAAGAGCGCGCTCACATTTTGCGCGGCTACCTCAAAGCACTCGACGAACTCGATGCGGTCATCGCGTTGATCCGGGCTAGTGCCACGGTGGATGAGGCCCGCACCGGATTGATGAGCCTGCTCGAGATCGACGAGTTGCAGGCCACCGCAATTCTCGACATGCAGCTGCGTCGACTTGCCGCCCTGGAACATCAGAAGATCCTCGACGAATACGAAGACCTAATGTCGAAGATCGCCGACTACACAGACATCCTCGAAAAAGAGGAACGTCAGCGCGCGATCGTTTCAGAGGAACTCGCTGAAATCTCGGAGAAGTTCGGTGATGATCGCCGTACCGATTTCATCCCGTGGGATGGCGATGTGACCGATGAGGATCTGATCGCTGAAGAAGATGTTGTGGTCACGATCACAGCGGGCGGCTACGCAAAGCGCACCCGCAGCGAGCTCTACCGTTCCCAGCGCCGTGGTGGCAAGGGGATTAAGGGTGCCAACCTTCGGCAAGACGATGTGGTGGAACACCTTTTTGCCACGACCACCCACCATTGGATCCTGTTCTTCACGAACAAAGGCCGCGTGTATCGCGCGAAGGCTTACCAACTGCCAGAGGCTGGCCGCGATGCGAAGGGTCAGCATGTCGCGAACTTGCTCGCCTTCCAGCCCGATGAAACCATCGCGCAGGTTCTAGCGATTCCGAACTACGAGGCGGCGGCGAACCTGGTGCTCGCAACTCGTCGTGGCATGGTGAAGAAGACTCGTTTGAGTGAATACGACACCAATCGCCAGGGCGGCATCATCGCGATCAACCTCGCTGATGAAGACGAAGTGATGGGTGCTCGGCTCGTCTCTGACTCTGATGATCTGCTGCTGTTCTCCCGCAAGGGAATGTCGGCGCGGTTCACCGCTAACGATGACACCCTGCGCCCGATGGGCCGGGCCACAGGTGGCGTGATTGGTATGCGTTTCCGGGGCGATGATGCTCTGCTCGCGATGGATGTTGCGCAGCCCGACTCCTTCGTCGTCACGATCACTGACGGCGGTTTCGCTAAGCGCACCAACATTGCGGAATGGTCACCTAAAGGCCGTGGCATTCTCGGTGTGCGCGCCATGAAGTTGGTCGAGGAACGCGGATCACTCGTGGGCGCAATGGTGTGTGTGGCGAGCGATCAAATCTTCGCCATCGCATCTAACGGTGTAGTCATTCGCACCAGCGTTGAAGAGATTCGTCCATCAGGTCGCGACACCATGGGCGTCACGATGATGAAGCTCGCTGAAGGCGACACCGTGGTTGCGGTCGCCCGCAGTGCGGAGTCAGACGAAGTCGACGGCGACGAAGCAGAAGTTGCACTTGAGGTCGAGGTTGCGGCCGTGGGTGAAGGCAGCAGCGAGTGAGCACTGAGGTCACGCGGGGGAGCGGGCCCAGACGGGCCCGCCTGTACGTGACCCGGATTGACCCTTGGTCTGTGGCGAAGGCTGCTTTCCTGCTGGCTCTCACCATTGGTGTGGTGATTGTGGTTGCCGTCTGGTTGCTCTGGTGGCTGCTGGATTCAACGGGCGTTCTCGAAACCCTCTCGCGAAGTCTTAATGACATCGTGGGTAGTGCCACTACTGGCGTTGACCTCGTTGAGCTTTTCTCCTTCTCCAGAGTGGTCGGCGGCGCACTGATCATTGCCGCTGTCGAAGTGATCCTGGTGTCACTCCTGGCCACCATTTTTGCCTTTATGTACAACCTCACCGTGGGCATTACCGGCGGTCTGGAAGTGGTGCTGTCCGACGATCTGTAGCCGCGTCAGTTGGCCCACTCGGGGTCCGATAGTCTGACGCTTCGTTTCGGGCCTATAGCTCAGCTTGGTTAGAGCGCTTCCCTGATAAGGAAGAGGTC
>JANQZS010000033.1:30320-37139 GCA_030728405.1 Candidatus Nanopelagicales bacterium | reverse complement strand
TTGTCGTACACAACCACCGAGTCTGCGGGCCGAGCAGCCAACCAAGCATCAGCCAGTGCAAGGCCGACGATCCCACCGCCAATAACAACAAGATCAGCGGCAGACCCAGTCGTGTGAACCCCAGCCGAACCCATATGGCGAGGATAGGCTGCGTGACTGTGAGCGGCACCAGAACCGTGGCCCCCGCCGACTGCGGCGAATCGCCATGACCGATGGCGCATTGGGTCTTGATGGGCTGCTCGACTGGAACCAGGCCAGGTTCGTGGCTCGCACGGCTGGCCGAGCGTTGGCCGAGCGAAATGCCCGGCTCGATGAATCTGCAGGAGCCCACCTCGCGCAGCCTTTGCTGACCGTTCAAGACGATCCCGCCACTGATTCATCAGCGCTCGATGGTTACGCGGTCTGCGGTGAAGGCCCGTGGCAGCTCGTTGACCTAGCTGAAGGTGTAGCGCTGTCACCGCACTGCTGCTGCAAGGTTCTCACTGGCATGCCGATCCCACTGCATACCGATTCGGTGATTCACCATCACCATGCTGTCGTCGAAACGCGCAGCGGAGGCGCGACGATCATTACCGCGCGCGATGAACTCACCGGTGTGCCCGATGAAAGTGCGCGCCCTGCCTTCGGACATGGAATCGTGCGGCAAGGCGAACGTGCCCACGGCGGCAGCCAACTCATCACTGCCGGAGCGCGCATCACGCCCGCAGTGTTAGCCCTCGCTGCCAGCACCGGCCACGACTCACTCACCGTGATCCCGCCGCCGCGTGTGGGCACGTTGATCCTTGGCGCCGAGCTTCTTGATCGCGGTCTGCCACGCTTCGGGCGCCCGCGCGATGCCCTCGGTCACACGATCCCTGCATTTATTGGAGAATTAGGTGCGCGGGGGTTCCCGCCCACGCGGGCACCGGATTCACCTCAACTTCTCCTTGACGAGATCAACGACGCGAACGTCGACATTCTCATCACCACAGGCTCAACAGCGCCCGGGCCCAATAGTCACTTGCGCCAGGTGCTCCGCGATCTCGGTGCGCACTGGCTCGTGGACGGTGTGATGGTCCAGCCTGGGGCGCCCATGTTGATGGCCCGGTTGCCTGATGATCGCCTGCTGATTGGTTTGCCCGGGGATCCGATCGGTGCGTTATGTGCCCTCATGACGCTGGCAACGCCTCTCATCATGGCGATGCGCCAGGACCCCACTCCGCCGGCGCGCACAATCCCCCTCGCTGACGATGCTCCTGCCGCCGAGTTCGCTGAAGACACCGCGATTCATCCCGTTCGGATCGACGATGGCGCTGCGGTTCTACTGGCCCCTGACCTGCACGGCTGGGCGATGGCCCACTCCTACGTGGTGGCACCTCCTGGCACGGGTGTGCGCGGAGACACACTCCTAGTGCTGGACCATCTCGGGCGCTGACCGACTACCCTGCAAAGCGGCGCACGGAAAGGAGACTTGTGGCTGCCAAGAAGAAACCTGCTGACTTTCTGACTCTCAACGACGATTCAGATGGCAAGCGCAATCTTCAGTTCGCGCGGCACAAGTTCAGCCCGATCCGCAACCTGGGTGTTCGGATCGCGATTGCCCTTGGTGTTCTGCTCTTCACAGCGCTGCTCGTCTACTTTGAACGCGATTGCTATGCAGACCGCGGCCAGGTCGGCACGCTCACCTTGCTCGATGCGTTCTATTACTCGACTGTTTCACTCTCTACCACCGGTTACGGCGACATCGTTCCGGTCTGCGAGTCCTCACGCCTGGTCAACGTGCTTGTCATTACGCCGTTGCGTTTTCTGTTCTTGATTGTCCTGATCGGTACCACCATCGAGGTGCTCACCCAGCGCACCCGCCAAGAGTGGCGCTCGAGCAAATGGAGGAAGAAAGTGCAAGATCACACCATCGTCATTGGTTACGGCGTCAAGGGCCGTGCCGCTGCTCGCGCCCTTCTTGATTCAGGTACGTCGGGTAACTCCATCGTCGTCATTGCCCCTGATCGTGAATCTGTTGACATGGCAACCCGCGATGGCCTCGTCGGAATTGTTGGCGATGCGCGCAGCGAAGAAATTCTCAAAGACGCCGCGATCGAGAAGGCCGGGCGCATCGTCGTCGCAACAGATGAGGACGACACTGCCGTGCTGGTCACGCTCACCGCGCGTCGGCTCACTAAGCCGGGCTGTCAGATCGTTGCCGCGGTGCGCGAATCCCAGAACGCCGAGGTGTTGCGCCAATCGGGTGCGAACAGCGTCATCCTCACCGCTGAATCTGCTGGTCGCCTGATGGGCCTTTCCCTGATCAGTCCGACCGCCGGTGAAATCATGGAAGATCTGCTCGATTCAGCTCGCGGACTCGAAGTGACCGAGCGAGACATCACCCGCGAGGAACTTGGCCTATCACCGCAAGATCTTGATGCGCGCGGGCAATTAGTTCTCGCCGTCATTCGCGATGGCGTTCCACACCGCTTTGACGAGGGTGACATCCGTACGCTCGAGCGAGGCGACCGGATTGTTGTAATTCAACATAAGGAAGAGGACTAACCGATGTATGCAATCGTCCAATCCCGCGATGGCGGCCCAGAAGTACTCGAGTGGCAGAAAGTGCCCGATCCCACACCCAAACCCGGCGAGGTAATCATCGAGGTCGCCGCCTCCGCCGTGAACCGCGCTGATCTGTTGCAGCGCGAAGGCAACTACCCGCCTCCCTCTGGTTCGTCAGAGATCCTCGGCCTCGAGTGCTCCGGTGCGATCGCCGCCGTTGGCGCAGCCCTCACTCTTGATCGCATCGGTGAGAAAGTCACGGCCCTTCTTGCCGGCGGCGGTTACGCCACCAAGGTCGCCGTTCCTGTGGGCCAACTCATGTCTGTTCCCGAAGGCGTTTCACTCATCGATGCCGCCGGCCTTCCCGAGGCCGCCTGCACCGTCTGGGCCAACCTGTCCAAGGTGGCGCGCATTAAAGAGGGCGAAACCCTGTTGATCCATGGCGGCGGTTCTGGCATCGGCACCATGGCGATTCAGATTGCCCACGCGCTCGGTGTTCGCGTCGCCGTCACCGCTGGTTCCCAAGCAAAGCTCAACGCGTGCTCTGCACTCGGTGCGGAAATCTTGATTAACTACAACGACGAAGACTTCGTGGAAGCCATCAAGGACCAGACCGCAGGCCGCGGCGCCGACGTGATCCTGGACAACATGGGTGCCTCCTACTTGATGCGCAACGTCGACGCTCTCAATCGCAACGGACGTATCGTGACCATCGGCATGCAAGGTGGGACCAAGGCCGAGTTTGATATTGCCGCGCTGCTTCGCAAGAACGGAACGTTTGCGGCCACCAGCATGCGGGCCCGCCCAGACACCGAGAAGGCCGCCATCTGCCGCGAGGTGGAGAAGGTGGTGTGGCCGTGGATAGAATCTGGTGTGGTCAAGCCGGTCATTGATCGCGTAATGCCGATGCAGGATGCAGCTGATGCGCATCGCCTACTGCAAGACGGTCCGGTCACCGGCAAGATCGTGCTGCAGGCGCCCTAACCCTCATCCCCCTTGCGATTTCGCCCGTTTCCCGGGTGAATTCACCATTTCCAGCCCGATTCCGCGCAGTTCTGGCGATTTCACCCGGGTGCTTTACACGCTGAGTGCTCGCGCGGATGTGCCGATTGGTACGAGCTTGCGTACTTTCGGTGTTCCGGCGGCGCGTTCATCTGCCAAATCTCTTGCAGTTTGCATAGCTAGCCGCACACGCGCAGTTCCGACCCCAGCGGCTTCTAGGCGAAGCGCAAGATTCGGTGAGATTCGGGCATGCTCATGGATGACACGACGGAGCGTTACCCTTGAGATTCCGAGCCGCTCGGCAGCCTCACCAACGGACAGTCCGAGTTCAGCAAGAACATCCTCACGAAGTATTGCTCCCGGATGTACAGGATTCTTCATGTCACTCACACTCCCTAGTGGTAGTCCTGGTAGTCGACAAGCTCCACGTCGCTTTCGATGAATCGAAATGTGACTCGCCAGTTCCCGTTCACCCAAATCGACCAGTGATCATTCAGTTTTCCTGACAGCGAGTGCAAACGAGATACAAGCAATCAGGGGACTAACCCGAGAATCAAGAACCGACCGGGTGATTTCGCCATTCGGAGGCCTTCAAACACCCCTCATTGGTGAATTGACCCGGGACCCGGGCGAAATCGCAAGGTGCGTGTGGTGGTGGGGCGCTCTTACGCGGTGTGTAGCGCTGCGATCCGCTTGAGCAGGTACGGCGAGTGGAAGCCCATGTACTTCGCCTGCAGCACCGGATCACGCCAGTCGGCGCCGGTGACTATCCCGCGGCAGCCAGGCATTGTGCATAGGCAAACGAACTCGTCGTAATCGGAGGCATCACACATCGCATAGTCGAAGGTGAGTTCTTCACCCGGTTCGATGTCGCGCATGGCGATCAGCATGGACGATCCAGCCATTCCGCAGTTCGGGTCGCATGCATGGTTGAGCATGTCGCCCGGTTCGGGAGTGACTGAGGAAACGAGATACAGATCTTCATCGACCTGGATCGATCGTGATTGACGGTCGTGGTTCATGCCGGACAGGACCTCGCGGGTCACCACCCAACCACCGAAAGCCGCCACTGTCTCACCCTTGCGAATGGGTTCAATGACAAAGGAGCCCCAACCCTTTTCCCCGGCGGGGCGCGCCTGCGCCTTGGGGGTGAGCCAGTTGTAGTCCAACAAAACCGCCTTTCACGCCCCGGCACTTCCGCCCCGGGGAATTGAGCAAAGTCCGCAAAGTGTGCCACACAAACCCCACTAAGTGACAGCCCCCTCATATTTGCCTCAAGCCCCAGCAGGATTAGTTGGATGCTGGGGCTATGTCTGAGGCTTAAAACGACGTGATCAAGGAGGCTGTCCATCCTGTGGTTGTCCTCGATGAAGACTCGTCTGAGGACCGCAATCTCGGCCATTACCTCTAAATCCTGAGGCGACTAAACTTCAGTGGTGATTGATCCCGCCATCTTGCGCACCGACCCTGACCGCATTCGCGAGTCCCAACGTCGCCGCGGCGAGGACGAGAAGATCGTTGATTCCCTGATCGCCGCCGATCAGGCGATGCGCACCGCTCGCCAGCACTTTGACGAACTACGTAACCAGCAGAAGTTGATCGGTAAGGACATCGGCCCGTTGCAGGGCCAACTCAAGAAGGCCGACGACGCTGCCAAGCCAGCGCTGCAGGCGCAACTCGATGGGCTGATGGCCAAGGCGCAGGCGCTGGCTGAGGAAACAAAGGCAGCTGAACTCGCGAGTGGCGATGCTGCCGCCGAGGCTGAACTTCTCTGGCTACAAATTCCAAATCTGGTCAACCTGGATTCACCTGTTGGTGGCGAAGCCGACTTCACGGTCATCGAGCATGTGGGTGTGCCACGCGATTTCGCAGCCGAAGGTTTCGTACCGAAGGATCACCTGGAAATCGGTGAAGCACTCTCCGCGATAGATGTTGAACGTGGCGCGAAAGTTTCCGGTTCGCGTTTTTACTACTTGACCGGTCCGGGCGCTGAACTTGAGTTTGCGTTGTTGAACCTTGCGATGGATCACGCGCGCCAGCACGGTCTCATTCCGATGATCACTCCGGCGCTGGTGCTGCCTACCGCGATGGAGGGCACCGGCTTTCTTGGCCAGGCCGCGGAGAACGTGTATCGCGTTGAGTCCGACGATTTGTATCTGGTGGGCACCAGCGAAGTACCCCTGGCCGCATTTCACTCTGAAGAAATCATCGACGTAGCTGATTTGCCGAAGAGATATGCCGGCTGGTCGAGTTGTTTCCGCCGCGAGGCCGGCTCGTACGGAAAAGACACCCGCGGGATCATCCGTGTTCACCAGTTCGACAAAGTTGAGATGTTTGTGTTCTGCGATCCGGCGAACGCCGAAGCCGAGCACGCAAACATGTTGGCGTGGGAGAAGGAATTCCTGGATGCTCTCGAACTTCCATACCGAGTGATCGACGTTGCCACGGGTGATCTGGGCTCGAGCGCATCACGAAAGTTCGACATCGAGGCGTGGATTCCCACTCAGGATGCATACCGTGAAGTGACCAGCACTTCTAATACCAACGAGTTTCAGGCCCGCAGACTGCGCATCCGCATGCGCGATGGTGAGACCACCAAGCCACTGGCAACCCTCAATGGCACGTTGTGCGCGATGCCACGTGTGATCGTCGCAATTCTTGAAAATCATCAACAGGCTGATGGCAGCGTCATGATTCCCGCCGCCCTTCGCCCCTACATGCAAGGACGTACGCAACTCTCATGACCAAACTCCCGCACGCACTTCACGGCCCCAAACACAACGGAACTTTGCCGATCGACTGGACGCCGCAACTCATCGCCCTCGACATCGACGACACCCTCACCCATCACATGGGCACCGTCGATGAGCGCGTGATGCGCTCGATTGAGCGTGTGCAGGAAGCCGGTATCAAAGTTGCCCTCGCAACTGGGCGCTCTTTCAGCACCACCTATCCGGTAGCGCGCTCTGCTGGTATCGACGATCTGGTGGTGTGTAGCAACGGTGCGATCTTGGCGAGCGTAGAAACTGTCAAGATTATCGAAGCGGTCACCTTTGATCCCAGTCCATTGATCGCTCCACTACTCGAAATGATTCCCGACGCGATCTTTGCCGTCGAAGACATTCACGGTGAGTTCACCACCACGCATCTTTTTGATACCGGCGCACTGGGTCTTTCCATTCGCGAGGCAGAAATCTCTGAGATGACTAACGATCCGTGCGTGCGCCTGGTGGTGCGCAGCCACGATCACGCCGAGCGCGGCTTCCGGGAAGTTGCCGACCACCTCGGCTT
>JANQZS010000033.1:2959-30220 GCA_030728405.1 Candidatus Nanopelagicales bacterium | reverse complement strand
TCACCGGTGATACACTGGGCCGATGGAAGAGGTCTCCGTTCGTGAATTGCGCAATTACGGTGGGCAGATTCTTGATCGCGTCGAAGGAGGAGAATCCATGACCATCACCCGAGATGGGAAACCCGTAGCCCG
Source organism: Candidatus Nanopelagicales bacterium (assembly GCA_030728405.1). Taxonomy (GTDB): domain Bacteria; phylum Actinomycetota; class Actinomycetes; order S36-B12; family S36-B12; genus CAIXFB01. The sequence continues at coordinate 30,088 of JANQZS010000033.1, read as the reverse complement.
TCTGATCCCCCTGCCGCATCCCCGGCTCACGAGCACTGCACTTCTTGAGCGGTGGCGCAACGTCCCAGCCATTGACGGCGACGCTCTTCGGGACGACATTTCTCAGGTTCTGGATCTGGACCTGTGACCTCAGATGCGCACGTGGGATTACTCGACACCAGCGTGATCATCAATCTCGAAAATGTAGTTGAGGAGTCCCTCCCCAGGTACTCGGTCATGAGCGCCATCAGCCTCGCCGAACTCACTGTCGGTCCGCACGTTGCACCAGATGCCGAAGTTCGTGATCGTCGGCAACTCGTTCTGCAATACGCCGAAGCGACTCTCGAGGTACTTCCGTTCGACGATGCATGCGCACGACGATTTGCGATAGTGGCGAGCAGTCTTCGCAAGAGTGGTCCGAAGTCTCGCGCTCGAGGTTTTGATGCACTCATTGCATCAACAGCCCTGGCTTACGGCATTCCGCTCTACACAGCTAACCCCAGAGATTTCTTGGATATTCCAGATCTCGACGTGCGAAGCACTACCTGATCAATTAGGCGAGATGCCCTGCGCCACCGCATCAGCTATCGCCTCGCGCCAATCGCGCATGGGAGAAAGCCCCACCTTTTCCCACGCACCATGCGAGAGCACTGAATACGCAGGCCGCGGCGCCGGCCGGATGAACTCCTCCGAGGTAACAGCGATCACCCGATCAGGGTCAGCACCGATGAGCCGGAAAATCTCTTGGGTGAAGCCGTGCCAAGAGACCGAGCCCGAGTTAGTGGCGTGAAAGATTCCTGACGGCGGGTGCGCGTCGACGAGCGCCATGATTTGCATCGCAAGATCGGCAGCAAAAGTGGGCTGACCAAACTGGTCATCAACCACACGAACAGTTTCGTGCTCTTTCTCCAGCCGCATCATCGTCTTCACAAAGTTCGAGCCGTTCATTCCGTATAGCCACGCGGTGCGCACGATGTAGTAGCGGCCCTTGAGCTCATCGCGCATCGCGATTTCACCCTCGAGCTTGGTGCGGCCGTAGGCAGATCGCGGGTTTGGTGCTGATTCTTCGCGGTAGGGAAGAGTCGCATCCCCGGAGAACACGTAATCCGTGGAGATCTGCACCATCCATGCATCACTCGCTGCGCACGCGCGGGCCAAAACCTCAGCGCCCACACCGTTTACCAGGTGTGCGCCTTCTTCATTTTCTTCCGCTGCATCAACAGCCGTCCATGCCGCGCAGTTGATGACTACTTCGGGCTTGGCGATTTCAAAGGCGGCAGCAACAGATGCCGGATCGGTGATGTCTATGTCTGGTAGATCAAAACCAAATACGGCATCACCGCGGGCGGTGTAACGAGCAACGAGTTCAGAGCCGAGCTGACCGTTGCTGCCGGTGATGAGTACGCGCATGGAAAGAGGGGCCCCGGCTACTTGATCGCAGCTTTGGACTTCAGTGGGCGCCACCAGTCTTGGTTATCCCGGTACCACGCGACTGTCTCCGCCAAACCTTCAGTGAACGTGTGTTGGGGTGCATAACCCAGTGCCCTGATTCGGGAATCATCCACCGAGTAACGGCGATCGTGGCCCTTGCGATCTTCAACCGGCTGCACCATCGACCAGTCAACGTCCATCGCTTCAAGCACCCGCTCGGTCAGCTCTTTGTTGTTCAGTTCCAGGCCGCCGCCAATGTTGTAGCTCTGTCCTGGCTCGCCCTTCTCGATCACGATCGCGATGCCACGGCAGTGATCATCAACGTGCAACCAGTCGCGCACATTCAGACCATCGCCATACAACGGCACCTTGTTCCCGTCGATCAGGTTCGTCACGAACAACGGGATGACCTTCTCCGGGAATTGGAAGGGGCCGTAGTTGTTCGAGCAGCGGGTCGAGGAAACGTTTAAGCCGTAGGTGACGTTGTAGGCGCGGACCAACATCTCTGCTGCTGCTTTGGCTGCTGAGTAGGGAGAGTTCGGTCTCAGCGGTTCGGTTTCAGTCCACGAACCCTCATCAATCGAGCCGTAGACCTCGTCGGTGCCGATGTGCACCGTGCGCGGGATGCCATGGCGAAGACAGGCGTCGAGAATTGTTTGGGTGCCCACCACATTGGTGATGATGAAATCCTGCGGGCCGTGGATCGAGCGGTCCACATGTGTCTCGGCAGCAAAGTTGACCACCACATCGTGGCCTGGAAGCACCTGGTCGAGCAGGTCGCCGTCGCAGATGTCGCCCTGCACAAAAGTGAACCGTGGATCATCGGAGACAGACGCGAGGTTGTCGAGGTTGCCCGCGTAGGTGAGCTTGTCGTAGACCGTCACGCCCGTGACCGTCTGGCCGTACGTGCCCGCCAGAAGTTCGCGGACAAAATGGGATCCGATGAAACCGGCTGCTCCGGTCACGAAATAGCGCACGAGTACCTCTCTCTTTGGGCCCTATCCAACCACCACATGGGTTCCACTCATGAGACGGCGGAACCAGTCCCTGACTCAAGGGACAATACTGGGCCCGTGCACACACCTGGGCGCCTCGCCGTCGTCCTAATCTCTGGTCTGATTGCGGCTTCCAGCCTCGCTATTGCGCCACCCGCAAGCGCCAACGGTGACTGCCCATCCTGGTTTGCCGGAAGAGGTACGGGTACTCCCGCCGATCCGTACCAGGTGTCTGTGCCTCTAGACATCGAAGAGATCGGCTACTGCCTCTCTGCATCGTTCATTCAGATGAACGACGTTGCACTCACCGGAACGTGGGCTCCGCTGGGGACTAGTGGGCAGCCATTTACCGGTACCTACGACGGAGGTGGGTTCTCCATCTCTAACCTCAACATTTCTCTTTCCACCACCGACGATGTCGGACTGTTCGGATACATCAGTGGTGCCACTATCACCGGCGTGAACATCATCAGCGGCAGTGTCACGAGTCGAGAGTATGTCGGCGCGATTGTTGGTCGGGCTGTCAACTCATCGATAACGCAAAGCTCCTCTGCCGCATCAGTATCTGGTGTGAACCAGGTGGGAGGCATTGTCGGAGAGTCAGCATGGGCTACGGGGCCGAATCGCTCCCTGTCACAGATCTTCGCAACCGGTGCCGTTACTGCATCCGGTAATTACGTGGGTGGACTTGCCGGTGTTACAACGTCCTTGGTGATCAGCAACACCTACGCAACAGGTTCAGTGTCAGGGGACTATCAGGTCGGTGGACTCATCGGCGAGAACAACTCCTCATCGCTGTCAAATTCGTATGCAATAGGTCGAGTCACTTCCGGTGGCCCAGATAGGGCTCACGGAGGAGTGATGGGGCAGGAATCCGCAGGCACCTACAGCGGAGTTACCTGGGATGTGGACACCACAGGAGAATCCATTCCCAACTATCCGGTGCCCGCTGCCATTGAAGGCAACACCACCACAGCCATGAAATCCATCGCTACGTTCCGAGACCTCGGCTGGAGCATCGGATCGTTATGGACCGGCAACACCACCTGGGTCATCTGCCCGCAGGCGAACAATGGCTATCCGTTTCTCTCCGCGTTCTACACAGCGCAGACAGCGCCGTGCATCAACAGATCAGGTCCTCCGCCGGACGTGGACCAGCAGGTCGGTCGCACGGCCGGACAGGACTGCGCAACTGCGGGTAACGCCGAACTCAACATCGGCGGGGTGGCCAGCGGTAGCTGGGGTCAGTCGTGGGCGCAGTGGATGAACGGTGCCACCGGCGGATTCGTTTGCAATCGCACGCTGTACTACAACATGGCATACGGCCGCTGGGAAGTTCGCACCTAACCTTCAGGTCAGTCTGTTACACCCTTAAGTCGATCGATCCACTCTCGCGCCTCAGCGAAATCAGCATCGGTAACCCCCGCACGCAGCACCGGCTCCTTGCCATCGTGGCGTGCGTAGGAGCCGAGGTAGCGCACGTCGAGGCACACGCGATGCAGGCCCATCAGCGCCTCGGACACGCGCGCATCGGCAACGTGACCTTCTACGTCGACACTGAAGTAGTAGTCACCGAGGGCTTTGCGGGTGGGCCGGGATTCAATGCGCGTCATGTTCACCCCGCGCACGGCGAATTCGGTGAGGATCGCGAGCAGCGCACCGGGCTGATCCTGGTGAATGAACAGGGAGAGCGTGGTTTTATCCGCACCGCTGGGTGCCGGGATGCGACCGGGAAGTTCCACCACAACAAAGCGGGTGGTGGCATCGGAGGTGTCGGCGATCTCATCGGCCAAAACGTTGAGCCCGTAGATGTCTGCGGCGATGCGTTGCGCGATGGCCGCATCGAAGTTGGCGGTGCCATCGGCGAGTGCTGCAGCAGCGGCCGCTGTAGACATCGACGGGATAAGTGCAACACCTGGCAGGTTGGCATCGGTCCAAGCGCGCACCTGCGCTTGGGCGTGCGGATGGGTGGCAACCTTGGTGATCGCAGAAAGTTCAACCCCCGGGCGGGCCATCAGCGCGAACTGCACCGGCAACGCAACCTCATCGGTAATCACCAGGCGTTTGCCACTGGCAAGTTCATCGAGAGTAACCGAAACAGATCCTTCAACAGAGTTCTCGATCGGCACGAGGGCCGCTTGGACTGATCCCGCACGGACAGCATCGAGCGCTGCTTGCACGGAAACGGCAGGCACCAAAGAAGGATCGTCAGCGGAAAGCAAAGCAACCTCAGAAAGCGTGCGAAGAGCAGCTTCTGCGAAGGAACCGCGCGGGCCGAGGTAGGCGATGCTGCGTGAACCCATCAGGACTCCCCTCCTCGCGCGGTCTTGACCGCCTGTTGCTCCTCTGGTGAGAGATCGATATCGCTCACCCCAGCGCTCAAGCCTTTCAGATATGTGCGGGTTTCGGCGCGTCCGTGGATGCTCGTGATCACGAGTCCGTCGCCATTGTCATCAAGAACGGCAGCTGAGAAGGAATAACGGCCGCCCATATCCCCAAAAGCGTCGTAGCGAAGCACCGAAACGTGCCGGAGAGCCAGAGTGAGATCCGCGCGGGTCTGCCTCTGGTCCATATCGAGCCGGGCGAAAGCGTCGGAGAGATCGGCCATGTCCTCGCGCGTGCGCGCAACAGCGTCGATGTAGTTTTCCCGGCCTTCGGTCACCTCGAGCAGGGCGTAGGAACGGTGCATACGGGCGAGTTTGGCCAGAGCAACGGCTGCCAGAACCACCCCGACGACGCCCACCGCGAGGCCGATGAGGGCCACGATCACGGCTGATTGGGCATCCAAGTTCACCCTCGGAAGCCTAGTCACCATGCGCAGGGCACCGCCTCGCCCGTCGCATGGGAGCATTCCCCCATGGTGGACTTCGGCAACCTCGATATCGATCTTGTGCCGAGAAGTCTCGCACTCCTGCTCGGCCTCTATCTATTCATCGTGACGCTGATCAGCCTGCTGCGCACAGTGGTCATGCCCCGCAACCTTGAATCCACTGTTAGCGACCTCATTCGGGTGCTGGTCGTGTATCCGGTGCGGACCATTGCTCAGATGCGCGGGAGCTACCTCGGGCGAGATTCTGTCCTCGCCTGGACCGGTCCGCTGCTCATCGTGATCCAACTCATCACCTGGTTGCTGCTCTTCTTCTTGGCGTATGGCCTCTGGATATATGGAATCGGTGGTGGTGACAATCTCGGTGCTGCCTTACGCCAATCGGGGTCGAGTTTGTTCACCCTCGGTTTTGCGCAGAGTCCGGGTGCGGAAATAACGGTCATTGACTTTATGGCTGCCGCGACCGGTCCCATAGTTATTGCGCTACTGATCGGATTCTTGCCGACGATTTACTCCTCCTACCTAGACCGCGAAGAGGGTGTTGCGATGCTGGGCGTCGCGGCAGGTGATCCGGCATGGGGCCCAGAACTCATTTCTCGCATCTATCTGAGCAAGCAGCCCGAAACAATAGAAAACCTGTTCCACGATTGGCGTGTCTGGGCAACGGATACACGCCTCACTCATGCGACCTATCCGGTGCTCACTCGAATGCGGTCGGCCAGTGCATATCGAAGCTGGGTTGTTTCGCTACTCGCAGTGCTCGACGCAGCATCGTTGCATCTTGCCCTTACCAAGACGTTGCCACGCCATAACGCTGTGGCCGTTTTGTTGCACGGCGCTGAGGCATTTGAGGTCATTTACGTCTTGACAACAACGCGAAGCTCATTGAGAAATCGGATTCCCTTCGTCGGTATGTTGGCGAAGCACTCGAATGCCGAGACTCAAAAGGTGAATCAGGAGCCCGGATTTTCTTCCGGTGAAATAGCTGTCGAGATCGCTGCAACAGCGGATTCCCTGACGGGTCTGCCTACCCAATCAGTCGACAAGATGTTGGCAGGAGAGGCACAACCCATAACTTTGACGCGGGCAGAATTCGAGCAGGGCGTCGAAGTTCTCCGTAAATCCGGTTACCCGATTGAGAACGATATGGATACCGCGTGGCAGCAGTTTGCCCTTGCACGGGCGCGTTATGAGTTCACCGCCTACCAGCTCGCTTCGCGTTTAGATGTTGTCCCGGGCCCGTGGTCGGGTCCTAGGCCCCACAGCTTCCCGACGATATGGCCAACATTGGCAACGAGTTTTCTTAAGGACAACGACACTTCTATGAACGACGAGCCTTCCAAGAACGATGACGAATGATCGATCCTGGCCTCAGCGCCACAGTTTTCGCACTTATCTTGCCGGCCGAACTTCCCGATAAAACATTCATTGCAACTCTGGTGCTGGTCACGCGCTTTCCCAGATGGCAGGTGTGGCTCGGTGTTGCAGCAGCCTTTGCCGTGCAAACCACGATTGCCGTGACTGCAGGAGGGCTACTTTCCCTGGCTCCCGAGCGCTTGGTGCTCGGCATCACCTTCACCCTTTTTGCAATCGGTGCTTTCATCATGACCAAGGGCGGTCTGCAAAGTAGGGCGTCATTCTTAGCCAAGGAGAAGGAAGAAGAGGAAGAGGTTCAGAGCAACGCGACTCTGGTGGAGGCACCTCGCCAGGCAACGTTCGCCAAGGTATTCGCCACGAGTTTTCTGATTCTCTTCGCCGCTGAGTGGGGCGACCTCTCGCAGATTCTCACTGCCGGTATGGCTGCACGCACTGGCCAGCCGGTCAGTGTGTTTGTTGGCACTTGGCTTGCACTGATCACTGTTGCTGCAGTCGCGGTTTTACTCGGCAACTGGTTGGAAGCCCGGGTGCCGATCTGGCGCATCAGGTTGATTTCCGCCGTGGTGTTGACCGGGTTAGCCGCGTGGACAGCGCTGGAGTTTGTGCAGGCGTGAGTAAAACCAACTACCGCAACGTGACCTGACGGTTTGTCAATCCTGCGCGAGCTCGGCGTTCTGCATCGGTCATGGGGGTGGTCACGGCCAATGCTTCATCCAACCGCTCACCAAAAGTCGCAGCCGGCTCTTCTAGTGCAGCGGCGCCAAAGCCGAGCGGTAAATCCCACACCGGGACAACGAGACCTTGCGCGCGGAACATTCCGACTAGGCGAGTGTCTGTGCCAAGGCTTGAGGCCGAGGCCGCATGCAAACGAGCGAGTGCGGTAACGAGTGCGTCCTCTTCGAACGGCATGATCCACCGCAGGTGCTCCTTCTCCCCCATCTGGGTCCAGTAAGCAGCCTGGACAGAAGACAGCTTCGACGTGGGGTGCGCGTAATCCTTTGCGCGATCCAGAGATGCCTTCACATCGGGTGCTAGTTCGGCTTCGGAATCTTCAATCCAAAAAGCAAAGTCATCAAACACTGAGATGGTGAGCACGTCTTTCGTATCCACCACATCTTGCAGGCGCGGGGAATCTGCGCCCATGCGGCCAATAGAAACAGGTTGGCCCGGCTCGGCCTCGAGTGCTGCGAGCAGCGCGCCGGCAACATCGCGCGATGCATCAGCCGAACCCACGTTGACCTGCAGGCCGAGCAGCACGCTGCCGTCGGTGCGCACGAGCGCCGGGTAGGCCAATGGCAAGACGGTGGCCAGAGTCACCGTGCGGCCGGCGTGCTGGGCGGCGATGCCATTCGCAGAAATCGTGAGCGAGGTGGTGGCAGAGGGAACGAGCTCGCGCATCGCGACGATGTCGCATTCGGAGGTAAACCCTTCGAAGGGTCGGGAGGTGAGAGCCGTGGGGCGAGAAGCCTCTTTGCCGTGGCAGGCCTTGTAGCGCCGGCCCGAACCGCAGGGGCAGGGCTCGCGCATGCTGACCACGGCAACATCACCGGTGGTCTGCGCTGCTTCGGTGGCTACTGGACGCTTGCTCTTCTTTCCCATGGGGTGAGAACTTACCGAGCGGTGATGCGCGCCTTCACCGCGCCCGGCCGGTTGGTGATGATCGCATCCACCCCGAGCTCGAGGCATAGGTCAACGTCGTCGTTCTCATCAACGGTCCAGACGTGCACTTCGTGGCCGCGCTCGTGTACGCGCCGCACAATCTCTGGGTGTTCGCGCAGCACGGCAATGGATGGGCCGAGCACCGACGTGCCCTTGGGCAGCGATCCGGATTTGACCCACGGCCAGAGCCGATCCACCAAGTAGACCGAAGGAACCTCGGGCAAATGTTTCGGCACGCGTCGAACAGCAAAGTAACTGAATGACATCACGCGCACGCGCATAGCAAGTTGGGACGCTGTCCCGTGCACTTCTGAATCCCGCGCGGGCTCACCGAGGCCAAACTTGCGCAATGTTGCTGCGAGCTCCCGCTCCACATATCCCCGATACCGCGTGGGGTGTTTGGTCTCAATCGAGAATTGCACGGTCGATGAAACCGCGGTGAGATCGGATAGAAATCGATCGAGGGTAAGTACGCGCGCACGATATTCATGGCCCTTCGGATCTTCAAAGTCCATCCACCGTGATGCCCCACCGCTGAAATCCCGTTGCATCAACTCCTCGAGGTGCAGCGCAGACACATACCCCGATCCATCGCTCGTGCGATCGATGCGCCGATCGTGCACCAGCACCAGGTTGCCATCGGCGGTGAGCCGCACATCGCACTCCACCGCATCGGCCCCGTCGCTGATTGCCCGCAGGTAGGCCGCCATCGAGTGTTCGGGCTCCAGCGAACTCGCGCCGCGGTGCGCCACCACCAACGGGGGATCCCCGTGCCGGCGGATTGACTCGATCACCGGCTCAGCATGGCAGAGATATCAAGGGTTCCCTTCCCCGAACCCATGGCATGATCACGGCGTGCCCAACAACCTCGATGTGATCCTCTTTGACCTTGATGGCACGCTGACTGATGCAGCCCCGGGCATCATCAACTGCATCACCTACGCACTTGATGGGTTCGGGATCGAGCACCCCGACGCCGCCACGATGCGCACTTTCCTCGGCCCACCGCTTGCAGTTACATTCGGTGAACACTTCGGTATGGGTGATGAGCAGATTCGCGTTGCGATCGATAAATACCGCGAGCGATATCACGACGTTGGCTTGTTTGAGAACGAGGTCTACGACGGAATCCCGGAGCTTCTCGCGGAGCTCACAGCGCAGGGAACCACCTTGGCGGTGGCAACGAGTAAGCCCACCTATTCAGCAACACGGATTCTTGAGCATTACGAACTCGCCAATTACTTCACTTTTATTGGTGGCGCTGAACTCGATGGCAGCCGTGATTCAAAATCTCTGGTGATCGAACATGCGCTCGCAATGACAAACTCCGACCCGGCCACACAGTCGATGCGCATGGTCGGTGATCGTCGCCACGATGTTGCCGGCGCTCGTGAGCACGGCATCGACACGATCGGGGTGCTGTGGGGTTACGGCGATGAAGCCGAACTCACCACTGCTGGTGCGATTGCCCTGGCTCAGAATCCTGCAGAACTCGCGGACCTATTGAACAGCTGAGTTACTGAACGGCGGAGAACATCACGGGCGCCATGGAGCGCTCGTAGGCCTCGATCACCGAGGCCGGGATGCGACCGCGGGTGGGGCAGTCCACGTTATTGGCCGATGCCCATGCACGAATGGTGGAACTTGGTGAGGGCAGCACCTGTGCTTTGCGCACTGGGGTGCCGCGCTTGATCGAGCGGGGTGCAGCCAGGCCAGCTGAGCGAGAGGAATTACGAGGTGATGCCACGCGAGCAACTTCTAGGAACTCACGGATGCTGTTCTTGAGCCGCTGCATGGATGCATCGGTCAGATCGATTTCGTAGTCGACTCCGTCAATGGTGAGTGAACGGGTTTCGGCATCACTTTCACCGGTTACATCGTCGATTACCACAATTTGTTTAGCCACGAGCTATCACCAGGAATTCTGATTTACATTCCACGCACCCTGCGCGAAATACATATGCATTCACATACGCCCCCGCGTTATTACTTGATGCACTTTATCAACAATGCGGATGAATTAACAAGTCGTCAATCAAAATACGTGGATTACCCGGTCATTTTTCAGTCAAGAATTACGCCGGGATTGAAAAGCCCCTGCGGATCTAATGCTTTTTTGATTGCCCGCATGGCGGCAATTTCAGCAGGACTCCTACTTAAATTCAGTAATTCCGCTTTCGCTCTGCCTATTCCGTGTTCTGCGGATATTGAGCCTGCGAAAGCACTCACGCATTCCAAGACGGCTATATCTACAGCCACGTCGTCGGCTTTGGGTCCGAAGATTTCCACGTGGATATTGCCATCCCCTAAATGCCCGAATACTCCGAATTCTTGAACGTCGGGAAAACCGGCCACCACTTTCTGCAATTCACGGCAGCACTCAGCAAGGGATTCGAGGGGAACGGATACGTCGAGTTTGTGAATAACCCCAAGGGAACTGAATGCCTCGGACTGCCGTTCCCGGTATTTCCAAAGCCGCTCTTGCTCGCCCGGCTCAAGGCCCACCACTGCGTCGGCGTCGAGGGAAATGGCAAGCCCATCACCTGTGCCCCCATCAATTACTTCGAGCAACACCACCAAAGGCCACCGCGCGGCCAATGGCCACGGCAGGTCAGTCACTTGCTGGACAAGCCGCATGCCGCAGGCATCAATCACCTCGGCCGCCCGCAAGCGATAGCCCGGAGTAGCACCTGAGTGGATGAGTGCTACCGCGGACTCGTAGGAGTCCACGCCGATCAACGCAACGGTGGTGCGCCCAACTGGTCGGTGCAACCGCACGCGCACCGCGGTGATCACGCCAAGCGTTCCTTCCGATCCGCAGAGCAGCCCGGTGAGGTCATAGCCCGTGTTGTCTTTGTCGAGCCCGGCCAAGTGCGAGATCACGCTGCCATCGGCGAGCACCGCTTCGATTCCGGTGACTTGCGCGCGGGTCATGCCTTGGGAGATCACGTGAATACCGCCGGCGTTTGTGGCAACCGTGCCGCCGATGGTTGCTGAGTCGCGGGCCGCGAGGTCTACTCCGTACTCCCAGCCGGCCGCGCGTGCATGCCTTTGCACTTCTCCCAGTAATGCTCCTGCGCCAGCAGTCACTTGCCCGGAGAGTTCATCAACGGGCGCCAAAGAATTCAAGCGAAGCATGGAAATGATCACCGGTGGGGTTCCGGTAGCTGCCGGCACCGAACCTCCCACTAACCCGGTGTTGCCGCCTTGGGCAAGCATCGGAACACCAGATTCGGCGCAGATCCGCACCAAGCTTGCAACTTCTGCGGTGTTCGCCGGGCGCACCACAGCAATTGCAGGCCCAGAGAACCGGCGCGACCAATCAGTGGTGTAACCCTCCATGTCGGCTCGGGATGTGATGACGTGCTCGCTTCCCACGGCACCAATAAGTGCAGGAATCAACGCGGCATCGAGGTTGGTGGTGCTCACGGGGCTATCCTGCTCCTATGAGCCTTGGTCGTCGCCTGATCGCCTTCACAGGTGCCATGGTCATGGCCGGCGCCAGCACTTTCGCCGCCTCGATCCCTGCGCAGGCCTTCACCACGATCCCGGCCACTGGCATTTTCACGTTCACCACCGCCCCGGGCATCATGCCGGCGTGGTCGAGTGCCGATATCGCGCTGGTGGGCATCTCCCCGGGTGGAGTCACCACCACAACGTATGACACCAGTGCCACCGTCACACTTCCGGTTCAAGCGAAGACTTTCACCGCGAATGCAACGGCCGGCGGCTTCCGGTTCCTTAACACCAGAACCAATCAGAGTGTGCGTTGCCAGGTGCCGACCATTGACACTCGGGCGCGCGTGGTTGATTGCGTTCTCACCGATGGCAGCAACGCACGTATTTTCCAGATCATGTCGATCCGGTCTCGCACCAAGATCAATAACGACGATTCCAAATCGACGCTGTTCACCGGAATCGAACTGCGCTTTTTGAACTCCTCCGTGACTGATCGACTCAACCGAGACTTGAGCACGACGGTGTTCTCCCCGAGTGTCAAGGTTGCCACCGGAGACCTGTTAGTAACTCGCTAGCCCACAGCCCTGCTCTGCTGATTCATCCACAGCCTCTCTTCACCACGTTTCTTTGCTGTTCCCTCCCGCTCACGATGACGGGAACAGAAAGGAACCACCATGCAATTACCCATCCTTGGAGTTTTGCTCCTGTCATCCACAGCGTTGATCTCACTCAACGCCTCACCCGTACTTGCAGAAACCCCACCACCACGAGTCATCGCGAGCAGCAGTGCAATAACTGCGGCAAGTCCCGTGAAATCAGTCTCGGTGCTTCCCGATGCTGCAATCAGAGCTGTTGCTAATGCCCCTCGGGTAATCACTGTCACCGCTCGTCCGGGAACCGGCATCATGTTGAGCAGCGGCAAGTCCGTGCCGATCTTCACCCGAGCCAGTGCGAAAGGTTTTGTGGTCTTTCGCGAGTTGACCCCAGGCCAGACATACCTGATTCAGTCGATGGGCAAAGACTCATCCCGAGCGCGAATCTCGGTCACCGCGCTCACCGCCATGCGAGCTCCCACCCGGCTCACTGCCACCACCACCGATCAGCGCACCTCCATCAAACTGACCTGGCAATACACGCCCACCCGGGCCACCGGGGGCACCGCTGTGGGATTTCGGTTGACCGCCACTCCACTGGACTCAAGTTTCGCCACCATCACCAAAGATGTGCGCAATGTGCGCAGCATGGTGTTGACCGGTCTTAGCCCAGATGCTCGCTACACGTTCACACTCACCCCGCGCAACAGTGCAGGCAGTGGCAAGTCAGCTACTGCCACCATGAACAGAACACTCGCCGAGATTCACGGCGGAAACTCCACCAGCACCCCTACATCCCTCGCCCCTGCCGCTGATGCATCTCTCGAACCGATCAAGACCCCTGTCTCGCCCAACATCGCTGAGGTCTCTACCCCCGCAGACGCAAATCCCCCAGCACCGCCAACCCCAGTACCGCCAACCCCAGCAACGCGCACCATCTATGTGTGCCCTGATGACTTCGCAGAAACCGGTGACATCTGCACCCAGACCAAGGCGTACACATACAGCCCGGTCACCGAGACAACTCCCTATACCTACTCAACTGAATCTCGTTATGAATCCTGCTCAGGCCCTGATTGCCCCGGCAGTGTCTACCAAGACTTCGGTACGGATTGGTCAGGCACCACGTGCCCACGCGGTGGCACCATGCACGATGGTAAATGCCTTGGTTGGACGAACGGAAACAAGTGGGTCAACTATCAGGTCAAGGACGCACCACCCATGGGCTGGCATGACGATGGCTCGGCGTTTGCTCGAGTGATCCAAGTGAAAGATGCAATGCCTGCGGGCTTTGCCGACGATGGCACCAATTGGATTAAGTCGGCTTCAAAGATCGCGCGGGTGGTTCCAGCCTGAATAACTTTCCATAGTCCAAAGAAAAGAGGACCGTTACTACGCATAAACGGATTTCATCACCTGTTTATGCGTAGTAACGATCTCTCACGCCGATGAGGCCAACGCCCAGGCGCGAGCCGCCACAAGTTCAGAAATCAAAGTCTCGGCAAGCAACCGCACATCGTCAACGTCATCGTGGAGATAACGGAGGGTGGAGGCCGCGCCGGGCACGTCGCCACCTGCTGCAACCACAGTGGAGCCCCTTTGGGCGCACCAGTCCATCAGCGCAGGCTCCCACCGTGAGCCTGCCAGCAGCAACATTCGATAGTCCGTGGTCTTGGTCAAATACACATCAACGTGTGACCAGTCCCCCGTTTCGCAACCCACCGCGACCAAGCGCGGACCTTCACGCAACATCAATGCGCTCTGCTGCGCGCTAGAAAACCGTCTGGCCGGAGCCACTACCGCTGAACCCGCTGGGCCAAGCAATAAATCTGAGACAACCGGGAGCCATTCCGATTCAGTGGCAAGGAGGTCAGCACTAGCTTCAGCGGATGCGCGCACTAGCGCTGCGACCGAGGAATCCATTGAACCCGCTACCAGAAGTTCTTGAAGGCAGAGAAGTAAGGCGAGGGTGTGTTGGTAGGAACGACAAGCAACCCCGCCTGACTCAACCTCCGCATGCATCACAATGTGCTGATCGCACAGTGCAGAAATCTCAGAGGATTCAACGTTGGTGAGCGCGATGGTGCGACATGTCCCTGAATAATGCCGAGCAGCAGCCACAGTTTCTATAGATCCACCACTGGCTGAGACGACAATCACCACATCCTTTGGATCAACGCGGGGCAGTAGATCGGAGCTGGCAAGAGTTGCTACGGCGCCCACACCGAGTGCTTGCAAACGCGCAGCCGCTATGCAGTTCGCATAGTGCGATGAACCCATGCCCATCAAAATAATGCGATCAGTTGCCTCGATGCCGCTGCCTGCCCACGGATTTCTGGCATCCAGGTTCGCTGCGAGTGACTGCAGCACAGCAGGTTTGCGCTCAAGGTCTGCGCGAAAAAGCACGGGATCCATCAGTTGTCCGATCGTGATGAGGGGAACTCAGAAGTAATCACAGCATCTGGCACATATCGCCAATGAGGCAGGTGGCGTGCTGAGTAGATGTATTCGCGCATTTCCTGCTGCATCATGAACGGCGCAATCAGACGGTCGTCAAGAATGTTGCGCAATCCATACGCGGCTAGAACCTGTTGGTAGCTCGCTAGGAAAGCCTCTTGAGCATGGGCGATCCAGATCAATGCTGGTCGTGGATCAAGCCCGGGCGTGCGGTAGTTCACCACGCGAGCCACATGATCGATAGAGGCAAGCATCCCAGCGATGTCTCGCGCCGCTGGTTGTTTGAGCAGCCGTTCGGCTGGTGTTTGAACGGGGTTTCCGTCAAAGTCGACGATCGCATAAGCGCCATCTGCCGATTCGATTATTTGACCCACGTGAAAATCACCATGGATATCGGTAGCGGGAGTAGAGCCGATGGTTGTGAGCTGTGTAAGCCGTTCCGCGATTTTCTCCTGGCGTTCGAGCAGGTGATCACCCTCTTCGCCATCCATAAGTTCACAAGCACTCGTCAGATCGGCAAAGGCTGCTGTTCCAAGCGCGGCTACCTCAGTAGGGCTTAACTCTGTGATGCCGTTGGCTGCGAAAGCAACATGCATGTGACCGGCTAGCTCTCCGATGCGGGCAAATGGTGTGATCGCATCAACACCTGCACCTTGCGCATGTGCGCGCACCAACTCCACCGCCCATTCCCAACCATCGCGGGCACCGGGAACAAACCTCGTGGCCGTCCCCAGTGTCAAGGGGGTAGTTCTTTCAGGATCAACCCACTCAATAATCGCTAGCGGCTCGGGAGTGAGTGGCATCGGAGCAGGGCTAGCCGCGACACTGCGCAACCGTGCCGGCGCAGGGGATTCAACGGCATCGATCTGCCACTTCATCATCACCTCATTGCCGAGAATCACAGAGTCATTGCTCTGATCCACCTCGAGGGCTCGCTCACCAGCGGAGGGTTCACAAGAACCAAGGCGCTCAATGCGAAAGTTCCCCGTCGATTCCTGCTGGAGCAGCTGAGCGCTCACCGGCGCGCGGCGAAACCCGGCCTCATCTAGACGACCTGGCACCACGATCAGGCGATTCCCTGCATCGATCAGTGCCAGGTACACCCCACCACCGGCATCAAGGGAATCCACGAGCGCGAATGGCCCATCAAGGTCGCCTGAGCGCACTTGACTGCGATCGGGAAGCAAATCCTTCGCACTAGCCGCGCTCACCGCGGCAACAAGTGCCGGAGGTAAGTGCGCAGATGCACTCACGAAGTTGCGTGCTTGCGCGCCACGGCTTCGATGACATCAGCACCCACTGTGGTGCCCTGTCGTGCCGAAATCGCAGCGGCCATCGCCTCCATGCGCGCAGCCAAATCAGCGTTGTCGAGGAGAGACTCGAGTGCGTCGTTCATCTCCTCTTCGGTGAACGCGTACGTAGCTAGGCGCTTACCGAACCCGAGTTCATCCATGCGCTGCGCGTTGTCGTACTGATCCCAGAAAAGGGGCAGCAGAATCATTGGCTTTCCAAAGTGGAGTGACTCTGTGGTGGTGTTGTTGCCACCGTGTGTGATGACTAGATCGACCAGCGGAATGATTCTTGTTTGCGGCACGAACTCTGCACCCACCATGTTCGCCGCCAACTCATACTGATCGTGCTGTGGCCCCTTCGAGACGATGAACCTGTGCCGGGTTTTGCCGAGCACATCGATGAGTCGCTTCATCAGATCCACGTCTGCACTGCCTAGAGAGCCCAAGGACAGGTAAATCAGTGCGCTGTCGGCGGGCCGGTTGGCCACCTCAGCTGGAATCTCGTATGGCTCATCGGTGGAACGCACGGATGAATCCATTCTGTGCCAGGTGGAGTCAAGTGGGCGCTCGTTGGTGTAGTCGGCCTCTTCTGGGAACACGTAGAGGTTCGCCGCATCAGAGGTGTGGATGAACTCCATATCGGGCAGGGCGGGTGCGCCGGAGGAGATCACAAACTCGTTGAAAGCGGTCCACATCTCACGATGCGTGCTCTCGTAGCGGTCGCGAAACTCCTGCCAGTTCGATGAATCGTCCTGCGCATAGCCTGAGAATGGTGGCGCGATTCCGTCACCCTTCATCTCCAAGGGGTTGCAGGAAACGATCCGCACAAACGGCACCCCAGCGGTCATCATCGCGGGGAAGCACAGCACGTTGTCTTCTACCACCACATCGGGCTTGACTCGCTGGATGATCTGCTTCAGCTGGGGTTCGCAGTACATGGCGCCATCAATGAGCGCCTGCCACGTTGGCTTGATGAACGTTTCTAGTTGTTCGATCGTTGGCTTGCGAAACTCTGGTGCCGTCTCTTTGATGAACTCTTTCCAGAATGCGCCTGCGTCTTGCTCGTCTGCATCCTCAGCGGGTGGTGCGAGGTCCACTAAGTCCTCTTCAAATCCAAGGGCCGTCAACTTGCCCTTCCACGAGGCCTCGGCTGCAAACACCACGCGGTGCCCGCGATCGGCCAGGACCTTGCCGATGCCAATGCACTGATTTGTGGGTCCGTATGCCGACTCCGGCAAGAACAAAATCGTCAGCGCACGCGTCGCGTTATCTGGCATCGGTCAGTTCTCCTTGCTGCGGATCGGCGTGACGTGTCCGCTCTTGTTCGGCGCTGGCAACGCGCTGGCGGTTGCCAAGCGCGCGTAATCGAGGATCAATTCGACCGCACTCGCATAGTCGAGCGTGGGGTGTTTGGCCATGATGCGATAACCGTACGCGTCCTCTAAGGCCACGAGGTTTCGCGCAATGGTGAGAGAGTCTTGAGCAAGTGTGAAAACTTCCTGCCGCACGCCAAGATCCAGAATGTTTTGATACATCCCGACCTGGCGGTCATACAGTGAGGTCAGCAGAACCGCGTAGATCATGTTGCGTGCGGCTTCTCCACCCAGGGAACACAACAGCCGCACTTCCTCGTCATCAGCCCCCCTGGGCACCCCGAGTGAAATCGTGAGCGCAAGGCGCTCGGCTGGATCGGTTATCGAGGCAATCATGTTCAGGCGCTCGTTATAGAAGCGCTCCATGCCCGCCCGATTCGCCTCAACGAGGAGCACGTCGATGTCTGGGTAGTGGTACAAGATCGCGCTCGACGAGATCCCGGCAGCCTCGGCGATCTGATTGAGGCGAACCGCTGAGCCGTGCTCGGCTATCGCTCGTTGCGCGGCGACAATCAAGTCCGCTTTGCGCTCACTTTTTCGGGCCACGCGCTGACCTTAGAAGGTTTTTTAACACAAATTCAACAATTTCGACAAAAGCCTGCAATCCCTCCATGTTGTGGTGTTACATGACCTGAACCCAGATACAGGGTCAGCCCAAAGGAGATCAGATGCGTCGATCGTTAACCCCATCTTCGGTCAAGAAGACCGGAGCCATTCTTGCTACCGCGGTCTCAGCAGCACTCGTGCTGTCTGCCTGCGGAGGCGGAGATTCAGGAGCCGCGGATCTCGATCCCGAGGCCGACCTCACCCAGCAGAGCCTCACGGTCTCAAACTGGGCCGGTTACTACCCCGAAGACATGGCAGCGAAGTTCCAGGAGGCCGTGGGCGCACCCATGACCATCACGAACCACGCCACCAACGAGGAGATCATGGCCAAGCTCACCGCAGGCGGTGACTCGGGCATTGACGTGGCTTTCGTCTCGGGCCAGTTCGCACAGGCACTCAACGAAGCCGGTCTGATTGAGCAGATCAACGCCGAGTTCGTGCCAAACCTTTCTAACCTCTACCCAGAGGCTCAGGAGTTGGCATACGACCCGGGCAACAAGTTCTCGGTTCCCTACGCATGGGGCACCACCGGAATTTGTTACCGCAGCGATCTGATCGAAGAGCCCACCAGCTGGAACGCCATTCTTGAACCGTCGGCGGAGAGCCAGGGCAAGGTCACCGCGCTCGCGACCGAGCGTTGGTTGATGCTCCCAGCCCAAAAGGCACTGGGCTTCTCGGCAAACACCACCGACGAGGCTGAGATGGAGCAGGTCAAGCAGAAGCTCATCGCAGCCAAGCCAGGTCTGCTCGCTTACGACGACACCACGTTCTACTCGCGTCTTGTGTCCGGTGAGGCAAACGCTGTTGTGGCATGGGATGGCTGGTGCAACTACGGCACCGCCGAGAACCCCGACATCAAGTTCGTTGTTCCCTCCGAGGGCAGCGATCTGTGGGCGGACACCATGGTGATTCTCAAGACGTCGAAGAACAAAGAAGCAGCTCACGCCTACATCAACTACATCCTC
Source organism: Candidatus Nanopelagicales bacterium (assembly GCA_030728405.1). GTDB lineage: Bacteria > Actinomycetota > Actinomycetes > S36-B12 > S36-B12 > CAIXFB01. Next base: position 11,075 of record JANQZS010000033.1, on the reverse strand, counting down.
GACCCGGCTAACCACGCATGGGTTGCGGAGAACATTCTGTACAACGTGCCGAACAAGGCAGCGATGGATCAAGTTGGTGCGGCACTCGCCGAGTCATTCCCACCCATGGGCGTAACTCCGGCACAGCTGCTTGAGGGCGAAGGTCTCGTGGATCTCGGCGAAGCCGGCCCGCTCTACACCAAGATCGCCACCGAGGTTACGTCCAGCTAACGAAAGCAGTTATGTCAGCCTCGACAACTCAGTCAGGGCGCGGTGCCGCTCGGCGCCGCGCCCTGACTGGTCGTGCCATCTTTGCCGGACCGGGTTTGCTCTACATCACTCTTTTCATGACTATCCCTGTCCTGCTGGTTTTGGTCTACTCGTTTTTCCAACGCGGTCGCTTTGGTGGGATCGTGTGGGAGTTCACTCTCGAAAACTATGTGCGCGCTTTTGAGCCGGTGTACCTGAACGTATTGAGCAATTCACTCGTGATCGCCGGCACTACAACTGTTCTAGCCCTCGTCATTGGTTATCCAACGGCCTACGCAATCACCCGATTGCCCAAGCGCTGGCGCACGGTCGCACTGGTTCTTGTGGTGCTCCCCTTCTGGACAAACTTCTTGATCCGCACCTACGCCTGGATCGTGCTGCTCAATTCTGAAGGCCCGATCAACTCCTCACTCGTTGATGCAGGGATCATCTCCGCGCCCATCGGTTTGCTCTACACGCCTGGCGCAGTGATCGTCGGGCTTGTCTACGCATACCTCCCGCTGGTGATTTTGCCCGTGTATGCCTCAATCGAACGCCTTGACCGTCAGCTCATTGAAGCGGCGAGCAATCTAGGCGCTAGCCGAGTGCGTGCGTTCTTCGATGTGACTCTGCCGCTCACGCTGCCTGGGGTGATGATCGGTGCGATTTTTGTCTTCGTGCCTAGCCTTGGGAACTTCGTTGTTCCAGAACTCTTGGGCGGTGGCAAAACGGTGATGGTGGGCAACCTGATTCGTGATCAGTTCCTTGAGGCTCGTGACTGGCCATTCGGTGCAGTGCTCGCGCTGTTCGTTATTTCACTTCTCGTCATTTTGTTTGCAATTCAAGCTGCAATTTCTAGGCGCATCAACGGGACCGGCAAGCGATATGCAGCCAAGCAGGTGACCCATGCGTAATCTCGGCTGGCTGCGCGTGCCGTTCATTTTCACCTACGCGTTTCTCTACATTCCAATCGCGGTTCTCGTGGTGATGAGTTTCAATGCAAGCAAAAGCCCATTCGTATGGACCGGTTTTAGTACCCAGTGGTACACCGCTTTGTTCAATAATGAGCTGATCCGTCAGGGATTCATCAATACGATGATTGTTGCTGTTGGCGCAACGATTCTTGCAACGATTCTTGGCACGCTGCTTGCCATCGGGGTTTCGCGCTACTTCAGGTCAGCGATTGTTGAGGCCTACAGCCTTGCTCCTGCGATCATTCCTGATCTTGTGCTCGCGATCGGCTTGCTCGCGTTTTTTGCCCTGGTGGGCGTCACGTTGAGTTTGTTCTCGGTGCTACTAGCGCACGTGGTGTTCGGCATGGCGTTCGTGGCCGCTGTCGTGATTGCGCGGATCGGCCAAACCGACTCGAGTCTGGAAGAGGCAAGCCGCGATCTAGGCGCTGGAGTTGTGACCACATTCCGCAAAATCACGTTGCCCAGCCTTGCTCCGGCCATCATCGCGGGCGCCTTGCTCGTCTTCACCTTGAGCCTTGATGAGTTCGTCATCGCCTACTTCACCAATGGCCCCACAACTCCAACCTTGCCGATCGTGATCTACTCGATGGTGCGTTTCGGCGTTACTCCTGAGATCAATGCCCTTGCTGCCCTGCTTCTGCTGGTCAGTTTCACCATCGTGATCTCCGCTCAACGGATCACCCGACTCACGGATGCCGTATGACACTAGACAGTACGAACGCCCCTCTTCTTCGCGTCTCATCCGTCAGTAAGGCTTATGGCGACGTCGTTGCTCTCGACGACGTAAACATTGAGATCCAGCAAAACGAGTTCTTCGCCCTCCTAGGCCCATCGGGCTGCGGGAAAACGACACTGTTGCGTTCCATCGCTGGTTTCGAAGATCCCGATGCCGGGGCGATCACCATCCTTGGTGCAGGGTCAGGGACAGGATCAGGCCCAGGAGAGGGTGGGCAGATCGATCTGCTCAGCCTGCCGCCGAACAAGCGCCCGGTGAACTTGATGTTCCAGTCCTACGCTCTTTTCCCGCATATGAACGTGCGCAAGAACATTGCCTACGGTCTCGAACGTGAGGGGCTGGGCAAAGACGAAATCGCCGAGCGCGTCAATGAAGTCCTCATCACCACAGGACTTACCGACAAAGCTGATGTCCGCCCGGCACAGCTCTCCGGTGGTCAGCGCCAACGAGTTGCCCTAGCCAGAGCGATCGTCAAGCGGCCACGATTGCTACTACTTGACGAGCCGCTCTCCGCTTTGGATCGCAAAGTACGCGCTGAAATGCAAATAGAACTCAAGCGCCTACAGCACGAGGTCGGCATTACCTTTGTGGTGGTTACCCACGATCAAGAAGAAGCGATGAGCATGGCCGATCGAATCGCGGTGATGCACGAGGGTCGCGTTCAGCAGATCGCAGATCCGGTCACCTTGTACTCCCAACCGGCCAATGTGTTCGTTGCTGACTTCATCGGGACCGGTTCACTCCTGCACGGCATAGTTGCGAATGCCGTGCTGTTGTTACGCCCAGAGGCGGTGCACATCAGTGCTGAAATGGCAGGGGCCCAACTCCACGGTGAGGTCGTCGAGACGCATTTCTTTGGTGGCTCATCCACCACGTCGGTGCGTGTCGCCGAGATGGAAACACTCATCGTGGCGAGCCATCCCGGTGCACCGAAGTTTGCGGTGGGAGAACGCGTGGGTATCTCCTGGAATGCCGATGATGCGATTTTGCTCGAGGATCAGCCGTGAGCACATTGATCAAAGATGCCTTGGCCGACACAGTCCACGCACCGTTCTGGACGGATCAGCCAGGTGCTCCCGCAATCTGCCCGCCGCTCGTTGCCAACACGGAGTGCGATCTGGTCATCATCGGTGGAGGGTTCACTGGGCTGTGGACGGCGATCTTGGCGAAGGAACAAAACCCCGGGCGAGATGTTGTGCTGCTCGAGGGCGAGACGATCGCCTTTGGTGGATCAGGAAGAAACGGCGGTTTCATTTCGGGTTCGCTCACCCATGGCCTCGCGCACGGTGAGGCGATCTGGCCGAGTGACATGAACGCACTGGTCCGCATCGGTCGGGAGAACCTGCAAGCAATCGTTGATTTCACCACCGCCGAAGGAATCGATGCGAACCTGAGCATCGTCGGCAAAACGGCGATCGCACTCAACGAGCATTCGGCCCGATCACTCGCCGGCATGCACGCCCTGCACCAGAAGTGGGGCGATGACTCCGAACTGCTGAACCAAGAGCAGATGCAAGCCGATGTGCATTCACCCACCTACCTTGCTGGCTTGCGCGTGCGCACTGGCAGCGGCCTGATGGACCCCGCCAAATTGAGTTGGGGTCTCAAGCGCGCAGCAGAGGGCCGTGGTGTTCGGATCTTTGAGAACACCCCCGCAACCAATATCACCCAGCGCAGTGGCGGTGGGATCGCTGTTTCAACACCTGTTGCATCAGTACACGCTCAACACGCAGTGATCGCCACGAACGGTTTCACCCCGCTTCTCAAGCGCTTGAAGTACCGAATGCTGCCGATCTTCGATCACGTGCTGGTGACAGAACCACTCACAAGTGGCCAGTTGAGCGATGTCGGCTGGGTGGAAAATCAGGGCCTGACTGATGTGGGTAACCAGTTTCACTACTACCGGCGCACCCCCGATGATCGAATCCTGTGGGGCGGCTACGACGCGATCTACTACCGCGGTAACCGCACCGAGAAAGAACTCGAGCGTCGCGATTCCAGTCATCGCCTGCTCGCCACGCAGTTCTTCTCGACCTTCCCGCAGTTAGAAGGTGTGCGGTTTACCCATAAGTGGGCGGGCATCATCGATTCCACGAGTCGCTTCACTCCCGCAATCGGCACCGCGATGAAGGGCCAGGTCGCCTACGCCGTTGGATATACCGGTCTTGGCACAGCGTCTTCACGTTTTGGTGCTCTTGCCATGCTGGATTTGCTCGCCAAGCGGTCAACGGAAATCACCAACCTCACCATCGTCAAGCGCAAGCCGTTCCCATTCCCCCCTGAGCCGCTGCGCTACCCGCTCGTGCAGTTCACCCGCAATCAACTCGCTCGTGAGGACCGCACCGGCAAACGCGGTCTTTGGCTTTCCACCCTTGACCGGTTTGGTCTCGGCTTTAACAGTTAGGAACTCCAACAGTGACAAGCAGCGCGTCCCATGGCGTCTTTATCAACGGTCAATCCCGAGATGGCAACGGTCCGGCTATTGAGCTCACTAACCCAGCCACCGGTGAGGTTTTCGATTCGGTCACATCTGCAAACCTGAGCGACGTAGCTGAAGCAACTGCTGCTGCCGAGATCGCGCAACATGACTGGGCCACAAGGACTCCCGGCGAGCGGGCCAAGGTTCTGCTCGCTTTAGCCGATGCGATCGAGGCTGATGCACAAAACCTGACCAAACTCGAGGTCGATGAGACGGGTAAGCCACGCGCCGTATTTGAAGACGGTGAATTGCCTTTCGCTGCAGACAACCTGCGATTCTTTGCCGGCGCCGCCAGATCTCTGGAGGGTTCAGCCGCTGCCGAACTTTCCACCGGTTTCACTAGCCTGTTGATGCGTCAACCGATCGGCGTTATCGGCTCCATTGCGCCGTGGAACTTCCCGTTCATCATGGCCATCTGGAAAATCGGTCCTGCCCTTGCCACCGGCAACGCAGTGGTCCTCAAGCCTGCCCCCGGAACGCCGCGCAGTTCGATTCGCTTGGCTGAACTCGCGCAGGGTGTGGGTTTGCCTGACGGATTGCTCAACGTGCTCAGCGGTGGCAACGAGGTGGGTGCTGCCCTCGTGACCGATCCGCGCACCCGGATGATCTCGCTGACCGGATCAACACAAGCTGGCGAAGCAGTGATGGCTGCGGCGGCCCCCTTTGTGAAGCGTCTTCACCTTGAACTCGGTGGCAAAGCACCCGCCGTGGTTTTTGCCGACGCTGACCTTGAACAGATGGCGCGCGCCCTGACCCTCGGTGCCACCTACAACTCCGGGCAGGACTGCACCGCAGCCACTCGCATCTATGTGCAACAAGAGCGCTACACCGATGCCGTTGATCAGATCGCTGCGACGATGCAACAGGTGCGCGTGGGTGACCCGTGGGATGACACCACCGACATCGGACCGCTGATCTCCCGGGCGCATCGTGACAAGGTCGACGGGTTCGTGCAACGCGCCCGCACGGCAGGAGCAAACATCGTCACCGGTGGTGCGCCTATCGACTCCCCCGGCTTCTACTACCCGCCCACACTCATCGCCGGTGCAACGCAAGACAGTGAAGTGGTGCAAGGAGAAATCTTTGGCCCGGTTCTCGTTGTGGTGCCCTTTACCGATGAGGAGCATGGCATCGCCCTCGCCAATGATTCGAGATATGGCCTGGCAAGTTCGGTATGGACCAACGACGTTGCCCGCGCCCTGCGGGTCAGCCAGCGCATCGAGGCAGGCGTCACATGGATTAACGATCACCTGCCCATCGCATCCGAGGCACCGCACGGCGGGGTCAAAGGCAGCGGGTTCGGTAAAGACATGAGCCATGAATCACTGTTGGAATACACCGCTACGCACCACATCATGATCAAACACAGTCAGCCTGTGGTGCACGACTCGTTCCGGCCCGCCTGACTTGCAATATCGGGTATAAAATCGTTGCAATATCGGGTATAAAATTGTTGCAAAGTCTGGTATGGTTTTTATGTGGAATACCGCCCGCGAGCCGCCGAATCAGCCCTCACCGAACTCATTTCCGCAATGGGTGGTGTCCTCATTCAGGGTCCCCGGGGTTGCGGAAAAACAACGATGGCGCTCCGACACGCTGCCAGTCAGGTGCGCTTGGACTCAGGACCCACGGTTCTCAGCTTGGCCGAACTTGACCCTGCGGGCCTGCTTACCGGACCAACCCCGCGTCTTGTGGATGAATGGCAACTCGCCCCCAGCCTGTGGAATGTAATCCGGCACGAGATCGATGACCGGAACCAGCATGGTCAGTTCATCTTGTCTGGATCCGCGAGCCCTGAAGAAGATGCATCACGCCATTCGGGTGCCGGTCGCATCGGGCGGCTTCGCATGCGGCCGATGTCCTTGGCCGAGTCGGGGCACTCAACGGCCGAGGTGTCTTTCGCTGAACTGTCCGCGGCTGGGGCCATCACTGGTCGAAGTGATATCTCCTACGCAGCCCTCGCCGAACTCGCCGTTATCGGAGGATGGCCAGCACTTCTCGATTCAAGCCAACGGCAGGCGGTGGCGTTTAACCGCTCCTATCTGGATGATCTGTGCAATTCCGCTATTCCCCTCGCAACAGGGGTTCGTCATAACCCACAACGTCTACGTCGCCTACTCGAATCCGTGGCTAGAAATATCTCAAGTGAAGTCACCGTCGAGCGGCTCAGTGCCGACGTGTCAGCGGATGGTGGTCCATTTGATCCCAAGACAGCGCGCACTTACCTTGACGCTCTCTCCACAGTTTTCGCACTGGATGAACTTCCCGCGTGGAGCGTCGCACTACGGTCTAAATCACGATTGCGCACAAGTCCGAAAATTCATTTAGCTGACCCCGCACTGGCCTGCGCAGCACTCGGAATCAACGCAGACAGGCTCGCCAATGACCCCGAATTCTTCGGTCAGATATTCGAATCAATGGCGACTCGGGATATCCGTAGCTTCGTCGATGCTCGGTTCGGCCGCACCTTCCACTACCGCGATAACTCCGGCCTTGAAGTCGATCTCATCGCCGAGTTTAATGACGGATCTTGGGCCGCCATGGAAGTCAAACTCGGTGCGAGCCGCGTAGAAGAGGCTGAGACGAGCCTGCTCACCCTGAAAGATTCCCGAGTCGACACCGATCGGGTAGGTCCTCCTGCATTTCTCGCGGTGATCACCGGTGCCGAATACGCCTACACGCTTCCTTCAGGCGTTCACGTCGTGCCGCTTGCTGCGCTCACATTCTGATCGCTACTGCGCGAATCAGACAGCGCCACACGAGGAATCTTGCAGGCGATGATTCCAATGCCTGAGGCGATGATGAACACAGTCCAGCCGGTGGAGAACACCAGCGTGGTGAACGGGTTCACGGGCTGTGAGATCGCCGCAGCAGCCGTGATCAGCACGAGCACTTGACCAAGGCGCCCGGACTTCCAGAGCACCACCATCAGCGGGATGCCCAAGATGATGGTGTGGAACCACGCGATGGGGCTCACCGCGAGGATCAACCAGTTCAAGATCCAGAACAGTTCCTGTTTACGCAGGTATGCGATCAATGCGACCACCAGCGCGATGATCCACGCAAGGTATTCGGGCAACCCCCACCTGCGGAAGAACGATCCGATGGTGAGCAGGTCATCGCGTTGCATATTGGTCGTGATCGAGTCGCGCGAGGTGGTCAGGAAATCAGCGATGATGGTCGGTTCAAACGCAAGCGCGATCAACAGCAGCGCGAGCACTGTGCCAACAGCCACCATGATCGTTTTCCACTGCCGGTGCACCAAGGGATAAAGCAGAAGTATCAGACCAATACCGCGGGTGGCACCGAGCAAGCCGTATGACAAACCGCCTGCAACTGGCCGCGCTCGCATGCGCCACGCAAGTGCCACCAGCAACGCTGAAAGCGGGTAGGTACTGACGAGTGCCCACTTGCCCGGCACCGACAGACCAATCACGAGTGCGAGTGGGTAAGCGATGTGTGGTGCGACGCGCAGCAAGCGCATCGTTAACGCGATCGCGCAGAACGAGGCAACCACCCAGAAGGAGAGCCACCAGCCGTAGTCAATAAAGCCAAGTGGAATGCCGAGTGGAATGCTCATCGGTGGATGCGAGTGCACCGAGAGATCCACAAACTCCAGTTCCATCCCGATGAGTGGGTGCAGGACCTCGAGTGAGTCATAGGCCTTGAAGTCCGGGCGGATCAGTCCAACCGCCGAGG
>JANQZS010000033.1:0-2859 GCA_030728405.1 Candidatus Nanopelagicales bacterium | reverse complement strand
ACCTCGAGTGAGTCATAGGCCTTGAAGTCCGGGCGGATCAGTCCAACCGCCGAGGCAACTTCCCAACCTGCATCTGTCCAGCCGCCCAGCCCGGCGAGCTTTCCCACCACGTCGCCAAAGCCAAACGTGGTGAACGCCTCAGAGAACCGCGGCCACAAAGCGCGAGCAATGAAGGGGATCAGTGCGATCGCGAGCAGGTTCGCGATCAGTTCTCGTGAGTGTCGGCGCACCAGCACAGGTTATGCCCAGCGCCGCGGATCGAGCAGTTCTAGATCACGTGAGGCTAAAGATTCTGGGGCTAACTCTGCCGTGGTTTGCCAGGCGGTCGCTATCGCGTCGAGTTCAGCGCCCGAGGTCACTCCCACCACGATCTCTGTTGCCCAGGGCAGTGCGTGCACATGCCGGAGGGCATAGGCCAGTGGTGAAAGGCCAGCGCCCATCGCTGCGGCCTGAAATGCCAACACATCCGGATGCGCGCCAAGACCACCTGCAACAGAACCAGAACCAGCACCCGAACCACCGAGTAGCAACCCCTGCAAGAACGCGCTGCGCACCTGCACGCGCACCCCCGCTAAAGCGAGATCGCCAAGTACCTGTGAGTTATCGAGCCTTCGGTCGATCGCATTGGCGGGCACCTGCACCGCACCGAGTGGCACACCGCCCATCAGGAACGCGGAGCGCGCAGCTGCTACTTCATCTTCGGAATAAACCGATACGCCGACGGCCTGAACTACTCCCGATTCAAGCAATGCACCCAACTCGTTCACAACGTCTGGACGCACCGCATCAGAGAGCGCATCCCAGTCGTGCACGAGCAACGTCTCAACGGAAGAGCGGCCAAGAGATGCAAGCCCTGACTGCATCGCTTCAGCCATCGCAGCAGGATCAGCCCCAGCGACCTTCGTGGTGATGGCAAAGGCATCAGCCCACGGCTGCAAGCGTGCGAGAGCATCGCCATAACCTGCAGCGGTGTCTACGGCAGAGATCCCCCACGACTGAGCCACCGAGACAATCCCGGCGATCTCGGCATCCGAAAGGCGCCCCACAGCGTTGGTGATGCCGTAGGCATTTCCCCATTGGGCGGTGCCGAGGACTAAAACACTCGTGCGCCCGTTGCGTTCTGGCTGATTACTCATGAGGGCTGTCCACCCAAAAGGTCACCTGCCACTGATCATTCGTCTGACCATCAATGGAGGCGACCCAGTGGTAGTGATTCCGTGGTTCTAGCACCAAACCAGGTGCTGGGAATTCAACGAGCATCGTTCCCACGCCGCCTGCGCCATTCGGAGCTCCTGGGCGCGCATTCACTTTGATTGCCTGACTAATCGTGATGGGTCGGCCTTGCGAATCAAGTACTGCGGATCGATCATCGGTCATTAACGTCAAGGTAATCGGGATTGAAATGTTGCATCGATCCCATGGCACATCGACTATCGCACCGAGGGAAAACACAATGCCTTGTCCGGGTGCTAAGGCTGTAACACTCCAGCCGGCGTTGAGCAGGTTCAGGCCGCCCGTGTGACGATCCACCGTTGCCCGGTCAGCAATGAAAAGAGCGGCGCGATAACCGATATGCATCAGGCAACCCTCTCATCATCTTGTGTCGTATTTGCCGGACCAGCCGGTTCGACGTTGCCGTCTGCGAGGAAAACTACCGAAGACGACACCCCACCAGTGTTCACCAGAAACTGCGGGTCTGACTTCATACGCACAGCGCTCGTGGTTGCGAAGTTCGATGCCGTCAAGGCACCACTGAACATCGACTCAACCGCAGAAGTCTCTTGATCGAGCCGCTCCAGCACCCATTCGCGCAGAAGAGCGGAGGGTGCAACCTCAATGGCCTCTGCGACAGTTCGCAACTGAGCAATGCGATCAACTGGAATCCGCACGCTATAGACCTGAGCAGCCGCATTCTTACCGCGTGCAGGTCGGAAAGCGCGCGGAACGGGAAGATCCCCACGAGCGACTTTCTGGGCGTATTCAATCTCGCCATCACCTGAATACTGCGACGCATTCACCTCTTTACTGCCCATCACGCATCTCCTCGTATAGCCGCACGAACTTCGGGCTAGCCCGCCATGCCGTCTCGCCATTCCAATCCATAGTTGGCCTATCGCCTACTGGACTCAAGATCACATGCAAGATTCTTTTCGCACTCACCGAATAACCAATAACCGCAATGGTGCGGCCCGAGCGCGATCCCGAAGGAAAAACGATCGCATCCACATCAAGAGCGGCCTCTGAAGCGTGCTCAATGGGCACACCATCTCCACCGCCTCTTTTTGCTCGTTCTGCAGGGTTGTGGTCACGAACTATCGCTCCCGTCCAGTCAACCGTGGAGATCACCAGATCGCGAAAGTGCACTCCCAAAAATGAGAGCGAGCTATCCGGTCCCTCCATCAACAAAGTGTAATACGTTTCGTATTACGTGACAAGACATCTTGCCCGCGCCCGATACGGTTTCCCCATGGCCCCCACTGCGACGCCCCCGAGCACCAGCTCAGGGCCGCCAGCTGAGCGCCCCGCCGAGAATCCCTGGACCAAGCGCAACCTGCTCACCATCGCAGGCCTCACCGCGATCGTGTTTCTGATCGCCCAGCGCTGGTCAGGCCTCGACACCCCTGATTCGAGCTTCTATGCCTCCCTTGCCCTGTTTGGTGACGAGGTCACCGATCGCGCGCCAGATGACTCCTACTTCTGGACCCGCCTGGGTTACATCGCCCCGGTGCGCGGTCTGACCTTGCTCCTTGGCCCCTGGATCGGCTTCGCGGTTTACAAGGCCCTGCTCCTGTTGCTGATCACCGGGAGTGGGTACCTGCTGCTTAAGCGTCACATGAACTGGGTCAGCGCTACGTTCCT
>JANQZS010000032.1 GCA_030728405.1 Candidatus Nanopelagicales bacterium | reverse complement strand
CGGCGAGTGACTGGGTCACAACCCCCAGCATGACGTTGTGGGCAATCTTGACCAGACGGGCAGCCTCACCTTCCCCTACATAGGTAACCCCTCGGCCGAAATGGGCGAGGACCGGCTCAACGGCGTCAAAAGCAGATCGGGGGCCAGAGACAGCCACAGTCAGTTTTCCAGCTTCGATCACCGCAGGGTTCCCGCTCACTGGGGTGGCAAGAAACTCGGAACCCTTTGCGGTCGCTGCCGCACGAATCTTCTCCGAGGCCTCCATGGACACTGTTGAAGAGTCGGCGATGTAACGCGGGGCATTGTCTGCGGCGAGAAGGCCTCCGCTGCCGAGCATCACTTCTTCAAGATCTTTGTTGGCCGAAACCATGCTGAAGACCAGGTCGCGACCGGCGAGGTCTGCAGGTGAATCAACGATTGTTGCACCAAGAGCACTTAACGGCTCTGCTTTCGCCTTGGTGCGGTTGTAGACAGCAACGTCATAGCCTGCTGTGAGCAGGCGGGTGGCGAGCTGGAAGCCCATGCGCCCGGCACCAATCCACCCGATTGACATACTTTGCTGACCCATGTGATTTGCCTCCCCAAGATTGGTTTGTGTGACAGGTTTTTCCCGACTACAGGTTCAGGTGCACCCCAGTGAATGCAATCGATTGCGCTCCAACAATAGTAGCGGACTGGTTGGCTTGTCAATCTAGGCAGGCACGCGGGTTAGGTGGCCTGAGCGCCCTTGTTTTTAGGGGCAGGGCAGGTAGAACCCCGCACAACCAGCGAGACCGGTAGGCGAACAAGCACGGAGTCATTTTTTCCGCTCTGAATACTTTCAAACAGAAGCCGAGCAGACTCTGTGCCAATATCCTCAAGAGGCACACGAATCGTCGTCAGACCCGGGCTGAAATCCTGAGCAAAAGGCATGTCATTGAACCCCACGACGGACATATCCTCGGGGCACCGCAACCTATGGCGTCTCAACGACCGCAAAACTCCCAGCGCGAGGAGATCGTTGCTGGCCTGGACGGCGGTGAAGTTTTGGCGCTGCGACAGTAAATCGTCCATCACCTTTTCCCCATCTTCGGCCGTCAATGCGCTGGCAGAAACAACTTTGCACGAAATACCAGCTTCCGCGCAGGCCTGAACCATTGCTTCACGCCTGGTTCGCGATGTAGAAAAGTTGTCCGGCCCCGCTACGTGAACCACGCTGCGGTGCCCAAGTTTGTACAGAAGTTCAACGATCATGAGGATTCCGCTTCGATCGTCGCCTGTCACGAGAGGATAGGGAACCTTGCCGGCTCCGCGGTTGGCCAGAACCGCGCGCACACCCTGATCGAAAAGCTTCGGCAAGAGGGCGTGATCGTGCAATCCCGTGGCAATAATCAGACCGTCCACGCGGCGCTCAAGCAAAGACGTCATAGCGGCCTTTTCCAGTGCGGGGCGACCATCCGTGTCAGCCAGCAACGTCGTGTATCCGCGCGGTGCCAGGAAGTTTTCGATACCGCGAATCATCGGAGGAAATATCGGATTAGTAAGGTCCGGAATTGTGACGCCGACGGTCATCGACAAACTTGTGCGCAAGCTCCGCGCCATCGCATTGGGAACATAACCCAGCGCCTTTGCTGCCTTCTGAACGCGGCGCACAGTTTCCGGGCTAACTTGGGCCTGAGGGGCCGGATTGAGTGCGCGTGACACGGTCGCGGCATGAACCCCGGCAAGTTTTGCGACATCTGCAATCGTTACCGCTTTGGTCATGGAATAAGACTAACCAATCCCGACTCTCGATTCCCCTTTTCTCCCCGAGAATGAAGTCCCCTCGCTGTCGAGGCCCCAGCCGTGCGGACAAGCGCAAAAAGATGGGGCCAGGGGAGTTGCCCCTGGCCCCATCGATGTGAGAGCTAGCTACTTGGAGTAGTACTCATAGTGAGGACCGCGCCACAGCGGGTTCACGACAAAGCCCTCGAGCCACGTGCGATACGGGAAGGCTAAGCCCTCCTGTGCCGCGTAGACCCACATGGGGTCCTCGTAGAGCAAACGCTGCAGCTCCGCGTAGATCTCGAAACGCTCATCAGGATTCACCGTTGCCTTACCCGCATCAATCAGGTCGGCAATGCGATCGGGGTCCTCATAAGCATCACGCATGCCGTGCTTTGAACCCCAGTCACCATCTGGGTGCTGGTGCGGGTCAAAGAACTGGTGAGGGTCTGCACCCGGGTCAGCGTTCTTGACCCAGAGGGCGTAGGGAACTGGGTCAGCTCCGAGTGCCTCATCGAACTGAGTTTCCGCCTGGTTCACTACGTTGACCCGGAAGTTGGGGTTCAACTTCTCGATGCCATCCTTCATCAATAAGGCAACACCCTCAAATTCAGGCTCACCGGCTTGGACGAGCACGGAAACCGTGAAGCCTTGCTCCCAGTAAGGAGTTTGCTCCATCAACTCGGCAGCCTTTTCAAGGTCGTACTCGTATACCGGAGCGCTTTCGTCGTAGCCGAAGACGCCCTGGGGTACATACGCGGTGTATCGCGCACCATAACCATCGAGGAACGAGTTGATGTAGGTGTCGTAATCGAAGGCATAGTTAAACGCCTGGCGAATACGCTTGTCAGCAAAGAAATCTGCCGGAATTGTGTCTCCCGATGGCAGATTGTCGGAACGCATGTTGAAGCCCAAGTGAATCGGCTCCAGCAAGAGTCCACCCGTGATGATCGAAACTCCCTCAGCTTCCTCAACGTCGGTGACGTTAGAGGGAGAGAGGTCGATGATGTCGGCATCACCGGCGATGAGCGCAAGAACGCGGGAGCTTTCCTCGGGGGTGATGTCCCATCGAACATTAGCTTTCGCTGGTTCGCCCCAGTAGCCCTCGAAAATATCCATCGAGAGCGACTCGCCACGGCGCCATTCCCCAAAGGTGTAGGGGCCTGTTCCCACCATGTTGGTGTCCATCCACTCATTCGGCGTGTCGGCAACGACCCCCCCGTTTTCCTCCACAGCCTCGGGGCTGACAACCGAGGCTGCTGTGTTCAGCACGACGGAGTAGAGGAACGAAGCGTCTGGCTCAGTCAGAGTCACCTCAACGGTGAAGTCATCGACCGCAACCACTGATTCCACTGAGTCGACCAGAGCGGCTGCTTGACCCTCTGGCAGGTTCATTGTCATCACGCGCTCCCACGAGAACACGACGTCGTCAGCGCTGAAATCTGTTCCGTCATGGAAAACCACTCCCTCCCGAAGAGGGAAGGTGTAGACCAGGCGGTCCTCGCTGACCAAACCATTTTCTGTGGTGGGGACCTCAGTCGCGAGCGAGGGAATCAGATCAGGGCCATCAGTGCCCACATCGAGGAGGCGCTCGTAGACGTTGTCAATAAATGCCTCACCCTTTTCTCCCTGCTCCGTGCGGGCGGGGTCAAGGCTGGTCGGTTCTGCATTTTGGTGGTGGACAATGAGACCCGCATTCCGAATTTCACCATCACCACCCCCAGCAGCACCAGTGCAACCACCAATCGCGAGCGCCATGGCGGCGATGCTTGCAGTGACCGTAATTCGAAGTGGTCGCCGCGAAGCGCCTGTGCTTCGTGTACTTAGACTTGTGTCCACTTTCTTTACCTTCCTTTATTCTTATGGGTTTAGAGCTCAGGGAGTGCACCAAGGTTTTGAGTCCTCGTGCACGATGACCATCGCCCGTCCTTCAGTTGCTGTAACTGTGCCTCGGATACTTCATTGAAACTCACCTCGACCAGCTTGTCATCGAGGCGAATCGGCTGTTCAAGGGCCTCGTGGGCCGCCAGACTGCCAATCCTTTTGGCAAATTTCTTTGCCTGCTCCGGCTCACTAAAGCTCACTGTGGCGCGGAAGTCGCTCTTTCTTTCAACTCGCGAAATCGTCTCAAAAACAACGGGAGTGTTTCTCTCTGCATCCGTCAACACGTCGTCAATCGACCAACCACATTCTGCTCGCGCAACAGGACAGCGAGGGTGGAGACGGCAACCCTGGGGTGGGTTTACGGGGTTTGGTACCGTGCCCGAGAGATCCCATTTGACAGTATCCAGAGAATCTTCCAGGGTTGGGTTCGAGTCACGCAGAATTCTCGAGTAGGGATGCAAGGGGCTGTTAAAGACGTCAGCAGTAGGCCCATATTCTGCGATTTGTCCAAGGTACATCACGGCGATGCGATCAGACATGTGCTGCACTACTCCGAGGTCGTGGGTGATGAACAAATAGGTCAGCCCTAGGTCTTTCTGCAAATCGACGAGCAAGTTCAGAATCTGAGCTTGAACTGACACATCGAGGGCACTCGTGGGCTCATCGAGAATGACGAACTCAGGATTCAAAGCCAATGCTCGGGCGATCGAGATTCTCTGCCTCTGCCCGCCTGAGAACTGGTGGGGGAAGCGAAGCAGGTGCTGTGAATCGAGTCCAACTCTTTCGAGAAGCTCAATCACGCGGCGATCGAGATCTTCACCCGAGGCCTCTTTGTGCACTCGCAAGGGACGCCCCACGATGTCGCGAACAAGCTGACGCGGGTTGAGAGACGAAAATGCGTCCTGGAACACCACCTGGCAATTTCGGCGATATCTGCTCTGCTTATCACGAGACATTGAACCAAGACGGTGATTGGACTCCAAGCTCTTCCAGGAGGCCTGGTCCTCGGGAGACCTGTCCTCAGTCGCGACACCCCGCAACCGTTCAATTTCGGAGTGTTGCGTGGCATCGACGTCCACCCATATATCGCCACCCGTCGGAGCCACAAGACCCGCAATCACCCGCCCTAGCGTGGTTTTTCCACACCCTGATTCGCCCACGAGCCCAAGGGTTTGTCCGCGGGGACCACTGAGATCAACCCCATCCACTGCACGAACCTGGCCAGTTACGCGCTGGAGGACCCCCTCTTTCACCGGATAGTGAACCTTCACCCCGTGTAACGCCACCACGGCATCTGTCGTGCCACCGAAATCTGCGGCCAGAGATCCGCTCAACAAGGTCATGAGGAGGCCACCCCACCTAAGGTTGCCGCCGAAGGCATGTCCTGAGGGCTCACGTCTATCCGAGAAGCGGTGTCGAATCGGTGACAGGACACGTCATGTTTGTCTGCGATGGTGAGAAGTTGGGGGGTCACTTGGTGGCAGGCGGACGCGGCAAAAGAGCATCGACTCGCGAAATGGCATTGAGGGGGAGGGTCGATGAGTTGAGGAACGGTGCCAGGGATTGCGGCCAGTTGACCCCTCGGAGTAGCTGGACGAGGAATTGCCGCTAGCAACCCTTGCGTGTAGGGGTGTTGAGGCGAAGCAAGTACCCCAGCGGATGGCCCGATTTCTGCAAGGCGTCCCGCGTACATGACGGCAACTCGGTCTGCAAACTGTCTCACCAGAGATAGGTCATGGGTGATGTACAAAATAGCCATTCCACGTCGCTGTTGCATCTCGTGAATCAAGTCCAGAATTCGGGCCTGAATAGTAACGTCCAACGCAGTGGTGGGTTCATCCGCAATCAAAAGGTCGGGATCGCACGCGAGAGCCTGGGCGATCATCACCCTTTGTTTCATTCCTCCGGAGAGCTCATGAGGGTAGCTGCCCAAAATTTTCCGGGGATTAGGGATTCCGGTGTCGGCGAGAGCTTGCATCACGGAATCGTCGATTGACTTTTGAAGGGCTTTGGGGGCACGCAGATGTGTGAGACGGTAGACACCGCGCTCCAAAAGGCCTGCCCGTTGCTGCACTATTTTGGTAGCTGTTCGACTGGGTTTCTCCGGATCAAAGCCTGCATTCCCGAGAATCATCGACATCCGGTGCTCGCCGAATACTTCTGCCAATTGGCGACCAATCGTGAGGCCAGGGTTGAGAGCTTTCCCCGGATCTTGGAAAATCATTGAGATACGGTCACCTCGAATACTGCGCACTGTGCGTTCAGTCGCCGTGAGGATTTCTGTTACGGAGCCGTCGCCGTTTCGCAACGAAATTGACCCCGACGCGTAAGAGCCGGGCGGTTCTGGAACGAGGCGCAATATTGAGCGAGCGGTGACGCTCTTCCCGCAGCCCGTTTCTCCCACCAAAGCAAGAGTCTCGTGGGGGTAGATATCAAAAGAGACGTGGTCGACAGCATGAGCAACGCCCTTCGAGGACTCAAAGTGCACGCTGAGATCATCGACCCTCAGCAACCAGTCATCTGAACGTGCCATTCCTAGCGACCTTCCGTCTTTGGGTCCAGCACGTCGCGTAATCCATCCCCCACAAGGTTGAACGCGAGCGCCCAGAGCACAATCGCCAGGCCAGCGAAGGTAGATAACCACCATTCCCCAGCTAGCAGCCCTGATTGTCCAGCACTCACCATTGCGCCCCACTCCGTGAGGCCCGCTTGGGCGAGCCCGATGAAGCTCAGGGTTGCGCCGATGAGAACCACGTTCCCCATATCCAGGGTCGCCTGCACTACGAGAGGGCTCACGGCGTTGGGTAGAACATCTTTGCGGTAAATGTTCCAGGTGGAGTCACCAGTAACCTTCGCTGCAGCGACATATTCCGCCTGTTTGATTCGAATGATTTCACCGCGGACTATTCGGGCGTACTTCACCCAGAAGACTGCCGCGAGAGCAAGGATGATGTTCCTGAATGACGGCCCCAGAACTGCCGCGATGGCCAAGGCGAAGATGAGTTCCGGAATAGATAGGAAAACGTCCACGACTCGCATCAGCAAGTTATCGAGCCTGCCGCCGCGCATTGCTGCGATGCTTCCCACAATGGTGCCGAAAACTAGGGTGAAGCCGACCACCGTGAGCGACAGTTGGAGCGACAGGCGCGAGCCCCAAATAATCCCATATAGGACGTCTCCACCCGTGGCGTCGGTGCCCAACACGTGCCCCGCTTCTCCGGGGGGGACGCTAATGTTCGACCAATCTCGCGGACTTTGGTAGGGGTCAGGGGTGTTTGCTTCTGTGAGAAGCGGCGCGGCCAAGGCCATCAAGAAGAAGAGCCCAATAATTATCAGACCCAAAACGGTCAGGGGGTTCCGGAAAACCTCCTGCGCGACTTCACGGCGGCGCGCCCATTTGACACTAAGAGCCGACTCGCGTGCCACGGCGGCCCGCTTACTGGTTTCTCGGGAACGGTTGAGAGTCGTCATCCAAGAACCACCCGACGATCGAGATATGCGTAGGCAATGTCCACAGCAAGATTGACACTCATGAAAATAACTGCCGTGACCAGAACGTAGGACATGATGGTGGCCTGGTCACCCGCAAGAATTGCGCTGGTGACCCATTGACCAAGACCTGGCCAGCGAAAAATCAACTCCACCGCGACAGACCCTTGCAGCAGGAAACCGAAGCTTAGGCCGATGACCGTAGTGGTAGGCACCAGCGCATTTCGACGGGCATGGCGCTTGATGACGATGCTCTCCGCAAGCCCTTTCGAACGCGCAGCGTCCACATATTCTTCAGACATTGCCTCCACCATGGAGGAGCGCATCATTCTGAC
>JANQZS010000031.1 GCA_030728405.1 Candidatus Nanopelagicales bacterium | reverse complement strand
GCAGTCATAGCCTGTTCCCCGCCCTGAATCGTGAAAGAGCCGAATGCTTCGAGCATCGGCGTAGTTTCTAGGCCGCTCTCTTCCATTGCTTGACGGAAACCGTTCTCCCGATCGAACTCAGCGGTGAAAGGCAATTCAGCGGGCGATCCACCGATCATTCCGATTCGGGTGTGGCCCAAATTGATCAGGTGCTGCGTTGCAATTCGAGCCGCAGCAACGTCGTCGATCGTGACGGATGGAACACCACCCACATTCACCCCAATCATGGATGTTGGCATTCCGAGATTCAGAACGTCGCGCAACTGTGGGTCAGAAGGTGGCATTGCGATGATCAACACCCCATCCACCCGCCTGCGCAGTCGGGGTGCTGGTGGCAAACGGTGATGCCCACTCGCGGCGTCCGTAACACTCATGAGCAGCAAATCCATGCCTGCTGCTTGCAGGACAGACTCCACACCTGACAGGACCGTGGCGAAGAACCAGCGAGAGATGAATGGCGTGATGACAGCTATCGAGCCCGTGCGCCCCGATGCCAGCCTGGAGGCTGACGGAGAAATGACGTAGTCCAGTTTCGAGGCCACCGTGGCAATGCGATCCCGGGTAGCCGGATCAACATTGGGTAGGCCGCGCAGCGCCCGCGATACCGTTGCTGTCGAGACACCCGCAGCTTCAGCTACATCTCTAATCGTGATCGCCATGACGCATGATTGCAAGGTTGCATGCATATGCACAAGCGTTTACATGAAAGTGCTATATAACAGCGGCTTAGCCTCTAAGGCTGAGCCTGTACACGATTCCATCCAAAAGGTCGGCTTCGCTCACCACCACCTGATCCAGCTCATAGGCCTGCATGGTTCGGCACAGGACCAGGGATCCCCCGGCGATCACATCTACCCGGCCAGGGTGCATGAAGCCAAAGGCCGCTCGCTCCACCCGCGGCATATCCAACAATCTGGTGGTGACTGACTTCACCTGCGCCCGGGTGATGACTGATCCGTGGATCACTTCAGCGTCGTACACGGGCAGATCCATCGCCATAGCCGCGACGGTGGTGACTGAACCCGCAAGGCCAATGAACGTTGCGAATGAGCCGGGCGGAATCACCTCCAACACTTTCGCGAGGTGAGCATCAACGTCGGCAACGGCTGCGGCTACTTCATCAAGTTCGGGCGGATCGGCGTGAAGATGACGCTCAGTCATCCGCACACAACCGATATTCACACTGGTTACAGCTGAGATTTCCCCGGTCGCAGCATTGCCCAGCACATACTCCGTGGATCCACCACCCACATCTGCGACCAGAACCGGATCAACGATGAGCGCTGGATCAAGGCCCCGAACAGCCCCGAGGAATGAAAGCTCTGCTTCCTCAGTGCCGGCAATGACCTCGACGGGTACCCCGAGTCGATCCTGCACGCCCTCAACAAACTCCACACGATTGCGCACATCGCGGGTTGCAGACGTTGCAATGAAGCGTAACGACTCAACGGGGTGTTCTTTCAGCAGTTGCGCATACTCCTCACACGCCGCGAAGGTACGCTGCAAAGCCGCTGTAGAAAATTCACCACTCGCGTCAACGCCTTCACCCAGACGCACAGTGCGCATTTCGCGAACCACATCAATGACTTGGCCGTCGATGACATCTGCAATCAGTATGCGAATTGCATTGGTACCACAGTCGATCGCCGCGAATCTAGTCATGATTCGAATCATCCGGCACAATCACCGAACACGCATCCGCGGTCCACCACGAACCGATGAGTTCGAGCACCTCATCACCAAGTGGGTTCACTCCTGGGCCGCACGCAAGTGACTGACCAACGAGAACATGCAGGCACTTCACCCGGTCGGGCATACCACCAGCACTAATACCTTCTACTTCAGGTACTTCACCGAGTTCGGCTCGATCGGCAAGGTAGCGCTCATGCGCCCGGAGATATTTCTCACGCAGTTCGCTCGATTCCTGGAGTCTGTTTTCCATCTCTTTCATCAGCCCGGCACCCTCGAGGGTTCCAATGGCACCGGCAAGTTTGGGGCAGGTGAGGTAATAGGTCGTGGGGAATGGTGTGCCGTCTGCCAATCGAGGGGGCGTGGTGACCACGCATGGTTGCCCACAAGCACAGCGATTTGCTATAGCCACGATGTCGCGTGGCGGCCGGCCCAACTGCGCGTGAACTGCTGCGATGTCTGCCGGATCAATCACGGGGAAGGGGCACCGTCGGCAGATGTGACCGAACCCCAGACGGCTTCAAACCATGGCAAGTTCTCGATCGCCGCTGCGCTCAAGGTTTCTGCAGCCGGTCTGCCCTCTGCGTCGAGTGCCACATAACCAACCTCGCCGGGCAAGACAAAGTGCAATCTTCTGCGCGCCTCCGCTGCGATGAAGGCTGGATCAGTCCAGCGTTCTTTCAACACCGTAAGTTCGGCAACTCGGACTTCGGTGGCATCGACTTCAGCCTGTAATGCGGCGATCTCAGCGCGCTGTGCAAACCAAGCTTGCACCGGGACAGCCAAACCCAACACCAATAAGCCAAGGGCTAGGCCCACGATGACGGCACGGCCGGTAAAGGAACCGGTCCGTGCAGGAGTGGGCGACGGGGAAGTCACCCGCTGATCGTGTCACGTGTGCCCCACAAATCACGCGAGCCACACCCGTTTCGGGGAGGAAGTCTGACCGAAGATCAGCCTGCGAAGCGCGGGAAAGCCGACTTTCCCGCGTAACGACCGGCCTCGGCCAATTCCTCTTCAATGCGGAGTAGCTGGTTGTACTTGGCTACTCGCTCAGAGCGAGCCGGTGCACCGGTCTTGATCTGACCACAGTTCACGGCCACCGCAAGATCAGCGATCGTGGTGTCCTCGGTCTCCCCGGACCGATGCGACATCATCGATGTGTACCCGGCGCGGGTCGCCATGCCCACTGCATCGAGGGTTTCGGTCAGAGTGCCGATTTGGTTGACCTTGACCAGAAGCGCATTCGCAGCGCCCTCATAGATCCCGCGCTGCAACCGCACCGGATTGGTCACGAAGAGGTCATCGCCGACAAGTTGCACCCGATCACCCAGAGCATCGGTGAGATGGATCCAACCGGCCCAGTCATCCTCGGCAAGGGGATCTTCAATCGAGACCAACGCAAAATCAGCCATCAAAGACTCGTAATAGCCGGTCATCCATTCAAATGAACGAGCAGCGCCTTCGAAGTTGTAGGAGCCATCGGCGTAGAACTCAGTCGAAGCAACATCGAGGGCAAGCCCGATGTCTTTGCCCACGGTGAGCCCTGCGGCTTCAATTGCCGTGCCGATCAGTTCAAGGGCTGCTCGGTTGTTCGGCAGGTCAGGAGCAAACCCACCTTCATCACCGAGTCCCGTTGCGTAGCCGGACTTCTTCAGCACACTCTTCAGTGCGTGGTACACCTCGGCACCTTGACGCAAGGCCTCCGAGAAAGTGGTGGCACCAATCGGGGCAATCATGAACTCTTGGATGTCGACGCCGGTATCAGCGTGCGCTCCGCCATTGAGGATGTTCATCATGGGAACAGGGAGAACGTGCGCGTTCGGTCCGCCTACGTATCGGAACATCGGCAGATTTGCCGAGATCGACGCGGCACGAGCCACGGCAAGCGAGACGCCCAAAATCGCATTTGCACCGAGGCGCTCCTTGTTCGGGGTGCCATCAAGATCGATCATGACCTGGTCAATGAGTCGCTGATCTGATGCGTCTATCCCTAAAACCGCGGGTGCAATTTCCTCTTCAACTGCAGTCACCGCGTCGCGAACGCCTTTGCCGAGGTAGCGATCACCGCCATCTCGACGCTCCGCCGCCTCGAAGGCACCAGTCGAGGCACCAGATGGCACCGCGGCGCGGGCGATGGAGTCGTCGTCGAGCAATACTTCGACCTCAACCGTGGGGTTACCGCGGGAGTCGAGAATTTCACGGGCAATAAGAGCGTCAATGGCAGCCATGTGACAACTCTAATCGGTACAAGATTCCGAATCACCCTGCGCCGAAAGCAGCGTGTCAGGTGTCCGTTTCAATGAGATGCCGCACAGATACGGGCCCTCCCACAAGTCTTCGTATTTCTGCGGACGCATCCGCATCAGCAGCCATTTGCCTAATGTCGTGCTGTTCCATGTGCTCCATCCAGGAATCCACTTCAAAGATTTCAACATAGATTCCCTCGCGCTCAACATCTGCGCTCAATGACCACAGTCGCGCACCCGTGCGCCGCCGAGACTGTCGAATCATCTGCATTGCGTTCAAGAATTCCTCGAGAACTGATTCGTCCACCTGGTATTCAACGATGACCGTTGCTCGCTTATTGGGATTCTCAACGCTGTCCCAATGTTCAGGCATTGACCAGGTTGCGGCATGGGAGTCTTCTACTGCAGCCGGTAGCCGGATCAACATGATCGCTATCCACACGGGCACAATGGCAATGGCAGCAATCACAAAAGCTGTCGGGGCACCCAGTGCTTGACCAACCAAGCCCCAGATGAACGAGCCAATCGCGATGCCGCCCTGCGAGGCCATCAGGTAGTAAGCGATACCGCGGGCCCGCACCCATGCGGGAAGCTGCTGCTGCGCAGTTGAATACAGGACCGACGCCACAGCCGACCAGGTAAATCCCGCAATCGGAAGCGCAATAAACAAAATCGTGATGGTGGGCGCCAGCCCGATGGCCGCAAGGGATAGAGCAAACACGGGGGCGAAGACCATCGTGTATCTCGTGGGAGACATCCGAGCGCGAATCGGCGCAAACGCGATAGTTCCCACAACAGCGCCCACGCCCACCATTGCCAAAATCCAGCCGTATTCACCAGGCCCCACACCAAATTCGCGAAAGGCGATAACTGGCAACAGCGCAAAAAGCACGCTGCCTGAGATGAACCACCCAGCCGATATGGCAATGAGTCGGTAATAGCTACGCGTGTGGCGTACGTGGCGAAATCCCGTGCGCAAAGCCGGCACAAATCTGTGGCGTACCGGCCGATGTGCGGTTGGTCCCGCAAAAATCACCGCCGCCGCGAACGAGGCAAACCCCAATGCGCTCACCGCGAATGCAAACGTTGGGCTAAATCCCACCAGCAGCACGCCGCCCAAAGCTGGCCCCACCACCCTGCCCATATTGACGTTGATGCTGGTCAACATTGCAGCAGAGGGAATGTACTTGCGATCGATTACATCTGGCACCGAAGCAGTCCAAGTCGGTAGGTTCACCGCAACGGCCAGGCCCAGTAGGAACGTGAGACCGAGGACCAGCGGTGGACTCAGTACACCCACGGCGTTCGCGATGGCTAGGGAAAGTGCGATCAATGCTGCCGCCGAGTTGGCGACGATCAACATCGCCCTGCGCGGTAGTACGTCGGCAAGTACGCCAATTGGAATACCCACCAAGAGAAACGGCAACGTCATTGCTGACTGAACCAAGGCCACTTGGAACGTGGATCCATCTGACTCGACCACCACAAACTGGGCTGCCACAGTTTGCACCCAAATAGCGATCTGAATCGCAACTTGGCCAATCCACAGTATTCGGAATGACGATGAGGCCCGCAGTGGAGCAAGCAACCTCGACGGGTCAAGCCCGTCCTTGCCTGCCTTCATCCTGCCAACGCCCTTCACCTGCGCGACTTTCTCGTACACGCAGGAGAGTACGCCCTACCAAAAGTGCAGACGAGAAATGGGCACGTGCTGAACCGGGGATCCGGTGAGTAACTCACCGTTCCATCGCACCTCGGAACCATCAGGGTTAACAGCAACGGTGCCAAGGTTGCCATGCCGGATCATGTCTGAGCCCCGAACGCTTCGGGCATCACGCACAACTATTGCCTTGCGGGCTGATGGCATCGGTTGTTCCGCTGCTGCAACCTTGTTCGTGATGAGGAAGGAGAGTTCAGCAGGAGCCGCTCCAATTGCGCCAAATTGCTCGGCGATCTGCAGCGGCTCGGTATCAGGCAGACTCGAATTCGGATTACCCGATTCCCCCCAAGCAGGAAATCCTGATTTCAATACGAGCCAGGGCTTCGCCGCGAACGAGTTCGGTGACCACAGGACAATGTCAGCGAGTAGTCCGACTTCGAGTTTTCCAATTTCGTGCGATAGCCCGTGTGCCAGTGCCGGGTTAACAGTCACCTTGGCGAGGTAACGAAGAATCCGATCGTTGTCATCGGTTCCATCATCATGCGGGCGCAGGACACTCGCCATGGCGAAAGTGCGCCACCACGTCTCTCCGGCACGACCCATGCCTTGCGCATCAGAAGAGGTGATGGGAATAACACCCCGGTCATGCAGTTGGTTCTCAGCAGCCATGGTCACGCCTCGCACCCGCGCCCGAGCGATACGAATATCTGCATCCCGATCAGAGTTCATGCCGTGGCACAACAAAATCATGTCGAGGTGCTCTGCAACAGCATTAGATCCGTACGGCAGGGTCGGGTTGGTCGATGAAGCAATCACGTTGTCGTGACCTGCCAGCGTCAGAACGTCCGGAGCATGGCCTCCCCCGCACCCTTCAACGTGGTAGGCGTGAATGGCCCGGCCGGCAATTACCGCGAGGGTGTCTGCGACAGACAAGGTTTCATTAAGGCCATCTGTGTGCAGTGCCACCTGCACGTCAATCTCATCAGCCGTTCGAAGAGCCGTGTCGATGGTGCTCAAGGTTGCGCCAGTGTCTTCGTGAACTTTGAAGGCGCAAATATGACCCTCGATCGCCTCTCGAAGAATCGAACCGGTTGAAGTGGAGGCCCGGCCGAGCAGGCCAATATTGATCGGGAAGGCATCCATCGCCTTGTGCGCGGTTTCTAGGAACCATCGAGATCCCAGTCCAACCCCCCACACCGGGCCCGCTTCTTGGCTCAGCACCGTAGTGATGCCCGAGGAAATCAGGGAGTCGAATACTCGTGGAGTGATGCTGTGCACGTGGGTGTCGATTCCACCAGCTGTTGCAATCATTCCATCGGCGGAAATCACTACGGTTCCCGATCCAACAACAACATCAACATCTGCCGTGGTGTTTGGGTTGCCAGCTTTTCCGATGCCGCTGATCCGGCCGTTTCGAATCCCGATGGATGCCACCTTGATGCCAGCGACCGCATCAACGACGATCACGTTTGTCAACACAACGTCACATGACTCTCGGGTGGTGACTGGAGCCAGCCCTATTCCGTCTCGGCCGGTCTTTGCGAATCCCACATGCAACTCATCCCCAGCATCAGGCATTCGTTCTGGAATACGAAGACGCAAACCGGTGTCACCGAGCACAATCACATCGCCCGCGGCAGGGCCGTACCCACTCATCGGCTCTCCATCAATCGGGCAACCGCACTATCTGCAGCTGAGTCGGCATTGACTTCCGTTCCATCAACGATGTCGAGATAACCGCATGCGCGTAATGTCTCAATGGCTCGCTCGCGGACAGCTGGATCATCGAGTGAGCCATCGACCACACCCGTGTTGCCGATCATCACGCGAGCGCCCCCGATCGGAATCATCAACAATTCCAGTGTCTCCCCTGGATCGA
>JANQZS010000030.1 GCA_030728405.1 Candidatus Nanopelagicales bacterium | reverse complement strand
CCTGCGCTTCATCTGGTCCTCCTCACCCATACGGGCAATCGTGGACTCAAAGCACCTGGATCAACCAGAGGGGGTCAGGTCAGGGCGACTAGTCACCAGTCTTCAACTGCGAAAACTGAGGTATCAGAGGGAGTGCCTGCTGTCGACCGCGATCCTGGCTTCGATCGCACGTCCGTCCACTACTTGCTTCCCGCAGATGGTGGTGCGAGCGGTAGCGGTGTGTTCAATCTTGATGGCGACGTGATCGGTCAGGTGGCGTATGGCAATTCATATTCCGCTTCGGAGCGGGTCACGGTTCTTCCCAGCAAATACGGCCTCTACGCGTTGGAGATTGACATTGAGGCCGTCCGCCTTTTGCCGTCACCGCTGGCTCTGTCCAGCAGGGTTCCTATTAATCCAGGGTTGTCAACAAGCGGTGCGCCGAGCAATTACATTCGCGAACTCGTCGAACAGTGGGCCCCCGGTGAACTGCCGTAATTGAAGAGAAGCGCTGTAGTCCCCGAGCTAGGCCATCAGCCCGAGATGGCTTGATCCGAGTAGAAGTACCGACCACCGCTGTTTTCGATCTTGTCGAAGTCATCGAAGATAGTGGCAATTTCTGGACGTGACGGATCAAAGTCGTTTATCCAATCGCAGTCATGGAAGTAGCTGCCATCCGCGAGGCGGCGCTCCGAAATCATCCCCTTTTCCACCATGAGCACCATTGCAGCAGCTTGGACATAGGCATTGCTGTCTAGTGAGATCCCGGGATCACCGCGAAGATCGTCACTGGCCCTTTGGAGGATCCGCTGCACGTGGTCGGTGCGTCCGTCCTGCTTGGCAGACATGTACTCGCCGAAGTACTCCGCCGTGCCCTCCGAGAACCATCGCAGGTCGTTCATGGAGTCCTCGTTGCGTTTGAGAATCGGAGCGCAGCGATCAAGGAGATAGTTCTGCATCGCGTGATACGACTCGTGGAAGAAGATTCGCCGGGCGGTGTCACGATCCTGCTCTGCCGTCCAGGCGAGAATCGCTGAACGGGACGACCGGCACGGGCCGGGAGCTGTTGCGACATCAGCGGCACCCTTGATCCAGCGCGCCACTGTGCGGGCTCCCTCGGAGAACTCGCGACGCTCACTGGCCGTGCAATCCTGTTGGCTGGACTGCCAGGATGAGAAGTAGTCCGTGACTTCGCGAATCTTCTTGGGGCTCATCACATCTGCGTGCTCAGAGAAGGGAGCCCCATCAAATACGTCCGGGTCGGGTTGGTCGTCCAGCGGCCGCCCCACCGGCCAAATCAGGCCCATAAAGTTTCGAGGTGGCTGAGACATCTCACCGGTCACCGCCTTCACCCAGTCGAGCAGCTGCGCTGAGGAGATCCCCGGAGCGAAGCTCTTGGCTTTGCGGGTCGACTCACAGATAACTCCGTCGCGATTCCTATCTAGCAGGCGAGAGTTAGCGCGGTAAACGGCTGCTGACACGTCCGGCTTGACGGCTCCGGCTTGGGCCGATTTTGTGGCGCTGGGCTCGGATCGGGCGACACCCTGGGGGAAGTCCTGCAGCAGCTTCTCGCATGACGAGTAGCGCTTGGCGGTGGGCTGGGTCGCGTCGGCGGCTGTTGCTGAGCATGCGGTGAGGACGATCAGTGATGTGAGGCCGACCACCCACGAGCGCAGCATCTTGGGTGAGGTGAATGAGATTTCTTGTGGTTGTCGCATGTAGGTCTTCTATCTGACGGTCTGCCTTTTGGTGTCTTTGGACAGTTGGGTGTCTTCGCCGACAACCCCTGTTGTAGCGAGCTTAGGGCCGTGTACCTATCGCAAGCCGATGGTCATCAATTGCGCTGAACTGAGGGCTGCACGCTGAGCCTTGGTGAGTTTGCGCACCTGCTTGGGCTCGAGGCGCTTGAGCTGGCGTACGGACATGGCTGAGATTGCGTCCGGGCTGAGTTGGCGTAAGGCGACCGCGGGCATACGGCGAAGTGCCTTCGGTCGGATGGCCGAGGCCTGCTCGGGTGTCAGTTCGCGGACCGCGGCAGGACGGAGCGCCGCCACCAGCTGGGGTTTCAACTGCGACACGAACAGGGGCGTCACGCCTGCCAGGCTCGACGGCGAGATCGCACGGACTTGCTTCGGGCTGAGCCGGCGAACCGACGCAGAGCGCAAGCCGCTGAGCTGCTCACCGGACATCGCGGCAACGGCCGCGGGCGCCAGAGCGGCTATGCGAGCCGGGCGAATCGTGCTGATGAGTTGCACCGGCAGCCCTGCCACTTGAGCCGGCGACAGGGCCCTGAACACCTCAGGCTTCAATTCCTTGAACTGCTCTGCGGGGATAGAGGCCACCTGCTCGGCTGTGAGCGCTGCGATCTGTGAGCCGGAAACCTGCCCGGGATTGGCGAATACGACAGCCTGGGTGGCTGTCACCGGGGCTGGTGTTGCCGGAACGGTAACGGAGGTCTCCGCCGGCGTCGGAGACGGTGCCGGCGTTCCCGAGCCACTGCCGGATCCGCCGCCGGACCCTGGTGATGACGGGGGACGCAGGGAGAACATGGGAGCGGAATACCCGAAGGGATCTAGCGAGGCCACCAGACCATCGGAGGCCCCACACGTTCCGGTGGCGAACGAGTTGGAGATCGTGGCTCCATCGCGAGTGCCTACCCATGAGGTCGAGGCCGCTGCCGGAGTGGTGGTGAAGTACGTGGACAGGAAGTCCGACGGGACGCACACGTAGTAGAAGCCACTTGAGTTGCGGGAGGCACCGGAAGCCGTGTACGACGGACCCGCGACTGCGAACTGGAAGCTCGTGCCTGCCATGGTCTCCGCGCCGAACTCGACTCCCTGTGCGTTTGTGGAAACCAGTCCACCGGCGATGGCTTGCCCGACAGGGTCGTTGAGGACGTTCAAAGAAACCTCTCCGGGAGTCGCGGAGATCACCATGTAGTTGTCGCTGACAGCTCCGGTCATTCCCTCACCGCAGCCGGTCGTCGAGACGGAACTGCCCGAGATCGTCAGGGAGCAATTCTCGTACCAGGTGCCGCGCCTGATGGCTTTCGAGGTCTCCTTGGCGAGTCCACGAATGGTGAGAATATTCCGGCCGCCTGTCTGGACCATGTCCCAACGATTAGTTGCACTTAATGATGAGGTGGAACGGGGGTCGACCAGGAGTGGAGTCTCGGCGTTGGCCTTCATGAAGTCGAACGTGTCGAAGTCCAACGCTCCACCGCTGCCCGTGGTGGGCAGGCTGAGGGAGACGCCCACGCGGGAGTCCTCGGCGATCAGGAAACCGTCGCCCACGCTGGCCGTGAAGGCGACAGTGGCATTCAACTCAGCCATGTCGCTGCCGTCAGCCGCACCCGTGGACGTTACTGAGAATTCAGAGGCCGTGCCCACCCGGGCTGTGCCGGCGTTGTTGAAGACCCCGGTGTCATCCGCAACGTAACAGGGAGCGGCGGAGGGTGACGGGCTCGAGCAGGCTGACAGGAGCATCTCATTGTCCAGCCAGGGGCGGCTGACTACCTCCACCACGACCGCGACGTCGGCAGTCGCGTCGTTGATGGTCCCGTCTCCATCCATGTCGAGGACGAGGGCCATGGCGACGGAGTTTCCGATCACCCCAGAACCGTCGATCATTGGCACGTAGATGTCGAAGGAGACAGATGTCGCGGCGGTGTTGTTGACCACGTAGCCCGCGCTGGTGCGCGCCGTGGGTCCCGAGCCGAGTACGAAGGTGCCTGCGGAACCTGAGACGCCGGAGGCACCGGCAAGCCACGGAGTGTTGCCGTCGCACAGAGTCTCCAGGCTGCCCGTCTCGAAGATGCGCTCGCTGTAAATGGTCACTGGGCCGGTGACCGTGCCCGTGTTGTTCGCGCTGAGAGTGAGGACGTTGCTTGAGACGGCCGTGACCTCTGCGCCTGGTGCGATTCCATCACCGCCGACATGCTCCCCCACATTTGCGGTGCTTCCGGAGGTGAGCGTGATCTGGTTCGCTCCACTGACGCCCGATGCCCCAACCTGGGTTCCTTGGTCACTCCAGTAGGAATTGGGGTTAGAGTCACCTACGGTCGGGTCTAGGAGGGCGGTGACGTCCTTGGTTCCGGCGGGCAGATTGGCGAAGGTCACCTGGGCTCGTCGGTAGTACGTATCCGGAGAACAGGCCTTGACCACCACGCCGCCGCGGGCCTCGAAACTCACAAAGTCTCCACCGTTCGAGGGGAACATCTCCGTAAGCTCGCCGGTGCCTACGGTGCCGCCATTACCTGGGGTTTCTCCGCCCCCAAACACCCCGGTCTTGGTTGTCCCCTGGTCGTCCACGCTGTTGGCGACCGAAGCGGATACACCGTCGACGGAGACGGTGACGGTGGAGGACTTGGTTGGCTCGAACGCGGCCTGTGCCTGCGGGACAACCAGAAGGCTTGCGCCGAGTGCGGCGGCTGTCGCCATGGTGAGTGCCGGGGCGAAGGCGGGTCTGCGCGTCATCCCGGTCACGCGGCCACCTGCGTTAATCTACCTTTCCACGAAAGCATCAGCGCATTATAACTCGTAGACCGTGTATAGTCAAGTTAACACTACGGGTGGAGGCCGGATCAGGGAAGGACATGGCTGCGACGAGGATTTCGCGTACCGATTCAGGGATTCCAACACCAATCACCAGCGCCCGATCATGAGACCCATGGCCATACGACTTGGGATCGTCGAGGACAACGCCCTACTGCGTCACGCGCTCAGTCAGGCGTTGGCTGGCGATGGATTCGAGGTCATCTTCTCCGTCGGCTCAGCGCAGGAAGCCCTGAGTCGGAAAAACGAGGCACCGATCGACGTCCTTATCGCCGACGTGCACCTCGGTGAAGGCCTGACCGGCTTCGATGTCTCCCTGGAGTGGCAAGCGAGACAACCTGACATAGGCGTTATCTACCTCACCAGTTACGAGGATCCCCGGGTTGTTGTCGGCAACCGCTCCCCGCAGGTGGCGAAGAACTCGATCTATCTGGTGAAGGCATCGATCGTCGAGGGCACCGAACTCACCGAAGCCATTACTCGTGTGGCAGCGCACGAAGGCTCGGACATCATTGAGCGCAGCGGTCCGCTTGCCAAACTCACGGGCAAGCAGATAGAGACGCTCGCGCTATTGGCCGCCGGACATTCCAACTTAGAGATCGCCAAGCGCCGGGGTATAACCGAACAATCAGTCGCTATCTCGATCAATCGGCTCTCCAAGGCCCTCGGGATTCCTTCACATCTATCGCGAAATCAGCGGGTCCACCTGGCCCGGGTATACCTCGACCACACCAACCGACCGGATGACTGAGCGACACCGCTCCCTTGCCTACATCGGGGGGCCCACCCTCCTGGTCTCGCATCAGTTCCTTGTCTTCGGCATCCCGATTGTCGTTGCCACCAGCTTGGCCGTCGGCTCGGACCTAACGTTGCCGGCGTTTGCCGCCCGCCTGTTGTCCGAGGCATTCCTTCTGCTCCTTGTGTGGCTCATCTCTGAGGCCGCCAAGTCGACGATATTTCGAAACCGTGACATAACGCCCATCAACCCGATCGTCGTCCTGGCCTTTGGTGCGTTCCTTGGCATCGTCGCCCTGGTTTCTGGGTCTTTGTTGGACCGGTGGCTCGGGGTCTCCTTTATTCCCGTGAGCCTCGGGACGGGTTTGGTGGCCGCGGCGCTCGGCGCGGCAGTGATCGCCTTGGCGTCCTTACTTGAAATGTCGCGACTCGACTTTCGGATGCTTCGTCGTCGAACACTTGAGCATGCAGACGCCTCCTTTGGAGCGCAGCAACTGCGTGACTCGATCTCGGCCGTGTTCGACAGACTGGCCGACGAAGCCGTGGCTCACGTGGGGGAGAGTCACGAGAGTCGTGAAGCCCTCGAAGTCGTCGACCACTCTGTCTCCAGCTTCATCCGGCGCTTTGCCAACGAGGGGCGCGCTCGTGGCAAATTGCTGGAGACCTATATCGTACTTCGGGGTGTGACTCGAGATGCGGTAGCGCTGAGACCCTTCAACAGCCCGCTGGCGGTAGCGGTCGTTTACTCGGTGGGCATCTTCGTCACGAACCAGTTCTACGACACTGAACGGGCGGCCGCGGCGCTTCTCGCTGCGGCCCTTGACCTCATCGTGGTGACGTCAAGCCTGCTGGTTGCCAACCGACTTTGGGCGTGGAGGAGGGTTCCGTCACCAACTGCTGCCTTGGTTCGCGCTGGGGTCGTGGTCATCCTGCTGGCCATCATCACGACCTTCATCAATCAGACCCTCTTTTGGGACAGTCTGACCCCGGTCGTCTTCCTTGCCGGGATCCTCGTGAACCTGGCCTCCATTACTCTCATTTTGGTGGTGGCCGCGATCGCGACCATCTCTCGCTCCGGGGCCACCAAGGCGCCTCGCGAGGGTGACTTGTTCGACTCCGATAGGCCCATAAGCGGCTCAATGGGTCGGGCATTGGAGGAGGTCATCAGGCGCCGCCTGGCAACACATCTGCACAGTGCTGTCCAGAATCAGGTCCTCGCTATGCGCATGGGCAATCCCTCAGGCTCGTCCTTTGATCAGGCGGCTCTTGAGGAGCAAGTCAGGGAGATCATCGAGAGGGCCAAGCAGGACTTCCTCAAGCAGCAGACCAGTCCACTAACGGATCGCGTTACTTCTCTCCAGCAGACATGGGCTCCAAGAGTGACGCTTGATTTTTTCACAGACACACGAAACCTCACCCCAGTGCAGGAGAAGGTTCTCTTTCTTGTCATCCAAGAATGCGTGACCAACTCCGTGCGGCATGGTCTCGCATCGCACGTCGACATCACTATCGAGCGATGGCCGCCAGACGACCCGAACAGTTTCCGGCTCACTGTGACGGATAACGGAATCGGGCCAGTGCACAAGCTAAGCGCCGAGGGGCTTGGCCTGCGCTTCCTTAACGAGCTCAGCGATGGCCACCTCAAACTTGCGTTCGGCAGCGAGGGAGGAGCGAGACTCGAGGCGGTTATCCGTTGTTAGTACCTGACAAGTCGATGCTTGCGCTGTCTGCAGAACCTAATGACCATGTTCTGGGCGGCGGCGGTGGCCGGTCGCTCGTGAACGCCGCCCGGTCAGCATTACCGAGTTAGCGTGCCTTATCGGAGTTTGTCTACCCGATGCACGTCATCATCTTCTTTCGCGGTAGCGAGGACGTGGCACCCCTAGTTCTTCTATTACGCCAGTACCGCTCAATCCCTTGGGTCAGATGCGAACATTTTGCGAACTTCTTCTGTCAAACGTGGTCCACACAGGTGCTAGGTGAGGTGACTTAGTAGGAGGACCTTTAGGTGCCTTTCTCTAGTTCAGGAGGCTGGTCAACGCACTCGTGATGCGTAGGTCCGGGGTTCAAGTCCCCGAGGCGGCTCCACGAATCCGGGCTTATGGGCTAGGAGTGCGAACAATTTGCGAACACGCTTCCGAGGAAATGAATTCTGCAGCCTCGAAACGTCGACCACGTGCCCATCTCGGTCAGTCTCAGACAAGGACGTCCGGAGATCAATTGTCAGTCAAATATGCGAATGGCCGAGGGACTATTGAAGTTGTTTGGGATTGACACCCCCATCCCTTAGTTAGAGGCGCTTCTTCTTTTTCTTCTTCTTGCTGGGAGCCGCGGTCACTTCGATGGTGTTGTAGGC
>JANQZS010000029.1 GCA_030728405.1 Candidatus Nanopelagicales bacterium | reverse complement strand
CGCAGGGCCGAAGGGACTTGAACCCCCAACCGCCGGTTTTGGAGACCGGTGCTCTACCAATTGAGCTACAGCCCTTGGGCGGTCGGCGCGTCGTCTAACGGGCAGGCTGACGCCGACTTACCGCGGGCACTGAGTGTACGGGCCACCGAACGGACAGGTCCAATCCGGGCCCTCATTCACATCCGTCGTTACCCCACATCCCCCGAGGCCAGCTCGGGACACTCCGCTGAAAGGATGCTCCCATGACCTCGCGAATTTCCCGTCGGATCGCTGCAATCACCGAATCGGCCACCCTGGCCGTTGATGCCAAGGCCAAGGCCCTCAAGGCAGCGGGTCGGCCGGTGATCGGTTTCGGAGCGGGCGAACCGGACTTTCCAACACCTGATTACATCGTCGAGGCGGCCGTGGCGGCTTGCCGGGAGCCACGTTGGCACCGCTACACCCCTGCGGGCGGCTTGCCCGAGCTCAAGGAGGCGATCGCAGCTAAGACGCTCCGGGACTCCGGGCTCACCCTCACCCCGAACCAGGTTCTCGTGACGAACGGTGGCAAGCAGGCTCTCTACAACGCCTTCGCCACCCTCCTTGATCCCGGTGATGAAGCGATCCTGCCCGCGCCGTACTGGACCACCTATCCCGAAGCGATTCGGTTGGCCGGCGGTGTGCCGGTCGAGGTGATGTCGGATGAGACGACCGGCTACCGAGTGAGCGTCGAGCAACTCGAGGCGGCCCGCACCCCTGCCACCAAAGTTTTGGTGTTCGTGTCACCGAGCAATCCGACCGGCGCGGTCTACCCCCCTGCAGACGTGAAAGCGATCGGTGAATGGGCACTCGAGCACGGCATCTGGGTGATCACTGATGAGATTTACGAGCACTTGGTCTATGGCGATGCAGTGTTTTCCTCGATGCCAGTTCTGGTGCCAGAACTCGCAGACACCTGCATCGTGATCAACGGCGTTGCCAAGACCTACGCCATGACCGGCTGGCGCGTGGGTTGGATGGCTGGCCCGGCCGATGTGATCAAGGCAGCAACGAATCTGCAGTCCCATGCAACGTCGAATGTTGCCAACGTTTCACAAATAGCAGCACTCGCTGCGGTCAGTGGTGGTCTTGAGGCTGTTGATGAAATGAAGTTGGCTTTTGATCGACGACGTTTACTGATCGTCGACATGCTGAACGCGATTCCTGGGGTGGAGTGCCCCATGCCGGAAGGTGCGTTCTACGTATACCCATCAGTGAAAGGCATATTCGGACGCGATATCGATGGTGCTACTGCGAACTCATCCGCTGAATTGGCCGATCTCATCCTTGACAAGGTCGAGGTGGCCGTGGTTCCAGGTGAAGCATTTGGCACAAATGGTTACCTGCGGTTGTCGTACGCAACCTCCGATGCAGACATCATCGAAGGCGTCGGTCGCATGCACAAACTCCTTGGCTGATCGCGAATCTCTTGGCTGATCGCGACGCTGCGGGCCATGTGCTTAAGGTTCACCCATGACCACATCTGTGAACCGACGATTCCTCACGACTGCAATTGCCTTCCTGTCCACAGGAGCACTTGCCATTGCGACGAGCACTGGTGCTTCAGCTGCACCCGAGCCCATCGTGATCGCGATGGAGGGTCCACTGAGTGGTTCACAGGCATCCAATGGCAAGGACATGTATCGCGGCGTGAAGTTAGCTGTGTCGCAGGTCAATGCTCAAGGTGGTGTTCTCGGCCGGCAGGTCACACTCGTTCGCGCGGATGACCAAGCCAATCCCGACCTTGCACTCTCCGTTGCCAAGGGCGCAAAGAAGGCTGGTGCAGTTGCGGTAATCGGGCCGTATAACTCATCCGTTGGCGTCATTAACTTGCCGTACTACGTATCCAAAAAAATCGTCCCAGTGCAGATGACGTCAACCGATGACACCACCGGTGAGGGCGTGACGGTTCAACCGAAGAACAGCCAGATCTCACCCGTTGAAGTTGATTACCTGCAAGGCAAGAAGGTGCGCAACGTGGTGATGCTGGTTGATCCCTCTTCCTACACGCAGGGCATGGCCGATCGCTTGCAGTCATCGCTCAGTGCGAGCGGGGTAACCGTCACGAGTCTTCCCGTCACAGAGGGCCAATCCGACTACTCGGCACTTGTTGCGCAGGCCTTGACCAGCGCCCCCGATTACATCTACGTGAGTACCTACTACCCAGAAGGCAGCAAGATCGCATCGGCTATTAACGCGGCGAACTCCACCACAGGTTGCTTCATGGGCCTTGCCAATGTGGACCCGGCTTTTGTCACCCAAGCCGGTGTGTCAGCGGCGCAACGCTGCGTTTTCAGCGGAGTGCCCGAAGCTGCGCAGATGCCCACTGCCAAGCGTTACGTTGCCGCTTACCGCGCAGCATTCAAGACCGCTCCAGGAGTGTGGGGCACCTTTACCTACGACTCAGCGAACATCCTTTTCGCCGCGATGGAAAAGACCGGAACCACGAAGTACTCAAAGGTTCTTAAAGCGCTGAAGGAAACAAAGAACTTCGCTGGACAGACCGGGCCCATCACCATCGATCCGAAGACCGGAAACCGCACCAACGTTCCGGTCTACATCCTTGCGGTCAATGACCGTGGCGTTTTCGTTATCTCGAAGTAACTCACCATGAGCAGTTAACGAAACGCGGTTCAGGAATCAATTCGATTCCAAAAGCGGCGCTCACTCGATCTCGCATTTCGTGGGCGAGTTCGATAATGGCTGCAGTAGATGCTCCCCCGGAGTTCGTGACCGCGAGCACATGCCTGCTGGACACCCGTGCTGCAGATTCCGGCGTGCACCGCCACCCTTTGGACACACCTGCAGCCTCCAGGAGCCAGGCAGCACTGACTTTCACCTGTTCTTTCACCTGTTCACCGGCTGGGTAGCGTGGGCAATCAACGGGGAGCGCCTGCGCAGCAACTGCACTCATGATCGGGTTGAGAAAGAAGGAGCCAACACTCCACGTGTCATGATCAGCAGAATCAAGCACCATCGCTTTTGCGCGGCGTAGGTCAAGTACGTGCTCACGAATGTGTGCCCCCGGCGCAGCGTCACCCACCGCAATACCGAGTGAATTCGCTAATTGCTCGTAACGAATTGCGTCACTCGAATTATTCGGCAGGGAAAAACGTACTGAAGTGATGAGGTACCGGTCTTGCTCGTTCTTAAAAACGCTCGAGCGGTAACTCAGTTCGCATTCACCCGTATCCAGGGTGATGAAGGAACGGCTCGCTCGATCCCACGCGTCCACAGACTGCAACACCTTGGCAATGTCGGTGCCATAGGCTCCAACATTTTGTACGGGGGTTGCACCCACCAAGCCTGGAATGCCCGACAGAGGTGCCAACGCAGCGAGTCCTGCTTCAACTGTGGCGGCGACCAGGTCATCCCACGATTCGCCAGCGGCAACGTCGACGAGGAAAGAATCGCCAACTCGCTCGAAATCTATTCCGCGGTTAGACAATTGCACGACGCTGCCATCAAATGCATCATCACCGCAGATCAGGTTGGTTCCACCACCCACTACTAAGCACGGAATAGAAACGTCGGCGCACTCGGAAATTAACTCAGCAGCAGCGATCGGATCATCGGTACGAATCCACTGCGATACGGCTCCACCCGACCTGATGGAGGTGTGCTCAGCAAAATCCGTCGGAGCAAGGTCGGTTACTGGCACTCGATAAGTGTAGGCCGACTCACGAAGAGGAATGCAAAATCGCGGTCTTGCCGCGGAACCGCTGCAGTAGTCGGTCGTAGGTTTTGCGGGATTCCTTATCGCGATATTCCGGATCAGAATCGTGGTAGCCGCGATGCCGGTCTTGCCGCAACGGCAATTCGCCTTCAGCCACAGCGATCTGCGCACCGCTCTCGCGAATGGCGAGGCACCATTCCATGTCAGCATTGCGATAGAACTTGGCTTTGGGGTGCGGAGGAACAGCGCGGGCAACCTCGGTGCGCAGGATCATCAGATAACCGAGAACCGCATCCACATCACCTGCGCCAGCATCAGTGAAGGACCGCCACTCATCCTCAACATTCACATTCACTCCGCGCCAGCCGGTTACCGCAACGCGAGGGTCATCGAACACTTCGAGCATCGGGGTGAATGCATCACCTTCTAGAACTGTTGAGACATCCATGATGCACAGGAGCGGTGCCGAGTTGATCTCGGCCAGTGCGGTCACAGATGCTGACCAACCAGCAGTGGTCAAAGGCTGATCGATGTGCAGTTCAACGAAACGTCCGGGATGTTCGGTTGCAAACTCGTGAACCACTCCACCAGCACCATCAACGTTTGCGCAATCAAGGGCAACGATCAGCGAATTCTGCGGAGCAAAGGATGCAAGTGCAGAAAGACAGGTGCGCACGTCTTCTGGGTAACCCGCAACAACCAGACCGATCACGAGGTCAACAGCAGGCAGCACCGGCGGCTTGGCAACGAGATCCTTGATCGAGGCATATACCTCAAAAGGTGGCTTAGCTACCAGTTCACAACCAGAAGCAGTGTCGATCACTTTCCAGCCAGCGGTAGCAATCGCGTCGCGAAGTTCATCGGAGCGCGCCCAATCCTTATCGGCACGAGCCTGCACGCGTTCCACTGCAAGCGCGGTGACCTCAGCAGGAGCCTGATCGCTCATGCGAGTCGAACAACCGCTCGGGCTTTGCCCAATACCGTTTGACCCTCACACACCGCAGACAAGGAAACGATCGCGGTGCCCGCATCGGTTACTTCGAGCACAGAAGCGCTGACCTCGATGCTGGCGCCGACTTCATCGTCGGGCACGACCACTGGCCTCGTGAATCGACATGAGTAATCGGTCACGAACTCTGGCCCACCGGCCCAGTCGGTCACAACGTTGATGGCCAACCCCATGGTGAACATTCCGTGCGCAATCACATTGGGTAGTCCCACCGAAACAGCTACCCGCTCATTCCAATGGATCACGTTGAAATCACCCGAAGCGCCAGCGTAGGTAACGAGGTCAGCACGGGTGATGGAGAAAGTTTTTGAAGGTAACTCCATACCGACGGTTACTTCTGATCGAGAGATGCTCATGCTGCTGTCCCCCGCGCTACCAGCAACATCGTTGCCGTCACCACGCGCTCGCCATCAAGTGTTGCCGCATCTGCCCGCACGGTGATCATGTCGTTTCCGGCAGCGGAACGAATGTTCTCGATGGTGACCACGATCTCGAGTTCATCTCCGGCCACGAGCGGACGTGCGAAGGAGAAACCCTGTTCACCGTGCACCACTGCTGAGTAGTCGAGGCCTAGTTCGGGGTCCATGATCACGACTTCAGCGGCTTCCATGGCGAGAGCAATCGGAAAGGTGACCGGAGCAACGAGATCTTGGTATCCAGCCGCGCGAGCGGCTTCCACGTCAAGAGATACCGGATTGTCTGCACGAACTGCCCGAGCGAATTCACGCACCTTTTCTCGACCCACGAGGTAGGTGCCACGAGCCGGGTACACCCGACCGATGAAACTCGCATTGAGCACGCGCGAACCGCCTTTCGTGACTACTTACGAATGAGGCGCAGCACCTGGCGATAGGTGCCATCTGCATTGCGTGTGGTGACCAGTTCGCCAGAGGCTCCTAGGTAGGCACCGGTACCACCTGTGATTGCGATAACCACCCGGTTACCCGCCTTCAACGGAACAAAGTCCGGGCCGGTTTCGTAGGTGCTGGCACCTGCCGCGACGATCTGACCCTTGGGCAATTCGAAGACGAGGGTGCGAAGTCGGGTCTCAAGGTTGGCTCCATCGGCGACAACATCGTGTGCCTCGAGCACTCCGCTCAACGTGCCAAAGGACTTGCCCGCCTTGGTCAGCTTCGATTCAAAAAAAGTGAGGTCACCGCGAGCTGACTTCGCATCGCTTCCTTCATCGTGCACGATCACCGGAACCGACTGCGTCAGCACGATGGTGGTGACGGAGGGTGCGGCCACAGCCATCGGCGCAAGCGGAATAACGGCACCCGCAGCAAGGGCAGTCGCAGCTACGGCGCCAACCGTGCGTAAACGAAACGCACGGGAGATCCGAATCATCGAGTCTCTTTGTGCAGCGTGGACTTGCCGCACTTGGGGCAGAACTTCTTCATCTCGAGACGATCGGGGTCATTACGCCGATTCTTCTTGGTGATGTAGTTGCGGTCTTTGCAGTCCTCGCACGCCAAAGTGATCTTGGGGCGAACGTCGCTGGCCTTACCCATCAGTCTTCCTCTTCTCGCGAGCCTTGCATGAATCGAGCCGTGCATTCGTAACACTGGACGCCGGCAGGTGCCGACCCCATCCTTCCAACCTCGAGTAGCGGAGGCCGGACTTGAACCGGCGACACAGCGATTATGAGCCGCTTGCTCTACCAACTGAGCTACCCCGCCGCTGGTAGGACACCATCATCCCACCGAGTCCCCTGAGGGATCCTCGAGCCCCTTCCGGGAATCGGACCCGGTACCTCGCCCTTACCAAGGGAGCGCTCTACCAATGAGCTAAAGGGGCAGCAAAGCCTGCCGATCGTACACAAGGGCGATGGGGCACAGGAAATCGGCCGGATGACCGGAGCTGACGCATACTGGAGGCGACCCGTCCAAGAAGGGGGCTATCAGGCCATGCACCCTCATCACAGCGCCCGTTGGGCCGCCGTTCTCCTCGCGGCAGGCCTGCTGGGGGGATGCGGATCCGGTGATGCGACGGCCTCCCCCTCCTCCGCAATACGCCAGGTTGCGACGGTCGCCACAGGTCTCAGCGTTCCTTGGGGACTCACCTTCCTCCCGGACGGGGGTGCTCTGGTTTCGGAACGCGATTCCGGGCGCGTTCTGCTCGTCACGTCGACGCAGGCTCCCACCGTGGTCGGCACAGTGCCCGGTATCGATGCCACGGGTGAAGGCGGACTCCTCGGACTTGCGCTGGAGCCGGGTGCGTCCCCGGGATGGCTGTACGCGTACTTCACGGGCGACGCCGATAACCGCGTGGCCCGAATGCCCTGGAACGGCAGTCGAGTCGGCCCACCAGAGCCGGTTCTGACCGGGATCCCCAAGAACATCTTCCACAACGGCGGTCGCATCGCCTTCGGCCCCGATGGCCTGCTCTACGTGGCTACAGGCGATGCCGGAGACGAGAATGCCGCCCAGGATCAGTCCAGCCTGGCGGGCAAGGTGCTCCGCAT
The DNA here is from genome assembly GCA_030728405.1 of Candidatus Nanopelagicales bacterium. Lineage (GTDB taxonomy): Bacteria > Actinomycetota > Actinomycetes > S36-B12 > S36-B12 > CAIXFB01. The sequence continues at coordinate 573 of JANQZS010000029.1, read as the reverse complement.
CACCCCCGAGGGCGGGATCCCGGACGACAATCCCTACCCCGGATCACCGGTCTTCAGCTTGGGGCATCGAAACGTGCAAGGCCTGGCGTTCGACGCCACGGGTCGCCTGTGGGCCAGCGAGTTCGGGTCCAAGGATGCCGACGAGTTGAACCTGCTGCGCCCCGGCGGCAACTACGGCTGGCCGCTCGTCGAAGGGCGGGGCACGCAGCCAGAATTCATCAATCCCATCACCACGTGGGAGCCGACATCGACGGCTTCGCCCTCAGGGATCGCCGTTCGAGACGGCGCGGTCTACGTCGCCTCCCTTCGCGGGGAGAAGTTGTGGCGTGTGCCCCTGACGGGCCGGAATAGGTATCGCGCCCAAGCCGTCCCCCTTGGCGATCTGGGTCGACTTCGAACCGTGGCAACCACTCCTGACGGCCGGAGCATGTGGGTCACCACGAGCAACCGCGATGGGCGAGGAGACCCGAGGCGTGACGACGATCGCATCATCGTTGTGCGCTGAGCAGCGCATTCGGACACACAGGTGCCTACCGGAGGGTTGACTAGGCCCATGACCTCAACCGCCACAGC
>JANQZS010000028.1:18377-39481 GCA_030728405.1 Candidatus Nanopelagicales bacterium | reverse complement strand
CGCGTGGATGCCTTCGACGGTGATCTCGTTGTCTTCGGCCTGCACAAGGTGCAGCATTGGAAGCAACGCCGAACGCGGAACCGGGTAGCGCGCAGCCAGCTCGCGCATTTCCGCGATGGTGTTGTCACTGATCGTCATGGTCTGGTCTCTCCCTGCCCTATCGGTCCACGCCGCCCATAACGGGATCGATGCTGGCGACAGCACCAATCACGTCGGCGATCATGCTGCCCTCGGACATTGCGGAAACGGCTTGCAAGTTGGTGAAAGACGGGTCGCGGAAATGCACGCGGTACGGGCGGGTTCCGCCAGCACTCACGATGTGGGCACCCAACTCACCGCGCGGTGACTCGATTGCTGAATACACCTGACCCGGAGGCACCGTGAAGCCTTCGGTGACGAGCTTGAAGTGATGGATCAAAGCCTCCATGGACTCAGCCATGATGTGCTTGATGTGCTCGGGTGAATTGCCTTGGCCATCAGAGCCGATGGACAGTTGCGAGGGCCACGCGATCTTCTTATCGGCCACCATCACCGGGCCCGGCTGCAAACGATCGAGGCACTGCTCAACAATCTTCAGCGACTCTTGCATTTCTGCGACTCGGATCAAGAATCGGCCGTACGCGTCACATGTGGTCTGCGTGGGAACGTCAAACTCGTAGGTTTCGTAACCGCAGTAGGGCTGAGACTTGCGCAGATCGTGCGGCAGGCCCGTGGAACGCAGAACCGGCCCAGTGATTCCCAGCGCCATGCAGCCGGCTAGGTCCAGGTAACCGACGCCAACCGTGCGGCCCATCCAAATGGTGTTACCAACGAGCAGATCCGTGGTGTCTTTCATGCGCTTGCGCAGCAACGGCAAGGTGTCGCGAATTTTCTGTTCGGCACCAACTGGCAGATCCTGAGCCACTCCACCTGGGCGGATGTAAGCACTGTTCATCCGCAGGCCGGTAACCATCTCGAAGATGTCGAGGATCAGTTCGCGCTCGCGGAAACCGAAGATCATCGCGGTGAGCGCACCCAACTCCATGCCACCGGTGGCCAGGGCAACCAGGTGCGAGGAGATTCGGTTGAGTTCCATCATCATCACGCGGATGACGGTGGCCCGCTCGGGGATCTGGTCGGTGATGCCGAGCAGTTTTTCAACACCGAGGCAGTACGCGGTCTCGTTGAAGAACGGTGAGAGGTAATCCATGCGTGTGACGAACGTGACGCCCTGCACCCAGGTGCGGAATTCCATGTTCTTTTCGATGCCGGTGTGCAGGTAGCCGATGCCGCAGGTGGCCGCGGTAACGGTTTCGCCTTCGAGTTCCAAGATCAGGCGCAACACACCATGCGTGGAGGGGTGCTGTGGTCCCATGTTGACCACGATGCGTTCTTGCTCACCCTCGGGTGCCGGAGCGATCGTGTCCCAGTCTCCACCGGCCACGTTGTAAATGGTGCCCGCGTTCGATTCGTATGAACCTGCGTACGCGTCTTCGATGATGTCTTCTTCTGCGGTGATGTTGTCGGTGGACATCAGTTGTAGGCCCTCCGCTGATCGGGCGGTGGGATAACTCCGCCTTTGTACTCGACAGGGATTCCACCGAGTGGGTAGTCCTTGCGCTGCGGGTGCCCCGGCCAATCGTCGGGCATTTCGATACGGGTGAGCGCGGGGTGACCGTCGAAAACGATCCCGAAGAAGTCCCAGGTTTCGCGCTCATGCCAGTCGTTGGTCGGATACACCGCGACGATGGATGGGATGTGCCGGTCGGCATCAGAAACACTGACCTCAACCCGGATCCGGCGGTTGTGGGTGATCGAGAGGAACGGGTAAACAGCGTGCAGTTCGCGGCCGGTCTCTTCGGGGTAGTGCACTCCGTTGACGCCCATGCACATTTCGAATCGAAGAGCAGGCTCATCGCGCAGTGTGGTCACGAAAGCCACGAGATGATCGCGCTTGACGTGGAAGGTGATTTCACCACGATCAACGACAACTTTCTCAACTGCAGATTCAGCAGCAACACCGCGATCTTTCAGGGCTAAACCAAGTTCTTCAGCGAGTTCGTCGAACCAACCGCCGTAGGGCGGCAGGGTTGGGCCAGGCATCACGATGGGCGAGACGAGACCACCGAAACCGCTGGTATCGCCAGATCCGGCCGCACCAAAAGCACCGGTGCGCACACCGATCACCTCGAGCTGATCCACGCCCTGGGGAACAACGGCTAGCTCCGCATCCAGGTTGACGAAAGGCTCGCTCATCGCATGAGCCCCTTCATTTCCAAGGTGCTGGGCGATGCGAGAGCAAGTTCTTCTAGTTCTGCGATCTGCCTGCGACGGTTCACGCCGAGCTTCATGTCTTGGATTTCGTCGTGCAGTTTCAAGATTGCGTCGATCAACATTTCTGGACGGGGCGGGCAACCCGGGAGATAAATATCGACGGGCACAACGTGGTCGACGCCCTGAACGATGGCGTAGTTGTTGAACATTCCGCCACTCGATGCGCACACGCCCATGGCGAGCACCCACTTGGGGTTGGGCATCTGGTCGTAGATCTGGCGCAGAACAGGAGCCATTTTCTGGCTGACCCGGCCGGCGACGATCATCAGATCTGCCTGACGGGGAGATGCGCGGAAGACCTCCATGCCAAAGCGGGCAATGTCGTAGCGGGGACCACCGGTGGCCATCATTTCGATGGCACAGCACGCCAAACCGAAGGTGGCTGGCCACAACGATCCCTTGCGGGCGTAGCCGGCGACTTTTTCAACGGAGGTGAGCAGTACTCCCGAGGGGAGTTTCTCTTCAAGACCCATGACGACCCTTCCCTAATCCCATTCCAGGCCGCCGCGGCGCCACTCGTAGACGAACGGCACGGCCAAGTTGAACAAGAACAGGGCCATCGCGAGGAAACCAAAGAGTTCAAGCTGGTCGAATGCGACGGCCCACGGATACAAGAACACGAGCTCGATGTCGAAGATGATGAACATCATCGCGGTCAAGTAGTACTTCACCGGGAAACGTCCACCGCCCATGGGCTGCGGGGTGGGTTCAATGCCGCACTCGTAGGCGTCGACTTTTGCACGGTTGTAGCGTTTTGGGCCGGTGAGGGTGGCAATAATGATAGAAAAAGCAGCAAATCCAAAGGCGAGAATTCCCAAGATCAGGATCGGCGTGTACACGTTCACCGGATCGATTGCTCCTTGTTCGTAACTGAAGGACTTTGCGCGTTTGTGAAAACCTTCACGACCGATGCAAGCATAGTGCTCAGGCGCCTCGTGAATCAGAGGGGCGGGTAGCACGATGAATCGCGACGATTCCACCCGTTAAGTCCCGCCATTGCACCGACGACCAGCCGGCGGACTGCAGCTCAGCAGCGAACTCTTGCTGTCTCGGCCAGGCTCGAATTGAGTCTGCCAAGTACTCATACGCCTCGGGATTACTCGCCACCGCTCGGGCAACAGCTGGCAGTGCTTTCATTAGGTATTCGGTGTAGATGGTGCGAAATGGCGACCAGACCGGGTGGCTGAACTCGCAGATCACGAGCCGTCCGCCGGGGCGCACCACGCGCAGCATTTCCACCAACCCAGCCTGATAATCCACCACATTGCGGATTCCGAAGGACATTGTCACCGCATCAAAGGACGCATCGGCAAAGGGCAGGTGCAGGGCATCACCAGCAACAAAGGGCAGTTCGGGCAACCGCTTGCGCCCAACAGCGAGCATTCCCAGGGAGAAATCACAAGGGACGACGAAAGCTCCAGCCTGAGCAAAAGGCATAGACGAGGTTCCGGTGCCAGCCGCGAGGTCGAGAACACGCTCCCCCGGGGCCGGGGCTACTGCCGCCGACACCGCCTTGCGCCAGATTCGAGTTTGACCGAGCGCAAGCACGTCGTTGGTGATGTCGTAGCGCTCGGCGACGTCGTCGAACATGGCGGCAACGTCAATCGGGTGCTTGGAGAGATCCGCCTTGGCCATGTCTGCATCTTTGCAGAGAGGCACCTTGCTCGCAGATGCCATAGAACCAGAGAGCGCCTACGCTTGGGAGGTGCCGTCCTCTCTGCAACCAGCATCGGGTGACCTCGCGCACCCCGGCGGCCAGAAGCTCACCGTTCGAACCAGGCCGATCGCTGACCCGCACGATCTCCTTGCACTGCTCCCCGCATCAGCTCAATGCGCGTGGATCAAACGGGATGAAGGCTTAATCGGCTGGGGAGTCGCTGCGATGCTCGAAGTCCGCGGTGAGGAGAGGTTCTCCAGGGCCCAACGTTGGTGGTCTTCGCTATGCAATTCCTCTGTCATCGACGATTCAGTCAGCGTTGCCGGTAGTGGACCGGTGGCATTTGGCTCCTTTTCCTTCGACCCGGACTCCCCTTCCGTCGTGGTCCTGCCCGAGGTGATCATGGGTCGCAAGGGCGGCCAAGCGTGGATCACAGTGATCAACTCCGAGGAAGACCCGCGCCTGCGCGTGCCCATCGCCTCCGTTCCATCGCCTCCCACCTCTGTCTCTTGGTCCGAGGGCGCGCTCTCTTCGGCGAAATGGGAGGGCGTGGTTGCCGAAGCCGTAGGCCGCATCAACACCGGAGAGATAGACAAGGTGGTTCTGGCTCGCGATGTGGTTGCACAAGTTGAAGGCGACATTGATGTGCGCTACTTACTCCGCCAACTCGCAGATGAATACCCCACCTGCTGGACCTTCACCGTTGCCGGAATGGTGGGTGCGACCCCAGAACTTCTCGTTCGCCGCACCGGTGATCTGGTCACTAGCCGAGTTCTCGCTGGCACGGTGCGCCGTCGCGGTGATGCACAGGCCGATGCCGGACTCGCACTGGCATTACTTGAGAGTGATAAGGATCTTGAAGAGCACGAATACGCAGTGCATTCAGTTGCCCGAGCCCTAGCCGCGCATTGCACCGACCTTGATGTGCCAGAAACTCCGCATGTGCTCGAACTTTCCAACGTGCAGCACCTGGCTACGGATGTAACCGGACGGTTGGCAGACAACGCGCCCGTGTTGGCATTGGCCGCATCGCTCCACCCCACCGCAGCAGTGTGTGGAACCCCCACCGAACGCGCATTCACCATGATTCGAGAGCTCGAAGGAATGGATCGGGGCAGATACGCCGGACCGGTTGGTTGGTTCGACAGCCGTGGTGACGGAGAGTTTGGGATTGCGTTGCGATGTGCATACATCGATCAAGAAGCGGGCACTGTTCGCGCGTTCGCAGGTTGCGGGATCGTCGCTGGTTCAGATCCGGTGCGTGAACTTGCCGAGTCCAATGCGAAGCTCACGCCGATTAGAGACGCGCTCACCGTCGATTAGTTCTGCTCGCTAGTGGTTCCAGAAATTACTGGTGCGAAAGTGCGGATGCGACCGCAATGCTGACCGTTTCCAGAAGCGCTGCTTCTTCGGCGCGATCCATCACCCGAGCAACGATGATGCTTACTCCATCGCCCACTGCTGATTCCAACGCTGCAGTTAATGCACCGGCATCACTCACTACCTGCACCGGCACACCCACTGAGTTCGCGAATGCTTCGATGTCAATGCCAAGTGGCACACCGAACACGCGCTCAAAATGTTCTTCGTGATCAAGATGACCTTGCTCTAGCGACGAGAAAATTCCGCCGCCATCGTTATCGGACACCACGATGGTCAAATTTGGCCGTTCTTCTTGTTGGGGAACGAGCAGCGAATTGCTGTCGTACCAAAAAGCCTGATCACCCACCAACGCGATGGCTGCGCCACCACCCATGGATTCGTGGGCAATCGCACTCCCCCACGCTGTGGAGAGACAACCGTCAATTCCCGACGTTCCGCGATTACCCAGCACTGAGCCATCGCGAATGCTGGTTGCAGCGAAAGTACTGACGTGCCGCACTACTGATGATGCGGCAAGGAATAACAGCCCACTTGTCGGCACGCTCTGCGCTGTGATGCGCGCAACGCTCACACCACTGAGTCGATCACCTTCAGCGCTCATCACTGTTTCAACGGCAGCTGCAGCAAGCACATCGGCCCGCTGCCAATCCGCCAACCACTGCTCGTCGTATTGCGCAGCCTCGGGGGGAAGTGGAACAGATGCCACTACGAGATCGGCCGAGCGAGTGGGATCACTCCAATCGGGCCGTGAATCAACAGCGATATGCAAACCAGCGGCTGCAACCATTGCAAGAACTGAACGGTGCAAACCAACTCGGCCAACCGTAATCACGATGCTAGGCACGTGCGATTCCATGAAGCCTGGATCGGCACACAGCAGCGGTCCGTGCGAAAGCGCCGTTGCGCAGCCGCCAGCGTTGCCACTTGGCTCCGCGATCACCGGCCAACCAAGTGCATCACCAAGATCGTCGATGAGATCGATCGAATCTGCTTCGCTGTGATCGCCGACGATGATCACACCGTGAGCCGGCACCACCGCGCTATCGAGTAACGCACCGAGAACATCGTCAAGGGGCGTGCTCATGCCGGCCACGAGTCGGGCATCTGCGGTCCAGGGCCGACCATCCGGGCGGCCGGCGAGTTCTTCCACCCAGCCATCAGAGGACAGATCGGGTACAAGTGGCGTATCAAAAGGCACGTTTACCGAAACCGGTCCGGGCAACATCGCATCGGTGCACCGCGCAACGGCCCGCGCGACCGTAGAACGCCAGTAGGCAACTTGACCGGGCTTATCGGTGGCCACGGCCATATCAATTTCATCGCGCGTGCGGCCGGAGAAAAGCGCAACCTGCTCGATCGACTGGTTAGCACCCACCCCGCGCAATCGCGGCGGCCGGTCTGCTGTGAGAGCAATGAGTGGCACAGCCGAATGGTCGGCTTCAACGATTGCGGGCAAAAGGTTCACAGCAGCGGTACCTGAAGTAGTCACGACAACCGCCGGAACACCCGAGGCCTTGCCCAATCCGAGTGCGAGGTAACCGGCACTGCGCTCATCTAGTCGAACATGCAGACGTAGATCGCCACGGGCTTCAGCCTCAGCGAGTGCGAGCGCGAGCGGAGTTGACCTGGCACCTGGTGCCACCACGGCATCGGTCACCCCGCAACGCAGCAACTCATCGACCATGACGAGTGCCTGCACTGTTGATGGATTCACGGGTTCACCCTATTCACGGCAGGTGCGTCCAAGCGGCGGTGAGTCGGTCTTGCCACCACGCGGCCCGCATCGGTGAAATTCGGGCGGCGGCAGCATCGAGGTTCATGCGATCAGGGTTGATGCGATCAGTACTGATCCGAGCACTGGTTATGCGCCCCTTGGCTGGCACCACCGAATGCGCCACCACATCTTGAGCAAACAATGTTCCGGTGCCCAGCCCGCAGGCGAACGGGAGTTCAGGCAGTGCTGCCGCGGTGGCAAGGCCCACGCCAAGACCCACTGATGAATCAAGTGAGCCACTGATCACCACCGGAACATTCAGTTTCTCGGCAATCGCCAAAGTACGCTCGACTCCACCCAGGGTGGTGGGTTTGAGGACAGCAACGTCGGCACATTCAGCAACCGCAATTCTCGAGGGATCGTCGGCAAGTCGAATCGATTCATCGGCTGCGATCGGCACGTCGATCTGTGATCGGAGTTCGCGCAGTTCCGCGATTGTTGCGCACGGCTGCTCCACATACTCAATCCCGAATTGCGCGAGTGTGCGTAGCTGTTCTATTGCTTGGGAAACCGACCAACCGGCATTTACATCGATTCGGATTTTCCCGACCCCAACGCCCAACTCTTCATCGAGTACGCCTCGCACCGCAGCAATACAGGCCTCATTCGATGACAGGTCTGCACCGACCTTGATTTTGATGGTGTGGCAACCGAGATCGCGAACAGCAGCTACTGCAAGTTCATGAGTGTGCTGAGCATCGACTTGACCGATGATCGCGTTGACCGGCACATCGTCGCGCAGTGCTGCAGGCCACGTGCCATACGACGCCTCAAGTGCACTCGCTAACCAACGCGCAGCCCGCTCATCCGAGTAATCATCAAACGGTGCGAATTCGCCCCAACCGGATGGGCCCTCGAAAAGCACGCCTTCGCGGTGCTGCAGTCCGCGAAAGGTGCCGGTGAGTGCAAGCCGGAATGGAATCGCACTCGCCAGCACATCGGCGAGTAAGCGCGCATCCGCAGTACGCGTCATGACTGGTTCGGTGCTACGGACGCTTGGGGAACTGACGGAAGTCCGGAGCACGTCGTTCTTTGAATGCGTCGCGGCCTTCCTGAGCTTCCTGTGACATGTAGAACAGCAGGGTCGCATCACCTGCAAGTTGCTGAATGCCGGCAAGTCCGTCGTCGGCGGCATTATGCGAAGCCTTCAACATGCGCAGAGCCAACGGTGAGAGTTCTAACATCCGGCGCGCCCAGGAAACGGTCTCGATTTCAAGATCTTCCAACGGGACAACCGAGTTGACCAAGCCCCAGTCATAGGCCTGCTCGGCACCATATTGATCACACAGGTACCAGACTTCACGCGAACGCTTCTGCCCAATTGTGCGGGCGAGTAGCCCGGAGCCGTAACCCCCATCAAAGCTGCCAACCCGCGGACCAGTTTGCCCGAACCGCGCGTTATCTGCTGCGATGGAGAGATCGCACACCACGTGCAATACGTGGCCGCCACCAATGGAGTAGCCAGCAATCATCGCGATCACCGGCTTGGGCGTGCGCCGGATCTGCACCTGGAGGTCGAGCACATTGAGCCGCCCGATTCCTTTGGCCGCGATGTCATCATCGCCGATGTAACCATCATTACCGCGAATAACCTGATCACCGCCTGAGCAAAAAGCCCAGTCGCCTTGGCCGGTCAAGATGATGACGCCCACCGAATCGTCGTCGCGCGCCCGATTGAAGGCATCTTGAAGTTCGAACAAAGTCTGTGGCCGGAAAGCGTTGCGTTTCTGCGGCCGGTTAATAGTGATCTTGGCGATGCCTTCATCGTCGCCGGTCGACACCTCGTAGCGGATGTCGGTGAAATCCCCCACCTGCTCCCAGACCGCGCCAGGTGTGATCGAGGAGTGCGCCGGATCGGTGAAAGCCGGTGAGTCCTCGGCGACTACGGGGGGAAGGACGTACTTGGTGCGGGTATCCATGAACCGAACGCTATCGCCAGCACCTACGCTCGGCACGATGAGTCAGGTGCGAATGGGAACCAACGCGTCGACGCCCAATGGCGACCGGCCTCTGGTGCGCGTGCCGGTACCCCCGGGCCCCCGCGGACTTGAGTTGCTGCTTGAAGCGGCCCAGCGCGCCCTTGATGGCACGGGCCCGGCCATTGCTCCGGTTCCCACTGCCGGCCCCACGGTTTCTGATACCTACGTATCGAGTGTGGTGCGCGCCGTTATGGGGTCAACACCAGAAGTTGATTCAGAGATTGCAGTGGTCTTGGCCACATCTGGTTCAACGGGAAATCCACGCGGGGTTGAGCTCACCGCAGCCGCACTGACCTATGCAGCCCCGGCCATTCATGAAGGCTTGCGGCCCTGCTGGGTAGCGGCCATTCCCTTGACCTCTGCCGGTGGCTTTAACGTTCTGGTGCGGGCGCTGCAGTCAGGGGTGAGCCCGGTTGCCATCAGCGCACTCGGCGGCGCCGAGCCATTTACCGCTGACGGTTTCGCCGACGCAGTGTTCGCGGCGAAAGGAGCAGAAAGCCCGGTCTTCACCTCACTGGTACCCGCGCAATTGCCCCGACTCCTTGCTGATGAGAGAGGCACCGAAGCGCTGCGCGCCTGCACCCGGGTTTTGATCGGTGGTGCACCACTGCGCCGATCACTCGCCCAGACCTGCCGAGACCTTGGCATACCGGTCAGCACCACGTATGGAATGACCGAGTCTGCAGGAGGGTGCGTAATCGATGGAGTGCCACTGCCCGGGGTGGGCGTTGACATTCTTGATCCGGATTCAACCGGAGCCGGCCGCGTTGTCTTATCCGGGCCAACAATTGCGCGCAGGTACCGCGACGATCCAGAAGCGAGCGCCGAATTTTTCGTCGATGGCGCATTTCGCACCAGCGACCTAGGACACCTACGCACAGAACTTGGTGAAACCACTGTCTCAATCATCGGCAGGATCGACGACGTCGTGATCATTTCTGGCGTCAACGTCTCAATCTCCGCCGTTGAGTCGGTGATCGCCGATCAACCACATGTAGAGGCAGCCGCCGTTGTCAGTGCTGGCAATGCTGGCGGTGATCACACAGAGCCCGAACTGGTTGCCTTTGTGGTGCACAGTGCCGGCGACGTTGATCATGCGGCCCTGCAGACCCGAGTAGCAGACCGCCTCGGTCGGGCAGCGACTCCGCGCCGCGTGGTTGTCCTAGATAGATTGCCGTACTTGCCCAACGGCAAAATTGATCGCATCGCGCTCGTGCAGCGCGCTCAGGAGGAGTTACTCGGTGGCCCGAACCAGTGAGTGGATAGCGGGAGCGCGACCCCGCACTCTGCCAGCAGCGATTGCACCCGTTGCAGTGGGAACCGGATTAGCAATCGGCGCCGACTCGTTTCTACCCGCGCGCGCACTCCTTGCCCTTCTCGTTGCGATCGCACTTCAGGTCGGCGTGAACTACGCGAACGATTACAGCGACGGCATCCGTGGCACCGATGAAAAGCGGGTGGGACCAGTTCGGCTGGTCGGTCAGGGCTTAGCCAGTCCAGTTGCGGTCAAGCGCGCGGCGTTCTTGTGGTTTGCAGTTGCTGCCGTTGCCGGTGTGTCATTGGTGATCCTCACCGAGCGTTGGTGGCTTCTCCTTGTTGGTATCGCCTCCATTGCCGCAGCGTGGCTTTACACCGGTGGGCCGAGGCCCTACGGGTATTCCGGACTCGGTGAAGTTTTCGTCTTCATCTTTTTCGGCATCGTTCCAGTGGTGGGCACGTTCTACGTGCAGTCACTCACCATCACCACGAACAGCATCATCGCAGCGGTTGGTGTCGGTGCACTCGCGTGCGCAATCTTGGTGTCGAACAATTTGCGTGACATTCCTACCGACACGCAACACGGAAAAAAGACTGTGGCTGTGCGCTTGGGCGATGCGCGCACCCGCTCGCTCTACCTGGCGCTGCTTGTTGTGGCAGTGGTTGTTGCGGTTGCTTTGGCATTTACCCAGACCCCGTGGGCACTGCTGGCACTCATCAGTGCACCGCTGGCCGGTGGCCCGGTGCGCGCCATCACATCAGGTGCGGTTGGTCCCGCTCTGATCATCGTTCTCAAGGGAACCGGCTTGGTGCTCTTGGTCTACGGCCTCGCGTTGGGTGCTGGGCTCGCTCTCGGCTAACACCTCAATATCTAGATCGTCGTCCTCAGCTCGGGTGGCAGCGTCAATGCGTGCGTTGATACCACCAAAGAACGACGAGACCACCAAACCCATCGATGCCCGCTGCCGATTGAGCAAGAAAAGGCTGACCAAACCAGAAATCACCAGTGCAACCGCTACGGAGAGCCAGCCGCGAAGGGGTGTGAACAACTGCAGTAGGAACCACACCGCCAGAAGTAGCAGGACCCGCAGTCCGGTGTAGGTGAGCACCGCTAACCACCGCCGTGCCTGTGCTGAAGCCATAGTCTCACCGTACGCTGATATCTGGCGATGCCAATCACGGAGGCCTCGCCTACTCTGTAGGTCAGTCTCGTACTGTGGTCGAAGGGAGGGTCTCATGCTCAGGGTTGTTCTGATCCTGTTGGCGATCGCGTTCTACATCTACTTTGTGATCGACGTAGCTCGTACCCCCCGTGGCCAAACCCGCACCCTGCCCAAATTTGTTTGGCTCTTGATCGTGATCCTGCTCCCACTTATCGGCGGAGCTCTGTGGCTCCTTCTGGGTCGCGTATGGCCAGCTAACGGCTCACCGTTTGGCCGTAAGCGCGGCCCCGTTGCACCTGATGATGATCCAAAATTTCTGCGCAAGCTTGAGGACGATCAGTGGAGCAAGAAAATGCGGAAACGTCGCGGGGAAGCAACGAGTTAAACCCCCGAGTATGAGTGCAGGCTGTTCACAAAAATGTTGACGCCGAAGTAGTTGATTAAGAACGCAACCAAACCCAAGATTGCAATCCACGATGCACGATCACCGCGCCACCCGGCGGTGGATCTCGCGTGCAAATATCCCGCGTACACCACCCAGGTAATGAAAGCCCACGTCTCTTTGGGATCCCAGCCCCAGTAGCGTCCCCACGCGTTCTCCGCCCAAATCGCACCAGCGATCACGGCGAAAGTCCACAGCGGAAATGAAAAGGCGATGATGCGGTAAGTGAGGATGCGCAGGCGCTCGGCATCTGGCAGGTTCTTGGTCCAGCCGGTTTCAGCGGTGCCCTTGATTTCGGCCCGCGACCGGGCAATAGATAGTCCGGCAGTTGCGCCCGCGACGGTGAAGGCGCCTGCACAAATAATCGCGGCCGACACATGAATGATCAGCCAGTAAGACTTCAGGGCCGGGACCAACTGCGCCGCTTCGGTGTAGAGGACCGTGACGGCGAGGCCGAGAGTGAGCAGGGTGGGGATCACCACGAAAAGGCCCAGCCAACGAAGGTCTCGGGTGAGCGACCAGATCAAAAAGACGCCCAGGATTCCCAGCGCGCTGGAAATGGAGAACTCGTACATATTTCCCCATGGCACCCGACCAGCCCAAAGGCCGCGGAAGGTGACCCCAATGAGCAAAAGAACAAACGAGAGCCAGGTCAGGGCCATCCCGATATTTGCAGCTCGAAGACCCGGCGCTAACCCAACCGCACCGCGCTCTGGCAATGACTCAGTGGCGCCGACCCCTACCGGCACCCCTACCGGCACCCCTACCGGCACCGCCACGGGCAGACCCTCCGGTGCTGCAACTCGCGTTGCCGAAAACGACATCGCGAAGGCGATCATCGCGAAGGTGAGGGTGACCATCGTGGCGTAGACGGCGAAATTGCTTGCCTCAGCCAAACCAATCGAGGTCACTGTTTCCCTTTCAAGTCAGCCGCGAGGTCGGCCACCTCAACGGGGAGTTCGCCAGCCTCTGTCCGAGCCAAACCGGCTACTTCAACGAGCGTAGTTCCATCATCGGCTGTGTGCACGCGCACCCATACCCGCCTGCGCCTGATGAAGAGTGAACCGAGCAGTCCGAGGATGGCTAGGACGGATGCCGCCAGCGCCGCTTCCTTGCCCGGATCGAAGGCGATCTGGAATGAAGCCCACCGGATGTAGTTTCCCAGGGTGATCGTTCCGGCTCCATCAGGGAGTTCCCACGTTTGACCAGGAATCAGTGCACGCAGTCCGAGTTGTTCCATACCTTCGGTCTCAAGTGTGTAGATGCTCTGTGGGTTCCCCGAATCCATCCCCAAATCCCCGGTCCAGGCCGATAGGAAGACCGAGGGGTCATCAGCTTCCGGGAAGATCGAGAAGGGCCCGCGCACTTCATCGAGCGCCGTTGTGGGCAGGTAGAGCCCTTGGATTCCGACTTCGGGAACCGCATCAGGAACCTTGATGACTCCGGTTGAGGTGAGGTTGCCATCTTGCGGCAAGAACACCACCCAGTCATCAAGCACGACTCGACCCTGAGAGTCGGTCACCGTGAACTGAGGGGCGTAGCCGTGCCCGACGAGGAAGACTTTTGCCCCCGCGATACTCACCGGATAGTTGACTTCGATGCGCTCATTGACCAACGGAGCACCTGGTTCGCGCTGAAGTTCAATGTCTGCTTCAAAAAGCCTCGGTGAACCCAGTTGCGCCTCGGTGCGGTCGAACTCGACCCGAAAGTCCTGCAGGGTGAAAGCGAACGGTGGCAGGTCCTCGGGCCCGGAAAATCGGCCGCCACCCCACGCGTCGTATTGGGTCAGCGTGTTGGAGAACCCTGAGCCCTCTTTAACAATGACGTTGCCACGCCATCCGAAGAGACCGCCCACAGCGACAGCTATCAAGATGCCGATCAAGGCGAGGTGGAACACCAGATTGCCGGTCTCGCGCAGGTAGCCCTTCTCCGCGGCAATCCAGGCTCCTTCGTCAGGATCTGAGATGCGCACCCGCCAGCGCCGGCTCGCCAGGTAATCGCGAGCCGATTCCAAAACCGCGCTTTCACTCTGCTGCGACGTGAACTTCTGGTGCTCGGGCAAGCGCCCCAAGTGGCGCGGTGCTGGTGGTGGTGGCATGCGCATGGTGCGCCAATGCACACCGACCCGTGGTACCACGCAGCCGATCAAGGAGATGAAGAGCAGCAGGTACACAGCGGCAAACCAGGGGGCCGCGTACACATCAAAAAAGCCCCAGGTATCTAGCAGGGGCCCCCAGGTTGGGGCATCGGCGATCCATTGCTCTACGAGAATCGGGTTGGTTCCTCGCTGCGGCAGGATCGATCCTGGGATGCTCACGAAGGCGAGCAGGAACAGCAGGATCAGGGCGGTGCGCATGCTGGTGAATTGACGCCACATCCATCGCGCGAAACCCGTCGAGGACAGTGGCGGTAGCGAGGGGCTCGGTTCGGTGGTGGTCAATGTGCCGGTGGAATCAGCCATCACAGCACCGTCTCAAAGCCGGGGATGGTCACCCGGAGCCAGATGGTGAACTGGGTCCACGCACCAGAAACGAGCAGGATGCCGACAAAGACCAACATCCCTCCACCGATTCGCATCACTACTGCATAGTGCCTTCGAACAAAGGCGAGCGCACCTGCAGCCCGACTGAACAGGACCGCAAGCAGGATGAACGGCAAACCTAGACCGATGCAATAGGCAAGGGAGAGAATCGCGCCGCGCGCAGCACTCGCCTCACTAAACGCCAGGCTTTGCACTGCGGTCAACGTTGGGCCGATGCACGGCGACCAGCCGATCCCAAAAAGCACACCCAGCAGCGGAGCACCTGCCACTCCCCACTTGGGTAGCGAGTGCATGCGCCATTCCCGTTGTAGTCCAGGAATCAAACCCATGAACGCAAGGCCCATGATGATGACGAGCACTCCGAGAACTCGATTGATGATGTCGGCGTATTGCAGCAGCAACGATCCGATCCCGCCGAAAAGTGCACCGTAAGAGATGAACACCACACTGAAGCCGGCAACGAATAGCAGGCTGCCAGCAAGGACTCGTCCGGTATGGCGCGAAGTGTCGTCGGCAAGGTCGGCACCGGTGAGCCCGGTCACATAGGAGACATAACCCGGGGCCAATGGCAAAACGCATGGGCTAAGAAATGCGATCAGTCCGGCCAACATCGCGATGGGCAATGCGATGAGCATCGAACCATTGGTGACCAGATCGATAATCGTGGTCATGGGGATGCTGGCTCGCTTATCACTGGCTCGTCAATCAACGGCTCCAGAATCGCTCGCAAGGACGGCGCACTCACCACGCCAAGAACCCGAGCAGCGACTCGACCCTGTCGGTCAATCACCACGGTGGAGGGAATGGCTTGGGGTGGCAAGGAGCTTCCGAATTGCAATTGCTGGCGGCCATCTCGATCAATAACGTTCGGGTAAGTAACGGAAAAGTTCTCGACAAACGCGCGAGCCGCATTATCGGAATCGCGAGTATTCAATCCGATGAACTGCACTCCATCATTCTGCGTCTCGCGCCACACAGTTTCTAGGTCAGGGGCTTCAGCCCGGCAAGGTGCGCACCACGAGGCCCACACGTTCAGGACTACAACTTCGCCGAGTTGATCTGCGAGCGCGAACTTCGAACCGTCAAGACCGATTCCAGAAATCGCAGGTGCCGGTTGCCGATCGGCTTGGTCAAGAACCACTATCGAGCCATCACCTGCCACGTAGCCGGCGCCCGTAGTTGCTCCACTGTCGGCGCAACCAACAAGAACAACGGATGCGATCAGCCCCACAAGAGCTAACCGAGCACGGTGCATGGGGTCAAGCTCCCGCTATGGGACTCGCGCCGTCGAGTAAATCCCGAGAGGGCTCGGTGTAAGCGACTGAGACCAACGACGAACCGTGGAAGGTGAGCGAGGTAAGCGAGGCCAAGGTGCACTGGCGACTGCGCGGATCATGCCAAAGCCTGCGCCCTTCGGCGTTCAGGCGGGCGATCCAAATCGGCAACTGGTGACTGACCAGTACAGCCTCGTGACCCTCCGCTTTTTGCCGAGCATCCTCGATCGCAGCGCTCATCCGAGCAGCAACCTCGTCGTAAGGCTCGCCCCAGGACGGACGGAACGGATTCCACAAGTGCCGCCAGGTGCTGGGCTGCTTCAGAACGCCATCGCCCACACTGACCCGCTGACCTTCAAAGACGTTGTCGGCTTCGATGAGTAGTGGATCTGTCTGGATCTCTAGTTCATGGACAGCAGCTACCGGGTTAGCGGTTTGCTGCGCACGCTCCATAGGTGAGGACACAACAAGCGCGATATCTCGGTCACGCAATGCCACGGCTGCGCGCTCTGCCATTACCTCGCCCAAGTCAGAGAGGCGATAGCCCGGAAGGCGCCCGTAGAGCACCTTCTCGGGGTTAAAAACTTCGCCGTGCCTGAGTAGATGGACCGTGGTTCGAGGGCCCGACATGATCACTCAATCACTTTACGTCGGGGTGCTACCCGCCGACGACTGGGGCGCCATCCACTTTCACCTGACTCGAGAGCCAGCGTGCGCAGCACCTCACCGTGGGCGGCGAGCGCATCGACCAAAGCGCCAGGCGTACTCACCTCGGCAAGAACGTCAACCCGCAAACCGTGTTCTTCGGCGGTCTTGGCGGTCTGCGGTCCGATACAGGCCACGACCGTCGTGTGATGCGGCTTGCCAGCTATACCGACGAGGTTGCGCACTGTGCTGCTGGAAGTGAAAAGAACAGCGTCGAATCCACCGGTTTTGATGGCTTCGCGAATTTCGGCGGCCGGCGGAGCGGCACGAACGGTACGGAAAGCGGTGATGTCTTCCACTTCCCAGCCCAATTCCACGAGACCGGCAACCAAAGTATCGGTGGCAATGTCTGCACGCGGGAGGAAAACGCGGTTGATCGGGTCCATGAGTGAGTCATAGGGCGGCCACTCTTCAAGAAGGGCAGCCGTGTTGGAGTCATCGGCGGGAACCAGATCCGGGCGAACACCGAACTCGATCAATGCCGCAACGGTCGGGGCTCCCACAGCTGCAACTTTGAGACCGGCAAATGAGCGGGCGTCGAGCCCGTACTCCTCAAGCTTTTCCCGAATTGCCCGCACCGCGTTGACCGAGGTGAAGCCAATCCACTCATAGCGACCAGAGACCAGTCCGTGCACAGCACGATCAATTTGCTGAGGCGTGCGAGGGGGCTCGACCGAGATGGTGGGCACCTCAAGTGGCACCGCACCATGACCGCGAAGCACGTTCATCAGTGAACCTGAGTTGTCTTGGGTGCGTGGAATCAAAACCCGCCATCCAATGAGCGACTTCGACTCGAACCAGTTCAACTTCTCGCGCTGCAAGACAACCTCGCCGATGACGACCATGCCTGGCCCAGAATGCTTGGAGGCCTTTGCCGCAACTCCGATGTCTTCGAGTGAGGAAACAACGCTGTTCTGATCCACTGTGGTGCCATTACGCGTGATGGCTACCGGGGTGGTGCCTTCGCGGCCAGCCTCGATAAGCGCAGCGGCGATCGCACTGAGCTTCTCTGCAGCATTGAGCAGAACAACAGTGGCCTTGGTCGTTGCCAAATCCGTCCATGAAATGTCGCTGGCGTTCGCGTCAATGACCCGCACCTCACGTGCCTTGCCCGCCATCAACCCGAAGCCGGCGTAAATCGGCACGCCCGTAACTTCACTCACACCCGGTGCTAGCTCGAAGGCGATGTGTGCCTTGGAGAGCGCAGCCGCCTCAGTGCCGAGTCCACCTTCAAGTGACAGATCCCCTAGCACCAATCGCACAACCTGTGAGCCTTCTTTTGCAGACTCGATCGCCGGCTTGATCCGCTCGGAGGGTGTGGCGTTGTCTTCGAGCACAACAACCCGGGCATCGGGACGAATGTGCGCAGCAGCTGTGACCTCGGCACCTGAATCGGCGATGATCACTGCCGCATCGGCTATGAGGCGCGTCGCGCGGACAGTGAGTAGGTCGGGATCACCCGGGCCAACTGCAACAAGTGAGACGGCGCCGATAGCCGGCTTGGCAGCGGCCGACTTGCGGGCAGGTGCCACAACTTCGGGAATGTCTTCAGCAGGAGTGGGTTTCGGCGCCGCAGTCTTTGCTGCTGTCGCTTTCTTCGCAGGCTCCTTCTTTGCCGGCTCCTTTTTGGAAGGCTCCTTGACCGCTTTAACGGAAACTGTTTTAGCGGGGACTGCCTTTGCGGGAGCTGCCTTTGCTGGCGCTTTGTTTGCCACGTTTGCCTTCTTTGTCGGTTCTGCCTTGGCTGAATTTGGAGTCTTTTTCGCGGTCATACGGTCATCGCCTCCGGCAACGTCTCTTCGGTTCTTCGTTGCTCATGGAAGGCAAGTATTTGTAACTCGACAGCGAGGTCTACCTTTCGAACCTCGACGTCTTGCGGTACTACCAAGACCGCCGGTGCGAAGTTGAGAATGCTTCGGACTCCAGCATCGACAAGCCGGTCACACACATCTTGAGCAGCATCTGCAGGTGTGGCGATAACGCCAATGTGCGCACCGCCCTCGCGGACTACCTTTTCCAGATCGCCCATCGAGCTCACCGTGATCACCTGGTCACCCACCGAGACTGATTCACCGACGATGTCTGGGTGGGTATCGATGAGGCCGACGACTCGAAAGCCTCTACTGGCGAAGCCGCGATAGGACACCAGTGCGTGACCTAGATTTCCCACCCCAACAATGACGACGCCCCACGGCTGCGTGAGCCCTAATTCGCGGGCGATGTGGTAACTCAGGAACTGGACGTCGTAGCCCACTCCCCGTGTGCCGTAGGAACCGAGGTGCGACAAATCCTTGCGCAATTTTGCCGAACTGACTCCGCATGATGCAGCGAGTTCTTCACTCGAAACAGTCGTGGAACCGACTTCCAACATGCCGACCAAAACGCGGTGATAGATGGGTAGGCGGGCAACGGTTGCATCGGGGATGCCACGACCGTTGAGACGGGTGATGGGAAGAGACACGGTGCTCCAGCTGGCTTTGCGAGGGTGTTCACGCCGATATGCGAGGGCTTCAGGTTAGGCATTGGAGAACAAAGTCACAAAGTTGACCGGACGTTTACGTCCGATTATCGGTTAATCGGCTCCTCAGACGCTCAGCGTCAACCCGAAAAAAGCTGAATTGCCGGCCATCTACCAGCACCACCGGAATCTCCTCCGCATAGCGCCCTGCCAAAAGTGGGTCGTCAAAAATCGACACGGTGTCAAAATCTTCACCGACCTGGGCGCAGACTTCCGCCACCACGCGCTCCGCTTCCTCACACAAATGGCAGCCAGGTTTGCCGATCACGGTGACCCGGGGAGGCGAGCCATCAGGGTGGGTCATGCCGTGATTCTCGCGAACCCGGCGCAGTTCTCCGCAGCCGGCTACTCTTCCGAACATGGCGCCCGTTCCACCAGCAGCGGAACATCTGCCAACTGAAGTCGTCGGTGCCGGTTTTTTCGATGTCGACAACACCATCATGCGCGGCGCCAGCATTTTTCATCTTGCAGTCGGCCTAGCCCGGCGCAACTACTTCAGCATGAGTGAGATCTCCGGATTCGCGATCAAACAATTGAAATTTGTCACGAGCGGGTCGGAAAACCTCGAAGACATGGCATCGATCACCGAATCAGCACTTTCCTTTATTGAAGGCCGCGATGTGGCTGAGTTGGAACATCTCGGCGAGGAGATTTTCGACGACGTCATGGTCGACAAACTCATCCCCGGAACAATGTCGCTGGCCCAGGCTCATCTCGATGCGGGTCAACCTGTGTGGCTCGTGACCGCAACTCCAGTGGAAATTGCAAGCCTGATCGCTCGCCGGCTCGGCCTGACCGGCGCGCTGGGAACAGTTTCGGTAATCGTTGATGGCAGGTACACCGGAAAACTCGATGGTCCACCGTTGCACGGGCTCGCAAAGGCCGAGGCGGTGCGCGCATTAGCTCGTGCACAAAACATTGACCTGGCCGCGAGTTCTGCGTACTCGGATTCCATCAACGACATTCCCATGCTCAGCTGCGTGGGCACTGCATACGCGGTCAACCCTGACCCCGAACTACGGGCATACGCGAAGGCAAACGACTGGCGGATCCGAGATTTTCGTCGCCGGGCTCACATGCGCAGGTACGCCCTCCCCGCCGCTGCCGCCGCCGGCGGCTTGGCCCTTGGCATGGCTGGCGGACTGGCCGCAGCCAAACTCAAAGGGCGCTAGTCAACACTCAGCCGAAAACTGACGGGCGTTTGGCGAGCAGGTCATACAACTGTTGCTGGATCCGCTCGCGCACTCGATCGGTCAAATCAAAAACCAGCATCGGATCTTCGGCAGCACCTTCGGGGAAGCCATCCGTAGGAATCGGCTCACCGAAGTGAATAAACCACTTACTGGGCAGCGGGATAGCACCTAATGGACCCAGCCACGGGAAGGTCGGCGTGATCGGGAAGTACGGCAGACCAAACAAGCGCGCCAGCAACTTGGCATTCCCGATCATGGGATAGATCTCTTCGGCTCCGACGATCGAGGTGGGGATGATCGGTGACTTTGTGCGCAACGCGGCCGCAACAAAACCACCTCGGCCAAACCTCTGCAAGCGGTAGCGCTCACTAAATGGCTTGCCGATTCCCTTGAAGCCTTCGGGCCACACCCCAACAACCTCACCGGCACCGAGCAACCGCTCCGCATCGGGATTGCAGGCGAGGGTATGCCCAGCCTTTCGCGCAAGATCAGCAACCACCGGAAGTTGAAAAACCAAGTTCGCCGCGAGCATGCGCAGGTTCCTGTGCGCCGGGTGTTCGTCGTGCAGGGCAACCTGGGTCATGATCGCATCGAATGCAACCGTGCCTGAATGGTTGGCCACCACAAGAGCAGCCGATTCCGCCGGAACGTTTTCCAAACCAGATACTTCAACGCGGAACCAATTTCGGTAGAGCGGGCGCACCATGTTGAGCAGCACTTTGTCGGTGAACTCCGGATCGAATCCAAAATCATCAATCGAGTAATCGCCATTCATCCGGTTCGAGATGAAGTCGAGCAAACTCTCATCCACATGTTGCGGATCGAGCTCGACGTCAAAATCCGAAGTAACGGACTTTGGATGAACAGGCTCCGGAGTAACAGGCTGCGGAGTAACGGGCTGCGG
>JANQZS010000028.1:6673-18277 GCA_030728405.1 Candidatus Nanopelagicales bacterium | reverse complement strand
GGCTGCGGAGTAACGGGCTGCGGGCCAGTGTTGCCGACGAGCCGAGCGGCTTTGCTCGGCCCGATGGCATCCGGGTTACCTGATTCAGCCTTCGAAGGATCCATCGGACTCCTCCTTTCGGGCGAACGACATAAACGCAGCTGCGCTGGAGTAATCGGGAACAAATCCGATTGCGCGTTCGATCGCCGAGGTATCTAGCACCCGACCGTAGGTGAGGTAACGAATTTGTTCCGAAGACAAATCTGCGTAGCGGGCTGCTGCAACTGTCCGGCCAAGAGTCGACAACATGAAGGAGGGCATTGGAACAAACTGCTTATGCATCCAGCGCACTGCCTGTGAAAGTGTCACAGCACCTGGGCCGGCCACGTTGAAGATTCCGTCGGCCCGAACATCGACGCAACTCTTAATCGCCCGCATCCCATCATCTTCATGTACGAACTGGAGTCGTGCATCAAAACCAAGAACCGTGGGAATCACCGGGAGGTTGAAGTACCCCGTTGTGCCGGTGCGCAGATCGGGCCCCATGAAGTTAGCGAACCTCAAAATGCTGACGGCGACGTCTTGCCTGCGCCGGGAAAATCCGCGCACGTATCCCTCGACCTCGAGGCAGTCTTTCGCCCAACCTGATCGGGGCGGGTGTTTGGGTTCCATTTCTTCGGTGAACATCGCAGGATCCTTGGGACCTGCGCCATACACGGACGACGATGACTTCACCACGAACGAGGTCAAGCTCGGGACCCGCTGACAGGCCGCAAGCAACTGCATCGTGCCGATGACGTTGATGTCCTTCATGGCGCTGCGGCCACCTGCTTGCCGAGGGGTGGCAATAACCCCCATATGCACGCAGGTGTCGACGCCGGCCTCATCCATAACCCGGCCGATAACTGGATTCCGGATGTCAGCACGAACAAATTCGATGGGCAAGCCCGCAGGAGGCGAAACAGAATCGACGCCGATGACCCGATCAAAGGCTGGATCTGCGGCCAGGACGGCGGCGAGCCGCCCGCCCAAGTAGCGCGAGACACCGGTTACCAGAGCTACTCGGCCCATGGTCACCTCCCCGCGCTACGAAACTGGCCTACTTCTTATTACGGCGCTGGACTCGCGTGCGACGCAGCAGCTTGCGGTGCTTCTTCTTAGCCATCCGCTTGCGACGCTTCTTGATCACTGAGCCCATGAACGATCCTTTTCTGCATGCTGCGGCCGTAGCGGCTGCGAGCACTATGAGTGTGCTGTCGGGAGCGAGGAGATGTCCTCGCAGGGGTAGAGCCTACCTATGCGGATGAGTCCCGCGGATCAGCCCTGCAGATCAGGCGGTCTCGACGAAGGAGTCGCGCAGGTAGTCATGTACGGCCTGCTCGGGGACCCGGAAGGATCGTCCGACGCGGACGGCGGGCAACTCGCCGTTATGGACCAGACGGTAGACCGTCATTTTGGAAACACGCATAACCGAGGCAACCTCGGCAACGGTCAAAAAGCGAACTTCACTAAGGGCCCGCTCGGGGGTTGTTGACATTTACACACCAAACTCTCTGCCCGCGGGCGCCCCGGCTTCCCCTCCGGTGACTTTCGACCACGTCGCTCGCCGAAGATTAGTGGGCGATGGGGGTCGAGTGAAAGGTGGTTCCCAAAATTGATCCGATTTCCTCACAATTTAGGGAGCGCCAAGTTCTCTTCCGCGATCACGCGCAGCAGTGATGGCCGCACCCAGCGCATCGCCCACCTCGCGCCGATCGAGTTCTGCGATGGCCGCCGCAGTTGTTCCGCCCTTGGAGGTGACTTTGGCTCGGAGGTCAGCGGCATCCTCTCCAGAGGTTGCCAGCAACATGGCTGAACCAAGAATTGTCTGATGCACCATCACCCGGGCGGTCGCCTGATCGAGGCCAAGATCCACAGCCGCGTCGATCATTTTCTCGGCCAGATAAAAGACATAGGCCGGCCCACTGCCAGAAACCGCGGTGAGCGCATCCTGCAAATGCTCGGGTATCCGCACCACTACTCCAACCGATGACAGCAACCGCTCAGCTTCATCGAGTGCGGCTGCCGAACCGCTTTCGGCGCCACTGATGCCGATCAGCCCTTGATCAATCCGAGCCGGCGTATTAGGCATTGCCCTCACGACGTCAACCCCGGGACCCAATGCGCCCGACAAGGTCGCGATGGTGATGCCGGCAGCGATCGAGATGACCAAGGTGCCGGGTGCAAGGTGTTGACTCATCGAGGCGAGAGCAGCGGCCATGTCGACCGGTTTCACAGCCAGAATCACCACATCGGCACCCTGGACAGCCCGTTCGATGACATCGACCTCGAGTGGGTATCGCTGCGCGAGGTCCGCCGATCGCTCTGCTGAGGCCTCGACCACCCGAACGAGGGGCGCAGGATCACCGCTGCGCAGCAGCCCCGCGATCAGCGCCTCTCCCATTACCCCGCCGCCGACCACAGTGATGATCTGAGCACGCGGTGTTGTCATGCGGTCACTGTCCCACACCACCAAGCAGCTCGGCCGCCGCTACGAGACTGACACGCACATGCAATTGCGCTTCGAGGAGTCGTCGTTGTTCTGACTCGCGCTGACCCGCATCAAAGCCAAACTCGAAAGTGTCAGGTTCGCGACCGTTGCGCAGTGCAAGATCTCTGATCAGATCGATCAATTTCGATTGGCGCGTGGCGAAACACGGATGTCCTTCTGCGCGGATGAGAGCCCGAGCGCAACGAATAAATGCCTTATCCGTTTCCGCCCGCGAACTAAACCGAGCGCCACCATCGGGGTCTTTGCGCCCGCGCACCAAGCGAACCCGCCCATCGCCCAATTCCTTGCACAGGTCAACGGTTCGGCGGATGTCTGCAGCGAGAATTGCACCAGGTCTGTGACTGTGTGCGTGTTCTCGTTCAACGAGAGAACGCAAAGCCAGCACTCGATCAACGTGGGCCGTGACGTCAGCAGAATCAACGTCGTAGCCACGCGCATCTAGGAGCACCCCGACTCCTCTGACCGCACAGATTCCCGTCAGATCGAGCACTCGCTCATCCGCTGCGTGGGTGACGTCGAGCAGCACCTGGGTCACCGAGATTGAACCGTAATCAGAAAACGCGTGCAGGGCGGTGCCCAACTCTGCTGCCGGAGTCGAGTGAGCAGTCACGGGCACAGCGATCCAGCACCCTGAATCGGCATAACGCGAGGATTCAGCAGCTAGCGCAGTGACATCCCGGGGCGGGACGATGCGGTCAACAACTCCTTGCACAATTTCGCGAATCATCAGGAGCGTCCGGGGCGCGCAGTGGGCAGCGGCACCGTGGGATCAATGAGTTGTTGAATCACCGGACCCACGAGGCTCACAATTTCTTCATCAGTGGCGGATGCAAGCGGCTCAAGTTTCACCATGTAGCGAGTGGAGAGCACCCCGGCCAAGTACGCAGACACCAAAGCCCCACGCATGCGGGCATCGGGCACTCCGGCTGCAGTGAGTGCGCGATCAATAACCTCTTCTTGGACGAAACCACTGATTGCCCGGAATGATCCCAGAGCTGCGTTATCGATGGGTGCGTCGAGATACCCACGTGCGGCGCCCACTACAGCACCAGCGTCTTTGCGCACCTGATCATCCGACATCACGCCCAATGCCAACCGGACTATTCGCTCACCCATTCCATCTAGGCCGGGCGCAACGAGAAGTGGGATTGCTCTTGTCGGATCGAACGGCAAAGACATGGCCGCTGCAAAGAGCTGCTCCTTATTGCGATACATCGAGGAGACGATCGACGGTGCTACCCCGGCAGCAGTGGCGACGGACTTGATCGTGGTCTTCGCATACCCCCGTGAGACGAACAGCGACCGTGCAGCTGCGCTCACAGCACCAGCGAGGTCTCCTGCACTCGGGCCTTGGCTCATAGCGCTGCGCCCGTATGCAATTGGAAGAACGCCAGAGTTTGCGCAAGATCAGCTTCACGTTGCTCGCGATCAACTGCCCGGCGGGTTGAAATTTCCGCAATAACCGAGCCGGAAAATTGAGTGGCCATCAGATGAGTAAGCAGTTCGGCCACCGGCTGATTTCCACGGCCGGGTACGAGGTGCTCATCCACGGAAGAACCCGTTCCATCAGCTAAGTGAATGTGGTGCAGCCGAGATCCTAAATCGGCAGCCATCTCGATGGGATCGGTGTGCGACACAGCGCAATGCGAGACATCGAGTGTGGTGTGCGAATAAGAACCGGTGCGCACATCCCAGTCCGGCGAGTACGCGCCGATGCTGCCCACCTTGGCCCGCCACGGGTACATATTTTCAACGGCGAATCGCACATCGGTATCGGCAGACATTCGCGCAATACCCTCCTCGAAATCTCGTGCATAGTCACGCTGCCACCTAAACGGCGGGTGCACCACCACGGTATCTGCATCAAGGGTCCTTGCCACATCTTCGGCTTTCACGAGTTTGCCCCACGAGTCGGTTCCCCATACTCGCTGTGTGATCAGCAGACACGGCGCATGAATTGAGAGCACCGGTACCTGGTAGTGATCGCGCAATGCCTTGATCGCGTTGACGTCTTGGCTCGCCGCGTCGGTGCCCACCATGATCTCGACGCCGTCAAAGCCCAGTGCACCGGCGAGCTCAAATGCAACGGCAGTTGACTCCGGATACACCGAAGAGGTGGAGAGCCCAATCCGCATTCCGGTCATTCCCTGCGCCATCTATCCGTGCTCAGCGTTGCGACCCACACGAGTGCTGCGCCGAGGAATCCAATCCCGATCGCGATCAGGCTGTACCGCTCTGGACCGAGAGATAGCGCGAAGAAATTGGACAACCACGGAATAAACAGGACTGCCAGGAACATCGCGACCATCAGGCCAACGATTCCCAGGCGCAGAGCATTCAGCGGCCGTGCCGCCTGAGTCAGGACTGCCGTCGCCACGATGAACAAAGTGACCGTGGCAGCTGATTGCGCTGATCCCACCGGTTCCCCGGCCCACAAGGCAAGCGAGTAACTCGTGAGCGCAGACGCGGCCGCGATGATGCCTGCTGGTATTGCAAACAGCAGTACGCGTCGCAAGAACCCGGGGCGGAAACGTTCAGTGTTCGGCATCAAAGCCAGGAAAAACGCAGGAATACCAATGGTCAGGGCACTCAGGAGCGAAAGGTGTCGGGGCAGGAAGGGGAATGCCAAAGCGGTGAGTCCCGTAGTAAGGGAGATCACGACTGCGTAAACGGATTTCGTGATGAACACATCTGAGACGCGCTCAATATTGCCCAGCACCCGCCGGCCTTCGGCCACCACACTCGGCATCACTGACCACTTGTTGTCGAGCAACACCAGTTGCGCAACAGCCCGAGTGGCACCCGAACCCGAACCCATCGCGATGCCCAGATCAGCGTTTTTCAGGGCAAGAACGTCGTTGACTCCATCTCCTGTCATGGCAACGGTCGAGCCTCGTAGATGGAGGGCGTCGACCATCTGTTGCTTTTGGGCCGGGCTCACTCGGCCAAAAACCGACCGCTCCCCCATCACCACAGCAACATCGTCGGTGTTTGCGGGTAGCTGTTGAGCATCGTAAGGCTGCTCGGCTCCTGGGACTCCCGCTTGAGCGGCAATCGCCCCCACCGTTGCCGGGTTGTCACCAGAAATAACCTTGACGTGCACCCCTTGCTCGATGAAGTACGCCACGGTTTGTGCGGCATCAGAGCGCAGTACCTGATCAATCACTACAAGAGCTACGGGGTGGCAATCACCCGGACCGGTTTCTGAATCTGGTAACGAACCATCTGCGCTCCGCGCAATCAACAGCACCCGGGCACCGTCGGCTGCATAGGTGGCAGCGCGTTCGGCAACGGATGGATCCCCCGGCCGAACAAATTCAGGGGCACCCAGTACCCATGAGCCTTTGCCATCAAACGTTGCTGACGACCACTTACGAGCGCTGGAGAACGGCACGTTTGCGCTGACCCGCCATGACGGATCCGCGAATGCTGAAGCAACAGCTTCAAGAGTTGGATTCGGAGCCGTTTCAGCGGCTCCCAACGCACCGAGTGCCGTTTCGATTTCGGCGCGAGCATCATCATTGAGCGCGATGACATCGCGCACCCGCATACCGGGCTCAGTCAGCGTTCCGGTCTTGTCCACACAAATTGTGTCTACGCGGGCCAGCACTTCCACCGCGGGCATGTCTTGCACCAGCACCCGCTTGCCCGCCAAGCGAACAACGGCCACCGCCATTGCGATGCTGGTCAAAAGCACCAAACCCTCGGGAACCATCGTCACAACGCCAGCGATAGTTCCGCGGATAGCCTCTGGGAGCGGCAAATCAGCGCGGAAAAGTTGGGAGTACAGCAACAGCAAGCCGACAGGCAAAAGCACGAAGGAGATTGCGCGGATAAATGTGTTGATGGCATCGCGCAACTCAGAATT
Organism: Candidatus Nanopelagicales bacterium; assembly: GCA_030728405.1. Lineage (GTDB taxonomy): Bacteria > Actinomycetota > Actinomycetes > S36-B12 > S36-B12 > CAIXFB01. The sequence goes on along the minus strand of JANQZS010000028.1, from coordinate 11,879 downwards.
TGTCTGGCTGAACTTCTTCGCCTGCTCAGTGAGGCCAGCAGCAAATGAGTCCCGTCCGATGCGGGTTGCCTGATAAATCCCGGAACCGGCCACCACGAACGAGCCCGACATTGCGTTATCGGTTGCAACTTTCTCGACCGGATCGGCTTCTCCAGTCAGCAGACTCTCATCGATTTCCAAACCATCAGAAACAAGGACCGCGCCGTCAACTACAAGTTGATCGCCCGTGTGCAAAACAATGACGTCGTCGAGCACTACCTCACTCGAGATGACCTGCTCATCGACACCATCGCGGCGGACCGTCGGCATCATTTCCCCGAGGACAGAGAGTTTTGCAAGCGTCCGGGAAGCGCGGTACTCCTGGATGATGCCAATCGCCGTGTTGGCGACGATGACAAATCCAAAGAGTGAGTCTTGGATGGGCGCGACGATCAGCATCACGACCCACAAAGATCCGATCAAGCCGTTGAACCACGTGAAGGTGTTAGCGCGGACAATGTCAGAAAGGCTTCGGCTGCGAGCCTCGGGCGCTGCGTTTACTTCACCGCGCGCAACTCGCTCTGCAACCTGAGCGCTGGTGAGACCGGTTACCGGATCTGTCATCGCTCGCTGGGTCATCTAGTGAGGCCGTCCATGCGGTGCAAAATCAGGCCCTCGCGAAGCGCCCATGGGCACACCACGAGCTCAGATGCATCGAGCAGGTCAATGGCTGCCTCAGCGACCAATGCCCCCGCTAGTAATTGCGCGGCCCGACCGGGCGAAACACCCGGCAGGCTGCTCCGCTCTTCAACGTTTAACGTCGATAACGATTCCACGAGTTGGCGCACCGCAACGGCACTGAGAACTCGCTCAACATAAATGCCCTCAGTCGATGAAGCAGCACCTGCGATGCGCGCAAGCTGCTTGAGTGTTTTGGAGGTGGCAACGACCCGACGAGGTTCACCAGCACGCCGAATCAACCCGACCACTTCTGCGATTTGCACCCGAGCATGTTTGCGCAGTGCACGGATCTCCTCCGGCCGCGGCGGATCAGACTTCAAGAAGTCTCTGGTCATGCGGCCAGCACCCAACGGCAAGGAGAGCGCAACATCGGGCTCTTCATCGGTGCCAGAGGCCAATTCAAGAGAGCCGCCACCGATGTCCACCACGAGCAGCCGGCCAGAAGACCAACCAAACCACCGACGTACGGCCAAGAAAGTCATGCGAGCTTCGTCTTCACCGCTGAGTACCTCGACCTGCAAACCAGTTTTCTCCGAGATTCGATCAAGAACCTGCTGCCCGTTGGGGGCATCCCTGATGGCTGAGGTTGCAAATGCCATCAGGTGGGTCGCACCTAGATCTTCAGCGAGTTGCTGGCCGTCGATGATGAATTGAATTAATTGCGCAACGGCTACCTCAGCTATCGAGCCATCAGCTTCCAAGTTTTCGGCAAGGCGTAACGGGATCTTCTTTTTCGACGCAGGGATGGGGGCGGCGCCATAGTGGGCATCGACCAGTAAAAGGTGGACCGTGTTCGAGCCGATGTCGAGGACTCCCATGCGCACCTGCTGACGGTATCGCCTCCTGCCTTATTCGCATCGTCTTGGGCGTCGCCTAGGCTTCACGCATGCCTGAGGTGCCTTTGGATTTCCCACGACAGTGGGTTGAGTTCGTGAACCCCGCCGATCCCGACCAAATGATCCGGGCGGATCTCACGTGGCTCACTTCGCGGTGGACCTGCATCTTCGGCCGTGGCTGCAAGGGAATATCCGCTGAACGCCCCGATGCAGGCTGCTGCGTGCATGGTGCCCATTTCTCGGAGAAAAAAGATGAGAAGCGCGTGCGCCAGTGGGTCAAACTCCTCACGCCAGAACTCTGGGAGAACCACGATCTTGGCCAAGGCAAGCGCGGCTGGATTGAGAAGGAAGATGGCGCAGACAAGACCCGCGTGATCGACGGCGCCTGCATCTTCCACAACTCCGAGGGTTTCGCTGGCGGATACGGCTGCGCATTGCACCACCTCGCAGAGCAAGAGGGCGTTTCCTTCATTGAGACCAAGCCCGAGGTGTGCTGGCAGCTGCCGCTGCGCCGCACCTACGACAACATCTCCTACGAGGATGGCCGTGAGCGCACGGTTCTCGTGCTTGGTGAGTACGACAGGCGCGGTTGGGGCGAAGGCGGCCACGACCTCGACTGGTACTGCACCGGAAATACCGATGCCCATATCGGCACCGAACCCGTCTATATCTCTTCACGCGATGAGATCGTCGCGCTCATCGGAGAGGCGTCGTACGCAGAACTGAAGACCATTTGCGATGCGCGCGATGCGGTACTGCGCGGCAACCGCAAAGACCTCGGCCTTTCCCCACACCCGGCCGACCCAGTCTGATCAGCCCATGGCAAAAGCGACAACTCCCAAAGCACCGGCTTATCGCTGCACGGAATGCGGCTGGGCGACCGCAAAGTGGGTGGGTCGCTGCGGTGAATGCCAGGCATGGGGAACAGTCTCTGAACTGGGTGCACCACGCACCCGCACCACCGCAGCCGCCAAGCCTTCGGCGCCCCCGCTGCCCATCGGTGAGGTCGATCTCACCCAGGCCTCCGTGCATTCAAGTGGCATTGATGAATTTGATCGAGTGCTCGGCGGCGGGTTTGTCCCAGGCGCAGTGCTTCTCCTTGCTGGTGAGCCAGGTGTGGGCAAATCGACACTGTTGCTCTCCGTTGCCGCTGCTTGGGCCGAAGCCGGGCACCGCTCGCTCTACCTCACCGGCGAAGAATCAGCAGCACAGGTGCGCCTCCGGGCTGAACGCATCGACGCCGTCTCTGCAAACCTGTTCCTGGCCGCAGAGACTGATCTAGGAGCAGCGCTCGGCGCGATTGAGTCATGTTCACCAAGCCTGCTCATCGTTGATTCCGTCCAGACTTTCACCTCCTTCGATATCGAGGGCGCTGGTGGTGGCGTGAGTCAAGTAAAAGAGGTGGCCGCCACGCTGATCGCGTCGGCAAAGGCCCGCAACATGACCACGGTCATCGTCGGGCACGTCACCAAAGACGGTTCGGTGGCCGGCCCGCGCACCCTTGAACATTTGGTCGACGTCGTACTGCAGTTCGAAGGTGACCGGCATACCTCGCTGCGCACGGTGCGAGCAGTGAAGAACCGCTACGGCCCCGCCGATGAGATCGGCTGCTTCGAACTTCAGGAAAGTGGGATCCACGGACTCGCCGATCCCAGCGGCCTGTTCATGACCGACCGTCGAGCTCCTGCAGCAGGCACTGCAGTCACCATCACCATTGAAGGCCGGCGCCCGCTCGTTGCTGAAGTGCAAGCCCTCATCGCACCCACAAACAGCCCGCAGCCGCGCCGCGTGACCAGCGGGCTGGATTCAGCGCGGATCGCGATGATGCTCGGAGTGCTAGAACGACGAGCCGGGGTCAAGGTTTCTGCAGCCGATTGCTTCGTGGCAACGGTAGGCGGCATGAAAATTAGTGAACCTGCTGGTGACCTCGCAGCAGCATTAGCGATCGTGAGTAGCGGCACAGACGTCCCAGTGCCCTCTGGGCTGGTGGCCATCGGAGAGTTGACCCTGTCGGGAGACATTCGCCCCGTAACGTCACTTGAGCGCCGGCTCAATGAAGCTGCGCGTTTGGGATTCACTGATGCGATCATCCCGCCGAATTCGAATGTCACAGCGCCGACTGGAATGCGGCTGCACCCGGTGGCGAATATCGCCGAGGCGATTAGTTCTTGTTGGACAGGGCAAAAGGCGTAGGGTCGCTCACCACGCCCAGGTTGCGTCCGATCACTTCGTAGCGCCCTGCTTTCGCGGCCTTGTTCTGCTTCGGGCAGCCCTTCTGACTCAACTTGCCATCCCAAGAAATACTCGACGCGACTTTGTCACCCGGTTCAAGCGTGGCAATTTTGCTGCGCTGGCTGGCACTGCAGTCATCACTCGACCACACGTGGTACCCGCCCGACTTGATCTCAAGCTCGTTCGCCTTCGCCCCGACATCTCGCAGGCAAGCAACGTCGCCGATGTTTTCAATGACCAGGGACAGGACCGGCTCGAGCCCAATCCGATACGTCGAGGAATCCGTTGTTGCCGACACCGCGATCGCCCAATCCAGACAATCCACCGGTTCGGTCGACACCGGCGCTACTGCTTCCTCCACGACCACGATCTCTTCGGTCGCAGAGCCATCTGAGGTACTAGAAGTAGCGGTGGTTTCAGGCGATGAAGATCCACGGCCAACGAGCAACCACCACAGCGAGACGATCAGGGTCAATGCCACCACGATCACTGCAGCCCGGCGCACCCAATAGACACCGGGGGGCTCAGGACCCACCGGGCTCATCAGAACGCTCATACCCCCACGGTACTAAGCCCTATTGGCCACGAAAGTACCCACATGGGACGATCCCGTCGTGTCTGAGGTGGATGTGGTGGTCGACGACGTTATCGACTGGTTCGGCGCCAACTCCCGGGATTTGCCCTGGCGGGATACCACCCCGTGGGGGGTTCTCGTGAGCGAATTCATGCTTCAGCAGACCCCGGTGGCCCGGGTTTTGCCGGTCTGGCGGGCATGGCTGAAGCGCTGGCCCCGGCCTGCAGACTTGGCTGCAGAGCCAAAATCGGAGGCAATCATCGCGTGGGGTCGGCTCGGCTATCCCCGCAGAGCAGCGCGATTGCACGCCACCGCCAAAGAACTTGACTCCCGATTTGCGGGGCAGGTGCCCTCGAACTATTCCGATCTTCGCACCCTGCCGGGCGTGGGGGACTACACAGCGGCCGCGGTTCTTGCTTTCGCATTCGGTGAGCGCGCCTTGGTTTTGGACATCAACGTGCGCCGGGTACTCAGCCGGGCTTTCCTCGGTCAGGCCTATCCAGGTAACGGCATTTCTCGGGTGGAGCGGGAACTTGCCGAGCGCCTGGCACCTCGTGATGCTGCCGCCAGCGCTGTGTGGGCCGCAGCGTCGATGGAACTAGGTGCGGTTATCTGCACCTCAGCACAGCCCCAGTGCGCGCTGTGCCCCGTGCAGCAAGCCTGTGCGTGGCATGGCGAAGGTCGCCCGCAGAATGCTGATCGACCCCGCGGCCAAGCCGCTTTCGCTGGCAGCGACCGTCAAGTTCGTGGGGCGATCATGGCCCTGCTTCGAGATGCGTCAACGTCACGAACTCGCGAACAGTTGATACCCGTCGATCTCGACCAAGAAAAGTACGACCAAGAA
>JANQZS010000028.1:0-6573 GCA_030728405.1 Candidatus Nanopelagicales bacterium | reverse complement strand
CGACCAAGAAAAGTACGACCAAGAACAATACGAACGCGCATTGTCGAGTTTGCTCGCCGACGGACTGGTGGAACAGTTGAAGTCTGGCCGATATCGACTTGCTCGCTAGGTGGACTAGCTAGCTGGACTAGTCACGAAGAATCGCGCGGCAAAGGCTGCCGATCAACCGTGCGAATCACGGTTCTTTCTGCCAGGTCGTCGCGGAGCGCCACATCAACCCAGGCCCGATCACCCGCGATGCCCGTACTGGGGCACGACGAAGTGCGCGGGCTCGTCGCGGTGGCCTCTACTTCGATGCGGGCACCCCTCTCAAAAGCCCGCACACTGATTTCCGTGTCTGGGCACAGGCTGCTTGCTGGGAGGGCGACCGCAACCTGGATCACGGCATCGTTGGTGGTGGGCCGGTAGGAGATCGGCTGCAAAGACTGCGAGACCAGGCCCACACTGCGCAATGGGCCGACGCCACCAAAGAACCCACCCAGAACGATCAGCACGAGCACCACACCGAGGGCGCTGGCCACCCACCACACCCAACTCGGCACACGCCGGCGGGGAGCGTCAAACTCCGACAGGCCAGGGATCAGGGGGCCGTTACCCACGGTTCTCCCCAAACCCCTGACAGCGGCGTTTACTACTCGAGCTCGGCGGCTTCCATGGGAGGTGCGTCAGGCAGCTCGGCTTTGGGAGTGGCTGCGAACGTGAACTCACGATCACTTCCCTCACCCTCCACATCGACGACGATGATCGAACCTGCCGGAATCTCACCGAAAAGCATCTTCTCGCTCAGCGGATCTTCTAGGTCGCGCTGCATGGTGCGACGCAGCGGTCGCGCACCTAGTACTGGATCGTAACCGCGTTCGGCCATGAGCGCCTTTGCAGCCGGTGTCAGCTCAATCGCAAGGTCCATGTCTGCAAGTCGCTTGTCCAGACTTGCCACCATGAGATCCACGATTTCAACGATCTCATCCTGACTTAACTGGTGGAAGACGATGACATCGTCGATGCGGTTCAAGAACTCCGGACGGAAATGCTGCTTGAGTTCTTGCTGCACCTTCGACTTCATCTGCTCGTAGGCGTTGCCGTCGTTGTCGTCGGGTGCGAACCCGAGCATGACTCCCTTGGATACGTCGCGACTTCCCAAGTTCGTGGTCATGATGATGACCGTGTTCTTGAAGTCGACGACGCGACCCTGAGCATCGGTCAAGCGACCCTCTTCTAGGACCTGGAGCAATGAGTTGAAGATATCCGGGTGCGCCTTTTCGACCTCATCGAAGAGCACCACACTGAACGGCTTCCGGCGCACCTTCTCGGTGAGCTGGCCGCCTTCTTCGTAGCCGACGTAGCCGGGAGGTGAACCGAATAGGCGCGATGCGGTGTGCCGCTCGGAGTACTCGCTCATGTCGAGCGCGATGAGCGCATCTTCATCACCGAACAAGAACTCGGCAAGGGTCTTGGACAGTTCGGTTTTTCCGACACCCGACGGTCCGGCAAAAATGAACGAGCCAGATGGCCGCTTGGGATCCTTGAGCCCAGCACGCGTGCGTCGGATCGACTTGGACAGCGCCTTGACAGCCTGCTCCTGGCCAATAAGTCGCTTGTGCAGTTCCTCTTCCATGCGCAGCAACCGAGCGATGTCATCTTCGGTCAAATCCGAAACCGGGATGCCGGTCATGAGCGCAAGAACTTCACCGATGAGTCGCTCGTCGACCTCTGCAACAACGTCGAGGTCGCCAGCTTTCCATTCGCGCTCACGCTCAACCTTTTCTTGCATCAGGTTCTTCTCGTCATCACGCAAAGATGCGGCCTTTTCGAAATCCTGCGCGTCGATTGCAGACTCTTTTGCCTTGCGAACGTCGGCAATTTTGTCGTCGAAGGCGCGCAAGTCCGGTGGCGCGGTCATGCGACGAATCCGCAGACGCGAACCAGCCTCATCGATCAAGTCAATGGCCTTATCTGGCAATTGACGATCAGAGATGTAGCGATCTGACAGCCGGGCTGCGGCTTCAAGGGCCCCATCGGTGATCGAGACGCGGTGGTGTGACTCGTAGCGGTCGCGTAGACCCTTCAAGATCTCGACCGTGTGCGGCACGTCGGGTGCATCGACCTGAACGGGGGCGAACCGACGCTCAAGGGCTGCATCCTTTTCCACATGCTTGCGGTATTCATCAAGAGTGGTCGCACCGATGGTCTGCAGTTCACCGCGAGCCAACATTGGCTTGAGGATGCTGGCCGCATCAATGGCGCCTTCAGCGGCGCCAGCACCAACGAGGGTGTGCATCTCGTCGATGAACAAGATGATGTCGCCGCGGGTGCGGATTTCCTTGAGGACCTTCTTCAAGCGCTCCTCGAAATCGCCGCGGTAACGGCTGCCGGCAACGAGTGCACCGAGATCGAGGGTGTACACCTGCTTGTCTTTAAGGGTCTCGGGAACTTCGCCCTTGACGATGTCTTGTGCGAGGCCTTCAACAATCGCGGTTTTGCCAACTCCAGGCTCACCGATGAGTACCGGGTTATTTTTGGTGCGACGAGAGAGCACCTGCATCACGCGCTCGATCTCTTTGCTTCGACCGATCACCGGATCCAGTTTGCCTTCGCGGGCAGCGGCGGTGAGGTTGCGGCCAAATTGATCGAGCACGAGGGAAGTCGACGGGGTTCCTTCTGCCGGTCCACCCGCGGTGGCCGGCTCTTTGCCCTGGTACCCGGAGAGCAGCTGAATGACCTGCTGACGGACTCGGTTCAGGTCAGCACCCAACTTGACTAGCACCTGCGCGGCAACACCTTCGCCTTCGCGGATCAAGCCAAGCAGGATGTGCTCGGTACCGATGTAGTTGTGACCCAATTGCAGGGCTTCGCGCAATGAGAGTTCAAGAACCTTCTTTGCCCGCGGAGTGAACGGAATGTGACCGCTGGGAGCCTGCTGGCCTTGGCCGATGATTTCTTCAACCTGCTGGCGAACTGCCTCGAGGGAGATTCCCAAAGACTCGAGCGCCTTGGCTGCTACGCCTTCGCCTTCATGGATCAGGCCAAGCAGGATGTGCTCGGTGCCGATGTAGTTGTGATTGAGCATGCGGGCTTCTTCTTGTGCGAGCACGACGACCCTACGCGCCCGATCGGTGAACCTCTCGAACATCTCTCACGCTCCATCTCTACCGGCTTCCGCCAGGAACACTGTCCTGTTTGCTGATCCCCATTGTCCTGCATAACCCGCACATCAGCGACCCTGAATGAGGGCGATACCGCTACGCCGGGCGCGAAATTGGTCCGGAAACGACGCCGAAACGCAGATCCAGCAAGAATGTAAGGGTGAATGAACCAGTGGAAGGGGCAGAAATTCGACTCCGCCGTGAGATCCGGCTTCTCGGAGAACTTCTGGGAATGACCCTGGTCCGGCAGGAGGGCCCAGAACTTCTTGACCTGGTGGAGGAGGTCCGCCAGCTGGTGCGGGTCGACCCGCAGCAGGCCACCACCATCCTTGATGCGGTGGATTTGCCGACCGCTACGCGCCTTGCCCGCTCGTTTTCCATTTACTTTGACCTTGCAAATGTTGCCGAGCAAGCTGAGCGTGCCCGATCTGTTCGACACGAGCAAGCCGCTGGCACTGGGCCGCTGCGCTCGGTGGTCAATTCAGCGCTCGCCGCCAAAGTTGACCCGAGTCTTGTGAGTCACGTGGCATCGGTGATGTCCGTGCGTCCGGTTTTCACTGCGCACCCAACTGAAGCAGCACGTCGATCGGTGCTACTCAAACTTCGACGCATTGCAGATGTGCTTCTTGGTGGAGGCACTGATTCCACCGAGATCGACTCTGCCCAACTTGAGCAACTGACGCAGTACATCGAACTACTGTGGCAAACCGATGAACTGCGCCTTGAACAGCCACGGGTCATCGACGAGGCCCGCAACGCCCTTTACTACCTCGACGACATGACGCGGGGCCCACTCGCGCACGTGCTCACCGATCTTGCTGACGCGTTCCATGCACTAGGGCATGAACTTCCACCGGACTCTCGCCCGGTGAGTTTCGGTTCGTGGATCGGTGGCGATCGCGATGGCAACCCGTTCGTTACACCTGCCGTGACAAGCGATGTGATTGTGTTCCAGCGCGAACACGCAATTGCAGATCTACTGCCACACATTGATCGTCTGCTTGAGGATCTATCCATCAGCGATCGGATCGTGGGACCGAGCCCAGAGTTACGCGCATCGGTTGAGGTAGACCTCATTCACCTCCGAGACCTTGATCCGCGGTTCTTGACCATCAATGCCGAGGAGCCAATCCGACTGAAGTTGACGTTGATCCGCATGCGTCTGCGACTGACCCGTGAGCGTTTGGCCGCCCGTGGCGCACATGTGCCCGGCCGCGATTACGCCGGCACCCGCCAACTACTGGACGATCTGTTGTTGATTCGCGCCGATTTGATCACCCATAACGGCGTATATGTTGCGCAGGGGATTCTCGATCGCACGATCAGGCTCGTGGCCTCCATCGGCCTGCCCCTCACCACACTCGATATCCGCGAGCACGCCGAGAAGTACCACCACGCCGTGGGCCAGTTGATAGATCGACTCGACCTCGCACCCGTCCCGTACTCCGAACTCAATCGCGAGCACCGTACAGAGTTGCTGACCCGTGAACTGAACGCCTTGCGCCCGCTCGCACCTACGCCCCCTCCGCTCGACGAAGCGGGCATGAACACCTACGAGACATACCGAACCGTGGCTCGCACCCTTAATACCTATGGGGCACGAGCAATCGAGTCGTGCATTATTTCGATGACCCGAGGGGCCGACGATGTACTCGCCGCGGTGGTTCTGGGCCGGGAAGCCGGTCTCGTGGATTCCCACACCGGCAAGTCGCGCGTGGATTTTGTTCCCTTGCTTGAAACCGTCGACGAACTTCGGAGTGCCGGAGAAATCATCGATCAATTGCTGAGCAATCCGATGTACCGATCACTCGTAGCCAGCCGTGGCGATGTGCAGGAAGTAATGCTCGGATACTCCGACTCGAACAAAGATGCCGGTATCACCACGTCACAGTGGGAGATCCACCTGGCTCAACGCCGGTTGCGCGATGTGACTGCCCGACACAACGTCCGGCTGCGTTTATTCCACGGCCGCGGAGGAACTGTCGGACGAGGCGGCGGGCCCACCTACGAGGCGATCCTGGCCCAACCGTGGGGAGTTCTTGACGGTGAAATCAAAGTCACCGAACAGGGCGAAGTAATTTCCGATAAGTACTTGCTGCCTGCCCTTGCCCGAAACAATCTCGAGCAGATGGTGGCCGCGGTTCTCGATGCATCTCTCATGCACCGTTCTTCGCGTCAATCCCCGGGGCAACTCGCGCAGTGGGATGAGGTGATGTCGACCGCGAGCGCGCATGCACAGATGAGCTACCGCAATCTCGTTGATCACCCTGACCTGCCTGAATATTTCGCGTTGAGCACACCCGTGGAAGAGTTCGGCGCGATGCATCTGGGCTCTCGGCCATCGCGAAGGCCCGATACTTCCGTTGGCATCAGCGGCCTGCGCGCAATCCCGTGGGTCTTTGGTTGGACGCAATCCCGGCAGGTGGTGCCCGGCTGGTTCGGCGTGGGATCGGGTTTGGCTGCGACTCGTGCTGCCGGCTTCGGTGATGCGATCACCGCGATGTATGAGCACTGGCACTTTTTCCGCAACTTCATCTCGAACGTCGAGATGACCCTCGCCAAAACCGACATGACCGTTGCTCGTCAGTATGTGGAGCGACTCGTGCCAGCAAGACTGCACCCAATCTTCGAGACGATCCTGGAAGAGCATCAACGCACAGTTGATCAGGTGCTCAGCGTGACCGGACAGGATGCCTTGCTGGCGGGTAATCCGACCCTGGCCCGCACGCTAGCCACACGTGATACTTATTTGCTTCCGCTGCACATGTTGCAGGTCTCTTTGCTGGATCGGGTTCGATCCACCCAGGAAGAGGTCACCCTCGTTGAATCGCGTCGTGCTTTGTCTGTGACCATCAATGGGATCGCGACTGGGTTACGCAATACTGGTTAGAGAGTTACAGGCTAAAGCGACCTGATCATTCGGTGGTTGCCCAACGTGTTGGGCTTCACTCGTTCAAGTCCTAGGAACTCGGCAACGCCTTCGTCGTAGGACTGGAGCATCTGCTCGTACACATCGTGATCGATGGGAGTGTCATCGATCTCCTCAAAACCATGTTCGCCAAAGAAGCTGACCATGAAGGTCAAGCAGAACAACCGCTTGATTCCAAGTTGGTTGGCGCGTTCCACAAGGGCTGCCAAAACGTGCGAACCGATGCCTTGACGTAGGTGCATCCCAGATACGGCAAGTGTGCGAACCTCAGCGAGGTCTTCCCACATCACGTGCAGTGCGCCACAGCCCACCACCGCACCGTCGACCTCAGCCACAAGGAATTCCTGGATATCTTCAAAAAGGGTGACGGTGGCTTTGGAGAGCAGATGCCCATCACCTGAGTACTCATCGATGAGTTTGCGGATGGTGCGTACGTCGGTTGTTCGTGCCTGGCGAACCACCACTGGACCAGACTCACTCATTTTCATCACGCACCTGCTG
>JANQZS010000027.1:5382-8508 GCA_030728405.1 Candidatus Nanopelagicales bacterium | reverse complement strand
AAGGCCAACGTGGGCGATCACCGGCACCCCGGCGCTCGATAAGGCCTCGACCTGCGGAAGAACGGATGCACCGCCTTCCAATTTGATGGCGTGGGCGCCGCCGTCCTTCATGAAGGCCGCTGCGGTTTCCATGGCCTGTTGGACGCTCCCCTGGTAACTACCAAATGGCAGGTCCGCGATCACCATGGCGCGTTGGGATCCACGCACAACTGCTTTCACCAACGGGATGAGTTCATCGATCGTGACCGGCACGGTGGTGGGGTAGCCATAAACCACCATCGCCGCTGAGTCGCCAATGAGGAGCGTGGGGATCCCTGCCTCATCAAAAATTGCTGCGGTGAGTGCGTCGTAGGCGGTGATCATCGACCACTTGTCACCTGCATCTGTGAGACGTTGCAGGTCGGCGAAGGTGATCCGTGAAACGGGCGTGTGAATGGACATGTCGTTCCTTTCGATCTCGAGGCTTCCTTTGAAGTCCCCGGATGCATTAATCATGGCACGGCCACCACCGAATGCGCAGTCAGGTGGAATAACGATACGGTAGCGTTTCGTATTGATCGACCGGCAAACCCGAAAGGCCTGGACTCCATGGCTTCAGCACCAAAGAGCGGCACAGCTACTCAGTCTTCAAATAGTTGGATGGATTCGCCCGATGGTCATCCGAAGCGCTGGGCGATTCTGGGTGTGCTCGTAGTAAGTCTTTTGGTGGTGGTGCTCGATAACACTGTCTTAAACATTGCACTACCAACGATTCAGCGAGACCTTGATGCATCACCGAGCCAACTCGTCTGGGCAGTTGACTCCTACATCCTCGTGTTTGCCGCGTTGCTGTTCACCTGGGGAGTGCTTGGGGATAAGTGGGGTCGTCGCAAAGTTCTGATCATTGGCCTGTCGATTTTCGCGATTGCTTCAGCCGCGGCCGCTTTCGCCACGAGCGCCGACATGCTGATCGCGTTGCGTGCCGTGATGGGCATCGGCGGCGCAGCGGTATTGCCCACGACCCTCGCGATCATCACGGTGGTTTTCCCGCCGCATGAACGTGGCAAGGCGATTGGCGCATGGGCAGGTGCTGTGGGAGCGGCAGTGGCTTTAGGGCCGGTACTGGGCGGGATTTTGCTGCAGCATCCAGATTGGACCAACTGGTTGATCGGAAACGACTGGGGTTCGGTCTTCTTGATCAACGTGCCGATCGTCATCGTCGGATTGATCGCGATCGTCAAGGTAGTGCCAGAAACCCGCAACCCGAATCCAAGAGCGCTCGACATCCCAGGACTGTTGCTCTCAATCTCTGGACTCGGACTGCTCATTTACGGGATCATTCACGCCTCGGAAACTCGGAGCTTCCTGAGCGCTGGCGTTCTCGTGCCAGTTTTTGCCGGCATGGGCATCATCGCGCTATTCCTTGTCATGGAGGCTCGCAGTTCCCACGCTAGCTTCGATGTTTCACTGTTCAAGAACCGCGGCTACGCGGTGAGTCTGGTTGCTGTCTCGTTAGCGTTCTTTGCGCTTTCAGGGATCACCTTCACGCTGCCCTTCTATCTTCAAATTGTTCGGGGTTACGACGTCCTCGCCGCTGGTTTGTGTTTTGTGCCCTTCGCGGTGGGCCAACTCATTGCCGCGCCCCGAAGTGCTGCGATGGTTGCCAGGTTCGGGTACCGGGTGGTGATGACATTCGGTCTGGCCTTGGTCGCGCTCGTGCTGCTCGTTTTGGCGCAGATCGATGGAGCTACCCCGATCTGGATATTGCTCGTTGCATTCTTCTTCTTCGGCTTGGGTATGGGCAACGTGATCGCCCCGGCCAGCACGGTGATGCAGAACGTCTTGCCTTTGGAGCGCGTGGGTGCTGGCTCGGCGGTGCAAAACACCGTGCGTCAAGTGGGCGGTGCTTTGGGTGTTGCGGTTATTGGCACGGTCCTAGCTACCTCATTTGCCAGCAACCTCGCACCGGTGTTGAACAAGATCCCTGCACAATTTCGACCCGATGGTGCTGAAGAGGCATCCGAGTCGATTATTTCGGCGGTAGCGCTGTTGGGGAAGGCGGAGTCAGCTGGTGCCCCCGCTGATCTCATCGAGCAGGCACGGAGTGGGATTTTCGAAGCATTCATCTCTGCCTCCCACATCACGTCGTGGATTTCCTTCGCGATCGTGCTCATTGCGGCCTTGGTGGTCGGATTCATGTTGCCCGTGATCACGCCACCCACGCGCAGATCGCCTGACGTACCCCCGAGTGATCCCACAGATGCCCTGATCGCCGAACAGGCGCAGGCCTACCCGGTCGAGGCGGCCGAGGAGATTGTCCCGCCACACCACCGGACAGACTCATGAGCCAACTTGAAACAGTAACCCGGCCACGCGGGCGTCCCCGAGATCCGCAGCTTGAGCATGATGTGGTCACGTCGGCATTGGAGCATCTAGCGGATGTCGGTTTCATGCGGTTTTCGGTGGAGTCCGTTGCTGCGATGTCGGGAGTGAGCAAGGCGGCTATTTACCGACGGTTCGCCGGGAGGGACGAACTCATTACTGCCAGTCTGGCTCGACTCAACGATGATCTGCACGCTGTCCCCCAATCGGGGAGCGCCCACGAGCGTCTATCGGTGATGTTGGGCCGGATTCGATCCGGTATTTCTTCCTCGTTAACTGGCCGGATCATGATGCACGTGGTGGGTGAGGGTCAGCGCCAACCTGAACTCACGGAAGTCTTCTTCCAACAGGTACTCAAGCCCAGACGTAGTCGCATCATCGAGGTGCTCAATGACGGAATTCGCGATGGCGAATTTGCTGCGGACTTGAATGTGGACACCACGGTGGCCGTATTGGTAGGCCCGATGATTTATTCGGGGATGTGGGACGTCAGTGTGAGTGCGCGGCAGCCTGACACCGAATCAATCCTCGCGGTCATATTGGCTGGATTGGCTCCCGCCAACCGTTCGTGATCGGCAGGCGACGGTCCCGACCAAACGCCTTGAGGGAAATCTTGGTGCCGGGCGGGTACTGACGCCTCTTGTATTCCGCGCGATCAATCAATGTGATGACCCGTTCAACGATTGCTGCCTCAAACCCTGCCGCGACCAAATCTCGGGGGCTGAGATCTCGATCGACGTAAGACTCGATGAGTTCATCAAGCAG
>JANQZS010000027.1:0-5282 GCA_030728405.1 Candidatus Nanopelagicales bacterium | reverse complement strand
GCATCAAACATCGGCGCTATGGGTAGATCACGAATGTTGAGGCCAGTTCGTTCAGCGATGTCGTGGGCGTCGGCGATCGAATGCTCCGATGAGTAGCGGCTCGGCATTGACACCCCGAACACGCGATCGGCACCAAGTGCATCAACCGCGATCGCTGCCACGAGTGCTGAATCGATTCCGCCGCTCAAGCCCAATATGACCGAGGAGAAGCCGTTCTTTTCGACGTAATCGCGAAGGCCCACGGTGAGTGCTCCATACACCTCCGCTTCATCGCTGAGGTGAACGGCAACGCAGGGAGCCAGTGCCGGTTCGGGTGCACACTCTCGGGTGTGAAACTCGATGGAGCCAACTCCGCCGCGTTGCAGCGCAGGAACATCGACCACCATCACACCGGATTCGAACTGCGGAGCTCGCGCAACGAGTGCGCCTGCGCTATCCACAACAAGTGAATCGCCATCAAAAACGAGTTCGTCTTGGCCGCCCACAAGGTTTACATAGACCAGAGCAGCGCCAGATTCTTGGGCGCGTCTGTTGCAGAGGTCGAGGCGAACGTCGTCCTTGTTTCTTTCGTAGGGAGATGCATTGAGCACAGCGAGAACGTCAGCGCGAGATTCGCGGGCCCACTCGACCGGGCCGCCGTTTTGCCAGAGGTCCTCGCACACCGCGATGCAGACGGTGACCCCGTCAACATTGATGACCAAGGGCTCCGTTCCCGGAATGAAGTACCTGGCTTCGTCGAAAACGCCGTAGTTCGGGAGGTGGTGTTTGACATATCGCGCCCGCACCGCGCCTGAATGCACGACGGCCACTGCATTCACGGCGCCACCCCGAGGTGACCCGAGGATCTCCTGGTGCTGGTCGAGGTAGTCCAAGTAACCGATCAGACACACCAGATCGCCATACCCAGCCTCCTCGATTCGGGTTGCAAGGCCAGCCATGGCGATGCGGGACTGCTCCTGGAAAGAGGGCCGCAAAGCCAGATCCTCGATGGGGTAGCCATTAAGTGCCAATTCAGGAAACACCACTAATTGGGCTTCTAGGCCAGCCGCGTCGGCCACGCTGGCCAAGATGAGGTCGGCATTGGCGCCCATATTGCCCACGACGGGGTTGATTTGAGCGAGGGCAACTCTTAGCCGGGTCACCCCGTGAGGGTACCGAGAGCCACTTCCTTGGCCGCAACCCAGCGCAGTTAACCCACGCGTAACACAAACGGCGCAACCATAGGGCTATGGAAAAGCAGGCAGAGTTTGTCCTTCGCACGATTGAAGAGCGCGATATCCGTTTCATGCGCCTGTGGTTCACCGACGTATTGGGAACCTTGAAGTCTGTGGCTGTTGCCCCAGCTGAGTTAGAAGGAGCGTTCTCCGAGGGAATCGGGTTCGACGGCTCGGCGATCGAAGGCTTTGCACGGGTCTACGAATCCGACATGCTCGTGCGACCCGATGCCAGCACCTTCTCTCTCTTGCCGTGGCGTAATGAAGGCCCCGGGGTGGCGCGCATGTTCTGCGACATCTTGATGCCTGATGGCACGCCTTCTTATGCGGATCCACGCTACGTGCTCAAGCGCACGTTGACCAAAGCTGCTGACCTTGGCTTCACGTTCTATACGCACCCTGAGGTCGAGTTCTACCTTTTCAAGGGTCGCCCAGAACAAGGCGAGGTCCCGGTCCCGGTCGATAGTTACGGGTACTTTGATAACACTCCGCACGGAGTCGGCCACGACTTCCGTCGGCAAGCGATCATGATGCTGGAGGCCATGGGAATCTCGGTGGAGTTTAGCCACCATGAAGGCGGCCCAGGTCAGCAAGAGATCGACCTGCGCTATGCGGACGCACTCACCACTGCAGATAACTTGATGACCTTCCGTTTGGTAGTGCAAGAAGTAGCACTTGAGCAGGGGCTTTATGCATCGTTCATGCCCAAGCCGCTTCGCGATGCTCCCGGTTCAGGAATGCATACCCACCTGTCACTCTTTGAAGGAGATCGCAACGCCTTCTACGAAGCTGGTTCGCCTTACCAACTCTCTAGCGTGGCACGTTCTTTCATCGCCGGGTTGCTCGTGCACGCCCCGGAGATCACCGCGGTCACCAATCAGTGGGTCAACTCCTACAAACGACTGGCAGGTGGCGCAGAAGCCCCCTCGTGGGTGTGCTGGGGTCACAACAACCGCTCAGCACTCATCCGTGTGCCGATGTACAAGCCGGCCAAGGGCAACAGCACCCGGATCGAGTATCGAGCCATGGATAGTGGGGCAAACCCTTACCTTGCCTTCGCGGTGCTGCTCGCCGCCGGCCTGAAGGGCATCGAAGAGGGATACGAGATTCCAGCCGGTGCAGAAGACGACGTGTGGGCTTTGACCCCGGGGGAACGTCAAGCAATGGGCATGCAGCAGTTGCCCACCAGCTTGAACCAAGCCATCGCGATCATGGAGCGATCAGAGTTGGTAGCTGCAACCCTGGGGGAGCACGTCTATGACTTCTTCCTGCGAAATAAGCGGGCCGAATGGGACGAGTACCGACGCCAGGTGACCCAATGGGAATTGGACCGCTACCTTCCTTCTTTGTGACCGCAATTCACCCCCGAGTCCTAGCGATTCAGAACGATCCGACAGATCCACCGCTCATGGTGGGTGACTGGTTGGCTGAACTGGGCATCGTGGTCGAAGTTGTGCGGGCCCATGAAGGCGATGAAGTGCCCAACGCTGTTCCGGCTGGAGTGCACGGGATTCTCGCTCTGGGCGGTTCCATGGGGGCCAATGACGACCTTGATGCGCCGTGGCTGCCGGCAGAGCGCGCGTTGCTCAGAGATGCTGTGGCAACAAAAACCCCGGTGCTGGGGTTGTGTCTGGGATCGCAGTTACTCGCTGCTGCCTTAGGTGGAAAAGTTGAGCTCGCGGCCACGACAGAAATCGGTCTGAGTTTTGTTGAACCGACGGTTGAGGGGGTCGAAGACGCCGTTGTGAGCGCGGCACTGGGCGCTGCATCAACTGATCGCGGGGGAGCTGCACGTGTGCCTGCGATTCAATGGCACCAAGATCATGTATCGGAGCTGCCGCAGGGAGCACATCTCCTACTCTCCAATGAAGCTTGCCGAGTTCAAGCATTTCGCGTTGGGGATAGCGCATATGGCTTCCAGTGTCATCCGGAGATCGATGCGGAAATTTTTCTCTCGTGGGCTGACTTTGCCGATGAGGCACTGATCAGATCAGGAACGGATGTGGCAACTGCAAGCAATGCTGTGCAGGAGTACGGCGCGGAGCTGGTGGCCACCTGGCGCCCAGCAACACTGGCCTGGGCAGAACTTGTCATCGATCGATGTACCTCAACCGAAGCGTCGTCGTCGTGACCACGCGTGGAGCGAGTGATTCGGGCCGAGCAGCGCGCATGGGGTTTTCCGATCCGGCAATGTCGAATGCACTACTGACCAGCGAACAGGTGGCTTCCCTCAATCTTGCCGACAGCGCTGAACTGCTCGCTGATTTTGGCGCCGCGGCTGATCCAGATCAAGCCTTGCGCCAGTTTGTCCGGCTACTCGAAGTTTCCGAGGGCGGCGTAGGCCATCGTTTGCGGTCAGCTTTAGGAGCTGATCGAGATTTCAGGCGACGACTCATCGATGTGTTGGGACTTTCTGAAGGTCTTGGTGATTTTCTCATCAGGCATCCAAGTGCGGTTGACGTGATTTCTCAGGCTGATGAATTGACTCTTGCTCCTTCGGCGCGGGAAGGTCGTGCGCGACTCCTATCTGCAGTCGGTGCCCATCCAGAAGACCCAGAGCCGGTAGCAACGGTTGATCACGAGCTCGCCCTCGATTCCCTCAGGATCGAATACCGGCGGCAACTACTCGGAATTGCGACTCGAGACATCAGCGGCATAGCCGGGATGGAGAGCGTCGCGCAGTGGCTCTCGGACTTAGCCGACAACGTCCTGGAAACAGCGCTAGCAATAGCGCGCGCAGAAGTGGGTCTAGCAGCAGACACCGTCCGGATCGCGGTGATCGGCATGGGCAAATGTGGAGCGCGGGAGCTGAACTACATCAGCGACGTCGACGTCATTTTTGTTTCCGAACCTGCCGAAGGTGTGGCAGATGAAGACGAAGCGCTGCGAGTCGCCACCGCCCTTGCTAGTGGCTTGATGCGCGCCTGCACGGAGGTCACTCGAGAAGGTGCCATCTGGGAAGTCGATGCGGGCTTGCGTCCAGAAGGTAAGCAAGGCGCACTGGTACGCACCCTTGAGTCACACATTGCTTATTACACCAAGTGGGCCAAGACATGGGAGTTTCAGGCGCTGCTCAAGGCGCGGGCTGCGGCAGGGGATAAGAATCTTGGTGATCGCTATATAGATGAGGTTTCCGTTTTCGTCTGGAGCGCGGCGGATCGACCCAACTTTGTTGATGATGTGCAAGCCATGCGCCGGCGGGTTGAGGCACACATACCGGCACATGTTGCGCAGCGCGAAGTAAAACTTGGCCCCGGGGGTCTTCGCGATGTTGAGTTCGCAGTGCAATTGCTCCAACTTGTACACGGCAGAAGCGATGTCATGGTGCGCAGTGCAAACACGTTGAGCGCTCTTGAAGGTCTAGCCCTCTGGGGGTACGTGGGTCGAGAAGACGCCTCGGTCCTCGCCGATTCCTACCGTTTCCTGCGCAATCTCGAACATCGCCTCCAGCTTCGCCAACTTCGACGCACCCACACCATGCCCGAGGACGAGACAGAAATCCGGATCATTGCCCGCTCGCTCGGGTTCAGGAATGAACCGGTCAAGGAGCTAGTCGATGAGTGGAAGCGTCGTAGTCGGGAAGTGCGCCGCATCCACGAAAAGCTCTTTTACCGGCCGCTCTTGCAGGCTGTCGCCAGACTTGATGCGGGAGAGGCGCGGCTCACCCCGGAAGCTGCACAACAGCGATTGCAGGCCCTCGGGTATGTCGATCCAGTAGGTGCCCTCAAGCATCTAGAAGTGCTCTCCAGTGGCGTGAGCCGGCGCGCTGCAATCCAGCGCACGCTCCTTCCAGTCATGTTGGGCTGGTTTGCCGATGGGCCAGATCCCGACTCGGGTCTTCTTGGTTTTCGCCGCGTGAGTGAAGACTTGGGCTCCACACCCTGGTACCTGCGCCTGTTGCGTGATGAGTCGGCCGCGGCCCAGCGCCTTGCCCAAGTACTCAGTTCGAGCAGGTATGCAACCGAACTGCTCCTGCGTGCCCCTGACTTGGTCACGATGTTGGCAGATGATGCTGATCTCGTGGCCCGGCCGCTGTCCAGTTTGCTCACCGAAGCCAATGCCACGGTT
>JANQZS010000026.1 GCA_030728405.1 Candidatus Nanopelagicales bacterium | reverse complement strand
GCGAATCCCCCTGTCCCCTGCGGCCCTTGGGGGTAGCGATAGCAGCTCGATCGTTATTGACCAGCATGACGATGCGGCCGCAGGCGCGGTTCTGAGAGCAACACTACTCAGTCTTGGAGGCTGGGGTGCACTTGTGTGCCGTTCTGCATCTGCTGCGGACTACTCCCGGTACGGAGTGCTTGGCACGCTGTCGCGAGCCCTTGATCTGGGCGCAGCGCTCGATTCGAGAGGGACGACTGACGGGTTGATTGCTCGCCCCGACGTGACGCTCATCTTCGAAGGAACGATCATTGAAGTTCTCCGCCGGACTGATGACTCGGACGGCGGTGGCGTCATCTCGGTGCGTCACGCTCGCGACCGTCGCCGAGTTGGTCGGGTTGAATACACTAATGAGTACGTCGCAGTGTTCGACAACGGGGATTTGGCCGGGGCTGCGCCAGACATACTCGTGCTCGTAGACGCAACAACCGCACTGCCGATCCTGATCGAGCAAGTAGCGCTTCACCAGCGCGTGCGGGTGCTGAGAATCGACGCCCCGCCGGTGCTGCGAGATGCTTACGACGCGCATCCGGATCCAGCATCGTTCATTGGTTTCGCAGCCTTGAGTGCTCAAGTGGACTCGGCATCGCGGTGAGCGCTGCAACAGGAGCACTTCGTCAGGTTCGAGTAGCCGACGTCTGCGCCCACGGCGTGGTGGTTGGAGGTGAGTTGCTCGGCGTTGGGAGACCAACGAACGCACCGGTCGTCGCGGTGGACCTCGTCACGGCACCTAACGTGCTCGGCACGTTGCTGACTGAGAGCGGTGTGGCGGTTCTCAACCTAGAAACGTACAGCGGACCTGGCGCCGGTCAGTATCTGATGGATGTGCTGAGGAGAAGGGCGCAAGCCGCCCGAGCCAGCATGGTGCTCGTCGTCGGTTCAGCAACGCCTGTGAGTGCCGCTACACGACTGCTCGCGATCACACTCCAACTACCTACGCTGATTGCCCCCCGGGGGTCGACGGCCGTGAACCTGGTCGTGGAGCTCCGAGCCTTCGTGTCAGCACCAGATTTGGAGGCGAGTAAAGCTCTCTTACGCTTGGTGCGGGGTTTGCGCAGCGACCCCGGCACGCTCGCAAGCATTCTTCCGATGGTCAGCACGTCGCTCGGAGGCGCAAACGTCTATGCCGTGACCGCGGAGGGTGTGCTCTTGGAGGGCGTCCCTGAGTTTACGAACGCACCGGAAGTCGTTTCGTATGCCAGCACCGCAAGGTTGGAGGGCGATTCGTTCGGAGCGCTGCTGCTGCCGGTACCGGGTCTTACAGGGGCAATATCCCTATGGCTGGTCGCCGAGCGCGCCCAAGTCGGGAGGGTGTGGCTGGACACAGCCGAGTCGGCGCTTGCGCTTGCCAGTGGACATGTCCTGGCATGGCTTGCGAGGCAGCAAGCGGCAATCGATCGCGACGCACGATTAAGCTCAGCTCTGCTAACGGAGATCATCGAGCATCCTGACAGCATTCCAAGGAGCATCGCCGAAACTGCTATCCACGCCGGCTGGAATCTTTCGGGATGGCACACAGGCATTCATTTCAGGACTCGGCACGGGACGTCGATGTCCGCGCTGTCAGTGCAGACCCTCTCTCGGCAGATCTCATCGGCAGGCTTGCCCGTCAATCCACTAGTCGAACGCACCGACGGGTGGTCGACCTGGCTGACATCGGTGACCGAGCCTGGTCCTGATTTCGCAAGAAAGCTTGCCAGGACTATCGAGCTGGGAGTGCTTCCCCCGGCAGTTGACGGGGGCATTGCTGTTGGCATCGGCTCGCCGAAGCGCCACGTCCGCGGAATCGCCGTCACGCTCGCCGAAGCTCGTCAGGCGGCCGTCATCGCCGCGTCTTCCACGAAACCGTTCCCGATTCGGGTTATTCAGGAGCTCGGCCCGTCCCGCCTGCTCCTGGGCTGGTACTCGTCCAGTGCATTTGCTGACTACGCCAGCGAGATGTTGGGGCCGCTCTTGGGCACGGGCGACACGGAGCTGATCCGCACGCTGGAGGCTTATCTGGAACGCGCTTGCTCTACCGCGCAGACAGCGCGAGCGCTCGGCCTCCATCGCAATACAGTCCTCCAACGGATTACCCGGGCTGAGCGAATTCTAGGAACCACGCTCGCAGCCGCGGATACCCGTCTCGCACTCCAACTCGCCCTGCGCGTCAACCGAATGAGCAGCGAGGACTAAGTCTGCGCGAGGGTCATTCTGCACACTCAGACGTGGATCTGGGGGCATTCAGCCCATTGACCGCCGGATGAGTCGCGTGGAAACTAATGTCTGTGACCGAAGAAGACCTCCACCTCGAATGGCAACTGCAACGCGCCTTGTCCGTATCGGGACCTGCCGGAAATCTGGCACTCGTCTCGTACCAGCCCGTCTCCGAAACACCGACCGCGTGTGAGCAGCTCGGTGTCGAGGTGTGGCGGGCTTCCGAAGACGGTGTATGGGTGCTTCCGCTGAGCGAGCAGGCAGTGTCCATCGATGGTAGCGAAATCGTCGGGAAGTCGATGCTCACCCGACTCCAGAGTGACGGCAAGCCCCTTCTCGCTAGCGGGCGATATAGCGCAGATGCCTTCAGCCTGGGTGGGACGGATTTCGAGCTCAGAATCTATGACACCGAAGCCCCAAATCTCACGGCGTTCTCGGGGATCGACACGTGGCCTTACGATCCCGCACTCGCGGTGCGGGGGCACCTGCAGGCGCACCCGGGTGAAGAATTCGTGCCGTGGACCTTCACCCGCGAAGCCGATACGGGTCACACCAAGCGTGTTCCAGGCATTCTGACTGTAGAGGTGCAGGGGGAAGTCCGGGATCTCGTCGTCTTCTTGGACTCGGGTGCGCTGGTTCTCGTTTTCGCAGATGGCGCGACAGGGTCTGAGTCTTATGCACCCGGCAGATTCCTAAGAATTGACCCTCCCAGTGCCGAGGGCTTTGTGGACGTGGATTTCAATCGGGCCTTCGTGCCACCATGCGGGTTTTCGTACTTCTACAGCTGCCCCATACCGCCACCCGCCAACAGATTCTCCGTTCCCATCCGAGGAGGAGAGCGAGCCGTCGTCTGGAAGGACGGCCGAACACACTTGCGAATTGAGCAAGTTGACTCACCCCTAGTGTTCTCAACGCCAGCCACCAAAGACGAAGGACGCCAGCCATGACCCAGCATGATGAAAGCAGCTCATCGGATCAGATCATCGGGCGTATTCGCGATTCGGTAATAGGCGAAAACCATCTCATCCAGACCCCCTACGGTTCGCGACGAGTGACGTACGCCGACTACACAGCAAGCGGCCGGGCACTCACGTTCATCGAGGACTTCATCCGCGAGATGGTTCTGCCCTCTTATGCGAACACACACACAGAATCGAGCGGGACGGGGCTTCAGACTTCACGGTTTCGCGAGGACGCGCGCCACATCATCCGCGAGGCCGTTGGCGGAGACGACGACACGATTGTCATTTTCACCGGATCCGGTAGCACCGCAGCGATTGACAAACTTGTCGGCGTGCTCGGACTGCGAATCCCGTCGCAATTGGAAGACACTTGGGGTCTTTCCGATTACATTCCGCGAGACGAGCGCCCGGTCGTTTTCCTTGGTCCCTATGAGCATCACAGCAACGAGCTCCCGTGGCGCGAGTCGATTGCGGATGTTGTCGTCATCCGGGCCGACTCAGACGGTGGCATTTGCCAGGACCACCTGAAAGAGGAGCTCGAGCGGTTCGAGCACCGCCCTCTCAAGATCGGTAGTTTCTCGGCGGCGTCAAACGTCACGGGGATCGTCTCGGACACCATCGGAATCGCGCACCTCCTCCACGAGTACGGTGCGCTTTCATTTTGGGACTTTGCCGCAGCAGGACCGTACATCAAGATCGAGATGAACCCAAAAGCAGACCCTTCCGCGTACAAGGACGCCGTTTTCTTGAGTCCGCACAAATTCATCGGGGGCCCATCCACTCCCGGTGTCCTGGTGGCTCGTCGCAGCCTGTTCGGCAACCGGGTACCAGCTGTCCCAGGCGGAGGCACCGTCTCGTTCGTGAACCCCCAAGACCACGCGTACATTGCGGATCCCACACATCGAGAGGAGGGCGGAACGCCGGCTATCGTCGAGTCCATTCGTGCAGGTCTGGTTTTTCAGTTGAAGGAAGCGGTAGGCGCGAGTGAGATTAGGCGTCGTGAGCACCGGCTATTGAAGAGAGCCTTCCACACTTGGCGCGAGGAACCGTCTCTGGAGATCCTGGGCAACATGGACGCGGAACGCCTTTCAATAGTCTCCTTTACTGTCCGGGCGCCCTCAGGTCGGTACCTCCATCACAACTTCGTCGTAACGGTGCTCAACGACCTGTTTGGAATCCAGTCTCGAGGTGGATGCTCGTGCGCTGGCCCATACGGTCACACTCTGCTTGGCATCGATATGGAACGGTCGCACGAGTTTGAGCGTGAGATTTCCGGCGGATGCGAAGGGATCAAGCCCGGCTGGGTACGCGTCAATTTCAACTACTTCATCTCCGATGAGGTCGCTGACTACATTATTGACGCGGTGCGGATGGTCGCGCGCGATGGGTGGCGACTGCTGGGCGACTACGTGTTCGTCCCAGAATCGGGCCGCTGGTTGCACCGCCGCGGGGTCATCGAGGCACGCAATGGGCTGTCAGACGTGTCCTACTCGGCGGACGGAACCATGTCCTACGGTCCTCCAGACCAAAGCGGCGACGAGGCACTGTTGAAGCAGCATCTGCTTGACGCGGCGGAGGCGCTCGCATCCACACCAGTCCCCGACGTCGTGACTCCGCCTGCCGGCGTGACACCTCAGTTCGAAGACCTTCGTTGGTTCGACCTGCCCGCGTCGTCCTTGGGAGGCATCGCACCCGCATCTCGGTGAGACTGCAGCAGCGGACTGCTGCTGCAGTCTCCATCGCGCCCGGGAGCCTGCCGTCTGCGGTCGGCGCATGATCCACGCGTCGCGACCTTCTTTCCTCCAGTTCTCCACATGCTCGCATCCTCTGAAAGGACACAGCCGATGATTAAGACACGCACAGACCTCGAAGACTTCGTTCGCGGTTCGACTTTATATGGAACCGGAGGGGGAGGTCCCCAGGAAGTCGGCAAGCGCCTTCTGAACGGGAGCTTCGAGGAAGGCAAGGCAATCACCTGGGTCGACATCGAAACCTTGGATGACGATGACTGGATATGTACGACGTTCTACATGGGGTCGATCGCACCACTGACCGAAGCCGACCGAGATGCCATGAAGGCGTTGGGTCTTGAGGAGAAAAGCGAGCCACGGCCACTTGTGCGAGCTGTTCGTGAACTCGAGCGGGAGCTCGGCATCACCTTCGCCGCGATCATCCCGGTAGAGCTCGGCGGAATCAACTCACCGGCTCCGGTCGATGCGGCCGCGCAACTCGGCATTCACGTGGTCGACGGGGACCTTGCAGGCCGCGCGGTGCCGGAGGTGGCCCAGACAACGCCTCGCTTGGGCGGACTCCCAATCACACCAATGACCTCCGCCGACGCGTGGGGTAACGTTGCCGTCCTGCGTGAGACCCACGGGTATGACGCGGCTGAGGCAATCGGCAAAATGCTGTCCATCCCAGCGTATGAGCCCATCGGTCTTGCCTGCTTCGCCGCAAAGGTCAAGGACATGAAACCGTGGGTTGTACGCGGGACGATGACGAGAAACCTCAACACTGGGCGAGCAGTAAGGGAAGCACGCGAGAAGGGGGAGGATCCTGCTGACGCCTTCGCTCGGACAGCTGAAGGAGCCGTCGCCTTCCGAGGAACGGTTACCGTCAAGAACTGGGAGTCCAAGGGCGGTTACATGTACGTGGACCTTGTCGTCGCCGGCTCAGGCACCTTCGCTGGGCAGGAGCTGAAGATCTGGGCGAAGAACGAGAACCATCTGACGTGGTTGAACGGCGAGGAGTTCGTCATGAGCCCGGATCTCATCCAATGCGTGTACGCCAGTGACGGAGACCCGATCACGAACTCGGACATCAAGGAGGGCGACGATGTCGCCGTAGTCGTGATCGCCAATCCGCTCTACCGCACTCCCGAGGGCATCGCTCTGCTCGGCCCGGCGCATTATGGGTTTGAAGACGTGATCTACCGACCGGTGGAAGAAGTTTTGGGATGAGCGACGTCGGCCTCGACGAGGTTCTCGACTGGTTCTTCCGAGTTTCGGAAATTCCCCGCACCTCGGGAAATGAAAAGACGATCAGCGACACCCTTCGTGACCATTACGAGCGCAAAGGCCTTGATGTTCTCCAGGACGAAGCATGGAACCTCTTGATAAGGAAGCCAGCGCACGCAGGCCAAGGTGACCGGCCAGGCTTGATCCTTCAGGCTCACCTCGACATGGTCGGTGAAAAGACAAGCGAATCGTGTCACGACTTTGCGACGGATCCAATCCAGATAGTGCGGGACGGAGACGTCCTACACGCGCAAGACACCGCGCTCGGGGCAGACGATGGCATCGGCGTTGCCATCTGCCTTGCGCTGTTGGACTCGGAAGACGTCCATCATCCTGACCTAGAGATCTTGCTAACGACCCAGGAGGAGACCGGTCTAGTGGGTGCCAAAGCTCTGACTGGCGTGAGCCTCAGAGGGCAGTACTTCTTGAACATCGATGGTGAGCGAGAAGGCGTCTTCCTTTGCAGTGGTGCCGGTGGGTCGACAGTCGAAGTCAGTTTCCCGCTAGCCGAAGCATCCCACACGGATAATGTTTGGGAACTTCGCGTGCGTGACCTCCGCGGGGGCCACTCAGGCCTGGATATTGACAAGGGGAGGATCAACGGCATTGCTGCCGTCGCCGTCCTTCTCGTCAAAATCCCGGACATCCGAGTCGCTTTCTTCAATGCACCGGGAAAGTTCAACGCGATCAATCGCGAGGTGCATCTCGTCTTCTCTACCCAGTGTGACTTTTCGGTTGCCTATGAAGAGTGGTGGAAGTCGATCGCCGCCGCCGAACCCGACGCATCGGCAAGCCTCGCACGAATGGGGCCTGCGGCATGCCAATCCTCATCGTGGACTCGCCGGCTCCTCGAGTTCTTGGCATCGGCTGATCCGGGCGTACGTGAGATGTCCTCTTCCTTGGTCGGAGTCGTCGAGACGTCGTCCAACCTAGGTCTCGTCGAGCAAGACGAACTCGAGATGAAGATCACAGCATCTGTGCGCTCGTCGAGCGCCCGCGGCCGGCATGACGTCGAGACGCAATTGGAAAAGCTGGCGGCGCAAAGTGGGGGCCGGGTTCAGATCTCTGGGTCCTATCCAGCCTGGGAATATCAGACGGAGAATCCGCTGCGCGAACAAGCTGCACAGATCTACTCAGACCTATTTCACAAGGCTCCATTGATTACGGGCGTGCACGGCGGTCTCGAGTGTGGAGTCCTGCATGAGAAGTATCCCGAGCTCCCAATGCTCGCCTTGGGCCCGAGCATCGCAGACGCGCACACCCCTCGCGAGAGCGTTTCCATTCCCTCGATCGAAAAATTGTTGCAGCTGGTACTCGCAACCGTGGAGCGAATTAAATAGACGACGCCGTCAAGCGATTAGTTCTGTGGGTGTCACGAATTCGGCAGGCATAACTAGCCATCGTCCTGGCTTCAGTTACGGCAAGGTGGTTTCAAGTGGTCGTCGCAACTTTGACTAGTTCGCTAAGGCTAGCATCTGGGTGAAAAGATGCTCTGGAGTTGCGTCCCCGAGGACTAGGCGTGGCCTGTTGTTGAGTTCTTTTTCGACTCGTGCGAGGTCTGCAGGACTATAGATGGACAGGTCTGTTCCTTTGGGAAAAATATTGCCTCAGGAGCCCGTTGGTGTTCTCGTTACTGTGTCGTTGCCAGGGGGCCGGCTGGATCACAGAAACACACTCTCATGTTGGTGTCTCGACTAATTTGTTGGTGCTGGGCCATTTCTGTCCCTTGGTCCCACGTCAATGATATTCGCAGGTGCGGTGGCAAGGGGTTCATGCTTGCCGCAATGGCGTGATGCAGGCTGGTGGAGTCCCGCCAACCCAGGTGTAATAGTTTCACGTACCGGGATCCCCTTTCCACCAGAGTCCCTATGGCGCTACGTTTGCCCTTACCAATAATCAAATCCCCTTCCCAGTTACCAGGAGTTGATCGGTCAGCGGGGTCGAAGTCACGTTCATGAATGCTGAGCATCGGCTGGGCGAAACGTTTACGTGGCATGACCCGCCTGATATGGGCCCTGCGGTGATCCCCTCCGGTGTGCAGCGGTGAGTTTCGCAGGGCAGCATATGGTGGACTTTTGTTGTGATAAGCCTACGTAGATGCTTTCATGCGATAAATGCGTCCCTGCATCATCAGGGAAGGTGGCTTTCAGGTACCGACTTATTTGGGCAGGGCTCCACCGAAGGCGAACCTTTCCCTCATTCATGGTAGCCAACTCAGGATGAGTGAGCACTTTCAACTCCTTGGGCCGGTGACGACGACCTGCTGTAAGAGCGTGGGGAGTGCCCCCGGTTTGGTTGACATCAATCTGTAGCGTTTGACGCTGCTGGAAGGATGTCTGTTATGCCTCGTGCTTATCCGGAAGAGTTCCGTCGT
>JANQZS010000025.1:1494-8633 GCA_030728405.1 Candidatus Nanopelagicales bacterium | reverse complement strand
AAATCCTGTCAGCCCGACGGATCATCCCCCCGTAGATCTCGCCATCTACGGGGGGATGTTTCATTTCTGGAGTCGCTTGACCACACATTTTGGGGTCAAGGGCGGAGCAGGTCCAAATCCTCTCAGCCGGACAGTGGTGAAGTCGTGGGATTTCCTTCTTGGGTGGCTTTGGATTTCACTCAGGTCTGAGGTAGGTGGCAGTGGCGAGCCTCTGCAGAACAACCACTGCCGGGAGGAACTGCCCTCCACTAAGCGCAGGGCGATCCACCTGTCGTTGAGTTGTGTTGCGTCAAGATTCGGGGGGAACGCTGCTGTGGGTGTCCCTTCGGATTCTCGCACCTCCACGATCTAGTTCAGGATTGCCTCCCGGTCGCGCAAACATAAATAGCCCCAGGGTTGCGCACCCCAGCACGCCGCCCAGAAGGGCATCAGTGCGCAATCCCACGATGAGAGACTCCTCATGCAATTCACCGAGTTCGTTGTCACCGGGAATGTTGTAGGAGTAGATGCGCAACTGCTCGGCATGGCTGGTACTGGATTGAATGTCGTCTCGGAGTGATTCGGCTGACGCGCTCGACGCTCCGCCGGCCAGGATCTTCGTCTCGAGCGCTGTGCCGATGGCGACAAGGACGAGTGGGCCGATCAATACCGCGCTCAGCGTTCCTGACACTGCACCGGACGCCTTTTGATACGCCGATACATTGCCGGCGAAGCGAGGGGGCTGCGAGCTCATCATCGCGTTGTTCAGCACCACTGCGACCGCGGTGAAGCTGCCAGCCCAGAGCGAGGTGATGACGGCCGTGATCCAGATTGATGAGTCGTCCTGGACGGCTAGGAGTCCAAAGGTGAAAACAATGTACAGACAGATAAGACCAACTCCGCCGCGTGACAAACCCCACCGCTGCACCACCGGACCCGCAACGAATTTGGCGCCGACGACGCAGGTGAGTTGAAGCGGAATCATGATCAGAGCGGTTTGCAGTGCGTTAAGCCCAAAGAGGTATTGCCAGCCCACCGTGATGAAGAAGAAGGTGTTAGCCAGGGGAAACACGAGAAAGGCAACGATAAGTGGCCACGTGGAGCGCGACGTCAAGGGTACGAGTGATAGCGAGGGATGCGAGAGTCGGCGACGCGTCCAGACAAAGAGTGCCAGAGCCAGTGCGGCGCCCACGATAGGGATCCACACACGCGGGTTGGAGATGCCGCCCAGGGACCAATGATTAAAGACCTGTAGCACCCCAGCCATGAATATCCCAGCAAGCAGCGGCGTCACGAGTTCAATGGGCTTCCCGGTGGCGGGGGTGGGCCGCAGAAGAAGCCAAGTGGACAGCACAATCAAGACGGAAAGGCAGGCCCAAATAACTGGAATCCAGCGCCAAGAACTGATCTGCGTGATGATCCCGGCCAGCACCGGGACGGTGATGAATACCACCGGGACAACTATCCCGAGGGTGGCGAACGCTGTCGCACGGTCGCGTGTGTCGTCAATTCTGGAACTCAGCATCCCCAACGCGACGACGCTCAGCGTGACACCGCTCGTGCTCACCATGAGGAGTCCGAAAGTAACGAGGGGGAGATTCGGCGCGGTGGACATGACCACGCAGCCGAAGAAGTACGCCAGCGCTGCGAAGAGAAGAGATCGACGGTCACCGAACCGTTGAGCCATGACACCGGCAATGAAGACGACCAAGAGGGCACCGATGCTGGGAATCGCGAGGGCGCCGCTGGCCTGGTCGAGCGTGAGCTGGAGATCGTCCAGCATGGGCAGGATCAAGTAACTCATCCCTGCGGCCACCACCGTGGTCGAACTGGAGGCTAAGCACACCGTGGTCACGAGTCGAAGCCTGGTTCTGGAGTCCATGCGGTCCTTTCCTTCGCCAATCACCGCGCGGGTGTGCCCGAGAGTACCGCGATCGACTGGACGCTGCCGTGGTGTCCTTGCCTTCGCACACCACGATCGTCGAGAGAGGGATGTCCCGGTTGAGCTGATGAACCTCACCAGTACAAGGCGAACTGACCGAGGTTCGCGGCACGAGTGGGACTTCGGCAGGTGACGTCGTATCCACATCTACTGCCTGAGTGAAAACCGAATTCTTTAGTGGAAGCAGGTTTGGTTCCACGTTGCTAGGTGGCTACCTTCGACTCACGAACAACTGACTTGTGCGATCGCGGCGATGGACGAGGACACGCAGCGCGCGCACCAGATTGCACACGCGGCCGTCTGACACAGAACTGACACAGTCCACGCGGACCTGACGGAAACAACAGGGAAAGAGTCCCTTATGGGTGACACAACGGGGAAGCAACGTGCACGAGGGGAAACAAGAGGTCCCATCGCTGGGGGTCAAGGGGTCGCAGGTTCAAATCCTGTCAGCCCGACGGGGTTTCCCCTCACAAACTCTCGCCAGTTTGTGGGGGGATTCTTCATGCTCGAGCAAAGTGCGCCAATTTGTGTGCCAATTGCCGCAGGCGCAAGTTTCTCTGGTGGATCCAGAACTTCTGCAAGCAGCCAGGCCGCCGCAGGTTGCTGTGATCACTTCCCCCTGGTTGCTACGCGCACTCCATCGGGTGCGTTTTTAAGTTGGCGAAGAAGCCAATTGACGCAGGTCAGCGGTTGGCCCTTGCGCGGGGAATAGACGTCCACGGAGCAAGGTATTTGAGAGGCCCGGAGATCAACTTTGATATCAAGTGGCGCAACAGTGTCCGTCACTGTGATTGCACCGACAAGAGCGTGGTCCTTGGCCAGGCGCGCAACTTCCCATTGCAGGTGGCGATTCGGATCGGTCTTAGCGAGTTTGCCCGCAACCGGGGCGACCTGAAACCTCATCGCTGCAACGTCAGGAGCGCGCCCACTTGGCATAAAGGTTGATCTCATTGGCTGCATTGCCATCGACATCGACTGCGGTCCCGGGAATCTGGTCATCGGTGGAGAAGACCGTCCACGGATCACTGCGACGATCCACCCAGCCCGAGAGCACGTAGCCCTCAGGCGTGCAAATTGCTGCCGATGGCAACGGCTGATCCGTGACCTGCGCGCGCGGAATGGACCACACTTCGTCGCGCGCATCACCCGGCACATCCAGGTCCCCTTGCATGCAGAGGTCGCCCGCTCCCACGTTTGCGTCAAAGATGACAATCACCCAGGGCATTTCGAGCACCGCAGTGAACTGCTGGGATGACGTGACCCGCACGGAACGGCCCACCTCAAATGCATTGGCCTGGCCAGGGATTCGCCATCCGCTGACGATGCTGTTATCCATGCCGCACAGTGCATCAGCCTTGGGAAGGCTGAAGTTCGAGCCCACGGCCAGAATCTGTGGACTGATCGAGGTGCACTCACTGCCGTCAGGCAGGTAGAACCGGAACTCCGCCGTTGCAATGGTCGACAATGTCGTTTGACCTGGTATAGCCGACATCCCGGTATCGATCACCGACACTGAATTTGAGCCGAGGTTGACGACATAGGCGGTGGTCCCATTCGGAGATATTGCCACCCCTTCCGGTTGCGAGCCGACAGTCACCGTTGCGCTCACGGTGTTCGTCGCCGTATCGATCACTGATACTGAATTTGATTGGAAATTGGAAACATAGGCCTTTGTTCCATTCGGAGATATCGCCACCCCAGTAGGTGTATTGCCGACAGCCACCGTTGCCCTCACGGTGTTGTCGCTTGTGTTCATTACGGACACGGTGCCAGGCCCAGACCGATCAGGGATGTAGGCGGTGGTCCCGTCCGGGGTGATTGCCACCCCTTGCGGTTGCCCCACGCCAGTCACCGTTGTGACAGTGCGGTCACTTGTCTTGATCACGGACACGGTGCTGATACCAGTGTTGGTGACGTAGGCCTTTGTTCCGTCTGGGGTGAATGCGATGGCAGTTGAATTCGAGCCGATAAGCGAGGTTGTGAAAAGAGTTACCGTTGCGGTTACGCTGTTGGTAGCGGTATCGATCACAGACACGGTGCCCGTATTCCTATACGCGACGTAGGCCTTTCTTCCGTCCGGGGTGATTGCGACAGCTTGCGGGTAGGAACTGACAGTCACCGTTGCGGTTACGCTGTTGGTAGCGGTATCGATCACAGACACGGTGCCCGCAACGTAGTTGGTGACATAGGCGGAGGTCCCGTCTGGGGTTATAGCCACACCATTCGGAGAATCTCCGACAGGCACTGTCGCGCTCAACGTGTTCGTCGCCGTATCAATGACGGACACGGTGTCTGAAATCTGGTTGGTGGTGTATACCCTCGTTCCGTCGGGGGTGATTGCCACAGAGCGCGGACCCGAACCGACTGACACGGTTGCGGTTACGGTGGGAGTGGTAGCCGAGTGCGCCGAACCGCCAACCATCACAGTGATCATCCCTAAGACGGCCACCCCCGACATCAGAGTAGAAACGCGTTGACGGGTTCGATTCACTTGACACCTCCTGGTGCGTTGATGGGCAAGCACGACTTTGTTGTGGGACCGTGTCGGATCCATTGATGGCCGTCGGGGATTGGATTCGTGCAGCGGTTCGCTTCGGCGTCAGCGATGCTCCCCGCCTCAGTGAGCTGTCCGGTTGCGGCACCTCGGTCGGAATTCGTGATCGAATCTCTGGAGAATCCCGCGACATAGACGTTGTTGCCGTCAGGAGATGTCGCCGGGCATCGCGCCCCTCTAAGGGAGTTCAATGCGGGGTCGTGGCCGCCGCCGGCCCCGGCGCTGGCGCTGTACTCGATCGCGGTCAGGTTGCCCGTCGTCGCTGCTGAACGCGCGATCGAACTGAGGGCTGGGAAAACACTGATTTTGAGCACCATCGAAACTTAAGTGGGTCGCAAGTTTCTCGGGGCAGGCTTCACGACTGTGATTCTTGGTGCACGCCGCAAAGACCGGTGCACTTCGGGGGCTTTGCCGATTGCGCCACCTAGGGGCCCAGTGCTCACGGCAGCCACGCCTACATGCTTGGGAAAACCGGCGGAGAACCTCTTAGACAGCAACACTCAAAGACGCTGAGGCGCGTCCAAGAACCACGGATCAAGCTTCACGAGTGTGAATCGGTGTTCACAGTTGTGAACTCTCGTTAGTGCGAACTGGAAGTCGCGCAGTGAGGACGACTCCGGAGTTCCTACCTTCTTGACACGCCCACGAACCACCAAGTGAATGAGCCCAGGTGGTCATCAGCGTCGACCCGAAACCCGTCATGTTTGGTTGGCCCGCAAATCCTCGGCCATCATCCTTCACCGTGACTTCGAGGATGTCGTCTTCCACTCTTACGTCGATCTCACAGAGCCGAGCGGCACCATGGCCGGCGGAATTCAACAGCGCTTGCTCGATAATCCGGTAGGCACCTAGCAGCACCCTCGCGGATGGGCGCGTTTCCTTATTCTCAATCACGGAATCGACCGTGATTGTCGACTTCATGCCCGGTTCGTATTGCAACGCCAGTTCGTCAAGAGCCGATTCCAAATCCACTTCGCTCAAACTCGGGCTAAGGGCACGCGCGATCCGACGAACGTCTACTGAACGGATCTCCTCGAGCTGCGCGACCGTATGATCGAGCGTCCGTCGAGTCTCCTCTGGCTTCTCGACGTCGACCATCTGGAGTTCAAGACAGGCAGCGATCAGACGAGCTTGCACTCGGTCGTGCAAGGCGCCGGAAATTTGCCGCCGCGTGAACTCGTCTCCCTGCAACAGGATGGCCTGCTGCGCTTGCGCCAAGTTGAGCGCACTTTGCGTCTGAACTACTTGGCTGGCCAACTTCGCACTTGCTCTACCGGTGATGATCAGGATCAGCGACATAGCTAGAGCCAAACGCAGGACAGCACCCACGACCGTTGGAATGTTGTCCAGGGCTGCGGAGTCCACATCGCCAATGATGATTCGAAGCGCGATCACGGTTGCGGACGCAAGAAGTACGAAGACGACGTAGGACACCACCCGAACACCGAAACGCCGCTGCCACAGAACACCGATCTGCAAGACCAGGCCACACGGGATCGCGATCAGTACTGATACGGATGTCCCCTCAGTCAGCCATGCAATCTCAAAGTTGCCGCTCGCGATCCGTTCACTGTTGCGAATTCCCGATAGCCACAGCGCCATAGTTACCGTGACGAGTACGGGGCGAAGTGGCCAGGGACCCAAGATTCGCCATGATGATCTCGTGAGACGAGGTGCCTTCACGAGTCACGCCACTCGTCGGCATCAATTAATCGAAGGTAAGACATGACGGCTTGGGTGCGAACATCAGATCCAGCGCCACCTTCAGGAACAAGCGTTTGGTAGGCCTTGGACAGGTCCTTGCGCACCGAGTCTGGACTGAGATCTATATGGTCACCAATCTCTGGCGCGCTCATGCCGAGGGAGGCTAAGCCCATGATCA
The DNA here is from genome assembly GCA_030728405.1 of Candidatus Nanopelagicales bacterium. Lineage (GTDB taxonomy): Bacteria > Actinomycetota > Actinomycetes > S36-B12 > S36-B12 > CAIXFB01. Next base: position 2,273 of record JANQZS010000025.1, on the reverse strand, counting down.
CCCGTTGCCGCGGAGTGAGTTTGATGAGTGACTCGGATCCATCGTCGCCTTCGATGTCGTCGATACGCATCCGATCGTGGCTTATGCCAATGGCTGTTGACCGCAAGAGATCAGTGAGTTCCTCGGGCTTCAAAGTGCCTGACTTCGCGAGATACGACCAACCCATTCGCTGGGCTTGCGGCACCTGCTTTGAAACATTCTTCATCGGGTGCTGGGAGTGGATCACGATCCCGATTTCGGGATTGCGGTTGCGCAGTGCCATTCCTAGATCCATGCCGGTGAGCGTGTCTCGACCCAACGCCAGGTCGAGCAGCGCCACATCTGCTCGCTCCACGCACTCTGAACCGAGAACCTCGAGCGGATCAGAGGACGCGAATATCAAGTCCAGCATCGGCTGAGATCGCAGAATGGTCGACATAACGCCAAGGAGCGCCGGATCGTTCTCAACGTAAATAAGGCGGGTCTGTCGCATAGTGCACCTTTGCATAGGTGAAGGTGCACGCCTAGACACATTCACACTTGTGAGGAATCTCTTCAATTTCAGCGCTCAGGTTGGCTCCAAGGCGGCAGCGATGGGGTCTTTTATTGTTGTCAGACCGCGCGAATTCATCGAGTTTTTGTTGGAGTGTTTCTTGCGTCCGGGCGCCTGAGTCATGGCGGCAGGGCTACGCACCGTCCTACTCATTTGTACTTCACAGTCGTGAAGTCCAGCTGACGAGGATGAACTCCATGCTCAACTGGTCACTTACCTATCTGCGCAAGATTGTTACGGCAAAGGC
>JANQZS010000025.1:0-1394 GCA_030728405.1 Candidatus Nanopelagicales bacterium | reverse complement strand
GCGTACCACTCCGAGTGACCTTCAGGTTGTTCGGTGAACCAACTCGCTGTCATGACTTCATCATTCCAGTCGGAGGCATCATTGGTGGGGAAGGGCATTCGTTCTTACGATGGCCTTATGTCTTCCAAGGTTCTACTCGGTGCTGTCGTCTGCTCAGTTGTTCTCTTGAGTGGGTGCGGGCAGGGCTCGAGGGATTCAGCGGAAGGGCTGGAACTGGCTGCATCGGCCTGCCAGTTGCAGGCGCAGACAACGTCAACCGCCTTCGATCCTCAAGAGATCAGCGTGAGTGATTTGGCGCTTCTTGACGAGGTTGCCACTCAAAAGACTGCGCTGTCAGAGCAGGCGGCTGAATTAGACGATCGCTGGGTGGTTCTTTCCGAGGCGAGTGCTGCTATTTCAGCCTTCGCGGCAAGATTTCTGGAAGTAAGACTCGACTCCGGACAGGTCGACGAGGCGATATCCCCCGAGATGTGGGAGCAATACAAAACAGCGAGCAATGCGTTTATAGCTGAATGCAGCAGTGCGTTGGAGCTTGCTAAAGAACCGTCATCAGAATAGCCACGAAAGCGCAGGCGACGGCTAGGTAGATCAGCACCACGCCGATAGCAGCGATGCGCAGGGGTGCCCGGTACTCACCTGCGGCGTAGTGGAATGCATTCTTGAGGACCTTGCTTGCCGGGGTTGCATCTTTACGTGGATCACCGGAGGGATCACGCTGCGACCAATAGTTGCGCTCGCTGTTCAGGCCCAGGATAAAAAACGCCAATCCGAACAAGGCAAGTGCAATGGCAAAAATCCACATGGTCTCAACTGGGATGCTCACGTTGAAGAGCCTAGGGGAGGAGGTGGGCCTTGCGCGTAGGCTCACCGCCGTGACCTCCGAATCCTCTGCCCTATCTCGGAGGTTCCCCGCGGCCGATGCGGCGGCGATCGTTCAAGATCTGATCCCGCCTCCGCATTTTCAATTCGTGAGCTTCGATTCTTACGTGCCTGACCCGGCTGAGCCCAGCCAAGTTGCAGCGGTAGAAGCACTTCGAGCCTTCGCGTCGCGGGTGAGTGCACCAGAGGCAAAGAAGAGCGGCTTCTTCCGCCGGGCCGCGCCACCGGAGGGGCGAGCAGGTGTTTACCTCGATGGTGGGTTTGGAGTCGGTAAGACCCACTTGATTGCTTCTTTGTGGGCCGCAGTTCCCGGACCCAAGTCCTTTGGCACTTTTGTCGAATACACGAATCTTGTCGGTTTGCTGGGCTTTAGGAAGGCCGTAGATGTTCTCTCTCAAAATCGAATCGTCTGCATTGATGAATTCGAACTCGATGATCCCGGAGATACGGTTTTGATGTCGACCCTGTTGGGGGAGCTGGTGTCGGCAGGTGTGGCACTCGCTGCGACCTCGAAC
>JANQZS010000024.1 GCA_030728405.1 Candidatus Nanopelagicales bacterium | reverse complement strand
CACGAACACACAACATGCACGACGTACATGCATCGGTGATCAATCCGATAACTCCGTGCGGAGTTGCTGACGTCATGGCTGTTCCCACCAATCTGCAGGTACTCCGGGTGGGCGTTGTCTGCGTTTTGACGGGTTACCCGCTTTGCGGCCATCAGCTGGAGCGGAAGGTTCTGCACCGCCGGGCCATTCCTTTGCCACTCGCGCAGCAAGGACAACGGATTTCAACAGCGGTGGTGCGCCAAGTAATTCCCGGCGCAATAGGGGGCGGGAATCAGCAAGGCCGGTGAAGGAAACGCCGAACATCTCGGCAGTCTCTCGCTCATGCCAACTGGCGGCCGGGAAAAGATCAGTAATCGAATCGAGGACGGCATTACCTTCACGATTAGAGACAGGAACTCGAGTGCGCAATGAACGAGTGCTCCAATCGACCGGGTTGCACAGCACCGCCACCACCTCGATTGCATCACCTCGATCTATCCCGGTGAGCACATCAAGATAGGAAAATCCTTGAGACACGGCATCGGCACAACTCTGGTGCCAATCGGCACACGGCACATCGACCCACTCAGTACTCATGGCGCCAGCTCATCTCGCTGAGCGAGCTCAACTATCGCTGCAACGAGTGCTTCAGGCCGCGGTGGGCAGCCCGGAACATAGGCAGACACGGTGAGTAGTTGGTCTATCCCCTTGGTGACGGTGGGCGCATCCCAGTAGGGCCCGCCGGAGTCGGCGCACGCTCCGAAGGAGAGCACTCGGACCGGGCCGGATTCAGCAGCTTGCGTCACGACCGAGACAACCCCAGGGGCAAGAGCATCGGTCACGGTTCCGGCCACCACCACCACGGTGCACGCAGCAGGCTGATCTGTGGCGCTCTCCACGAGCAGCCCATTGATTACCGCGGATTCGATTTCCACCGAGCAGCAGGCCAGCCCAAGGGGCACCCACATCACGCGAATATCCGGATGCCCGCTCACCGAGAGGGAGCCCGGCAGAGCCCGGCCAGCCATGGGGGTGAGGAGCATGCCCAGCAGAGTACCCAAGCGTTGAGAGCCTGAGATTTTTCTCCCGCAAGTTGAGGTCTGGAAGGTCAAGCAAGAAGGGGTAAATGGGAGCAGAATGGGACAATGCCCGGTGAAGTTCCGGGCTACTGGAAGGGGTTCCCGTGGCCAAGCAGGTCATCCAGCTCGACCGGGTTGTGATCCGTTTCGCCGGTGATTCCGGCGATGGCATGCAACTCACCGGCGACAGGTTCACCTCCGAGACAGCCTGGCTCGGCAATGACCTGCTGACCCTTCCTGACTTCCCCGCTGAGATCCGGGCGCCAGCAGGAACCCTGCCCGGTGTCTCCTCATTCCAACTGGCATTTGCCGACCATGTCATCACCACACCAGGCGATGTTCCCAATGTGTTGGTGGCCATGAACCCGGCAGCCTTGAAGGCGAACATCAAGGATTTACCTCGCGGCGCCGATCTCATCGTCAACGCTGATGAGTTCACCAAGCGCAATATGGAAAAGGTTGGCTATGCGAGCAACCCCATTGAAGATGGCTCCCTTGAGATGTATCGGGTGCATGCGATTCCGTTGACATCCATGACTGTTGAAGCCCTCAAGGAATTCGATATCACCAAGAAGGAGGCTGAGCGCGCGAAGAACATGTTCGCGCTCGGACTTTTGTGCTGGCTCTACCACCGACCCACTGAAGGCACCCGTGCGTTCTTGGAGAAGAAGTTCGGTTCCAAGCCGGAGATCCTCGCTGCGAACCTGAAAGCTCTTGAGGCGGGCTGGTCGTACGGTGAGACCACTGAGGATTTCTCCATTCAGTACGAGGTGCGTCCTGCGCCCATGAGCACGGGCACTTACCGAAACATCACCGGCAACATCGCGCTCGCTTACGGAATCGTTGCAGCCGGCCAACTCTCCGGGCTTGATGTGTTCCTCGGTTCTTACCCGATCACCCCGGCCTCCGACATCCTGCACGAGTTGAGCAAGCACAAAAATTTTGGCGTGCTCACCTTCCAGGCTGAGGATGAAATAGCTGGTGCCACCTCCGCCATTGGCGCCTCCTACGGTGGAGCGCTCGGCGTCACCACCACATCTGGTCCTGGTGTTGCCCTGAAGAGCGAAGCCATCGGCCTTGCAGTTGCACTAGAACTTCCGCTTCTGATCGTGGATGTGCAGCGCGGCGGTCCATCAACCGGTCTGCCCACCAAGACTGAACAGTCCGATCTCTTGCAGGCGATGTTTGGTCGCAACGGTGAATCACCGGTGCCGATCATCGCTCCGCAGAGCCCGTCGGATTGCTTTCACGCTGCCATCGAGGCGGCACGGATAGCGGTTGAGTACCGCACACCGGTCTTCCTACTCTCCGATGGCTATTTGGCTAACGGTTCAGAGCCATGGCAGGTTCCCGACGTAGCCACATTGCCCTCGATCGATCCGAACTTTGCCACCGGCCCAAACCACACCAAAGACGACGGCACTTCCGAGTTCTGGCCCTACCTGCGCGATCCCGAGACTCTGGCCCGACCGTGGGCGATCCCTGGCACCGCTGGCCTTGAGCACCGCATCGGCGGCCTGGAAAAGGCCGACGGCCCGGGCACCATTTCCTACGATTCAGAGAACCACGACCGCATGGTCCGCCTGCGCCAAGCCAAGGTTGACGCCGTCGCGTCGACGATCCCTGATCTTGAAGTGGACGATCCCAACGGGGATGCAAAGGTCCTCGTACTCGGTTGGGGATCCACGTTCGGTCCGATTGGCGCGGCCTGCCAGATCGCTCGCCGATCAGGAATCAAGGTTGCCCAAACTCACCTGCGTCATCTCAACCCCTTCCCCAAAAATTTGGGCAAGGTCATGAAGTCCTACGAGCGCGTGATCGTGCCGGAGATGAACCTCGGCCAACTATCGATGTTGCTCCGAGCCAAGTACCTGGTTGACACCGTAAATTTCAATCAAGTTCGGGGTTTGCCATTTAAGTCCGCAGAACTCGTCGACGTCATTACCGACGTTGCTGCCAGCCTCGAGGAGACCAAGTGAGCACCGACGCATTCCCCGCACTCTCCCTGGTGCCCAAGTCTGATGTTGAACTCTCCGCCAAGGACTTCAAGACCGATCAAGAGGTGCGCTGGTGCCCGGGGTGTGGTGACTACGCGATCCTCGCCGCCGTTCAAGGGTTCATGCCCGAGTTGGGTCTTCGCAAAGAGAACATCGTCTTTGTTTCGGGCATCGGTTGCTCCTCGCGCTTCCCGTTCTACATGGACACCTACGGCCTTCACTCCATTCACGGTCGCGCTCCGGCTGTTGCAACCGGGCTTGCGGTGAGCCGCCCTGATCTGTCGGTGTGGGTCATCACCGGTGATGGCGATGCCCTCAGCATCGGTGGTAATCACTTGATCCATGCGCTGCGCCGGAATGTGAACCTGAAGATTCTGCTCTTCAACAACCGAATCTACGGTCTCACCAAGGGCCAGTACTCCCCCACTTCCGAACAAGGCAAGATCACCAAATCAACTCCACTGGGTTCTCTCGATTACTCCTTCAATCCGGTATCCGTTGCGCTAGGTGCCGAAGCGACTTTCGTTGCCCGCACCATCGACTCTGACCGCAAGCACCTCACAGAGGTTCTTCGCGCTGCAGCAGCTCATGAAGGAACCGCTCTGGTGGAGATCTACCAGAACTGCAACATCTTCAACGACGGCGCATGGGAGCCGCTCAAGGATTCCGATGTGCGTGAAGACAACATTATTCGCTTGCACGATGGTGAGCCGATCATTTTCGGCGCGAATAATGACAAGTGCGTCGTGCGCGATTCAAGCGGACATATCTCGGTGACTGATTTGGCCACTGCCGACCCGGCCATGATCATCACGCATGATGCGAAAGCAGAGGATCCAGGTCTGGCCTTTGCGTTGTCCCGGCTCGATGATTCCAGGAGTCTGACCAACACCCCCATTGGTGTTTTCCGGGACGTGACTCGACCCTCCTACGACCGAATGGCTCAGGAGCAACTTGCCAAAGCAGTAGAGGATCGCGGACCCGGAGATCTGCAGAGCCTGCTCCGTGGCTCCGATACCTGGGAAGTGTCCTGATCGCTAGTTCTCGCACTCAAACAAGTTTCACCAGCGGGTTGATTCTTGGTTTTGTTGCCTACCTGCTGTGGGGGGCTTTCCCGCTCTACTTTGCATTCCTCGATTCGGTAAGTCCGATCGAGATCGTTGCCCATCGAGTTATCTGGTCCCTTGTCTTCATCGCGCTCGTTCTCACCGTTGCCCGCGAATGGAACTCGATCAGGAAAGCAGCGAATCCACGAACAATTCGCCTGTTGACATTCGCTGCGCTCTTTCTCTCTGTGAACTGGCTGGTCTACGTCTATGCCATCAGCGTGGACGAGGTGGTGCAGGCATCCCTCGGCTACTTCATGAACCCGCTCATCTCAGTGGCCCTTGGGGTGATCGTTCTCAAAGAGCGCATGCGCCGTGGGCAATGGGTCGCGATCGGCATCGCTGTGATCGCAGTGGTGATTCTGACCATCAACTACGGCGGCATCCCGTGGATCGCGCTCATCCTTGGTTTCAGTTTCGGGCTCTACGGTTTACTGAAGAAGCAAGCAGGCGTTGCGTCGCTGCCCAGCCTCATGATTGAAACCGTGGCGCTCTTCCTTCCCGCGCTCATCATCTTGACGGTCGGTGAGTTCTCTGGTGAAGCGGCATTCGTAGTGGATGGCTGGTGGATCAGCGTGCTACTTGTCCTGCTCGGCCCAGTAACAGCGCTGCCACTCCTCGCCTTCGGAGGCGCCGCCAACCGCATCCCGCTCTCCACCTTAGGTGTCATTCAATACACAACCCCCATCATGCAGTTCCTGCTCGGCGTCTTCGTCTTCGGCGAGGTCATGACTACCGGCCTATGGATCGGGTTCATCCTTGTATGGATCGCACTTGTCATCTTCACCGTTGATGAACTGCGCCATGCGAAGAACAATTCCAGGCTTGAGGGTTTAGAAGTAGCCGATCCAACGTAACTCTGGCAACAGAGTGCCTATCAACCAGTTCGATTAACCACGTAATCACACAAAGCCTCAAGCGCTTTGCGAGCTGGCACATCGGGAAGGGTCACAAGAAGATCGCGCGCACTGTTGGACCACTCATGGGCTTGCATACGCGCTTCTTGGAGTGATGGGTGCATGCGAATGGCCGCTAGAGCCTCTGCGTGCTCGGCATCATCAGGTAGCGGCCTGCTGAGAAGTTCGCGCAAGCGCCGATCGTCTGGTTCGGTGCCGTTCAATGCATAGAGCGCGGCAAGGGTGGGTACGCCCTCGCGCAAGTCAGTGCCTGGGGTTTTACCGGACTGCACTGATTCAGAGGTGATGTCGACGATGTCGTCGGCAAGTTGGAAGGCAACGCCAATAGCTTCACCGAATGCGGTCATGACAGCAATCACTTCATCGGATGCACCCGCCATCATGGCGCCGAACCGGCCCGAGGTGGCGATCAGGGAACCGGTCTTATCGGCAAGGACTGCGATGTGGTGCTCCACCGGGTCAACGCCATCGGCTGGGCCAACACTTTCACGGATTTGCCCAACGCAGAGCCGCTCGAAGGTGCGGGCCTGGATGCGCACGGCCTCCGGTCCAAGATCGGCAAGCACATCTGATGCGCGGGCGAAGAGGAAATCCCCGGTCAGGATCGCAACGGAGTTGTCCCAGCGCGCGTTAGCCGATGGTGCTCCGCGCCGCAGGGCTGCCTCGTCCATCACATCATCGTGATAGAGCGTGGCGAGATGGGTGAGTTCAACCACAACCGCGGCTTTGATCACATCAGGGGTGATGCCTTCGCCGAACTGGGAGGCAAGAAGTACAAGTAGAGGCCGAAAGCGCTTGCCACCAGCGTCGACTAAGTGCCGTGAGGCTTCTGTCACAAACGGGTATTCACTGACAACTGCCTCGCGGATCGCTTCTTCAACTTTCGCCATGCCCATTTCGAGCTCAACATCGAGCAACGGGTCGATGCTTAAATCACCGAGGGGGCGGTCGCTCACAGTGTCAACGTACTACCGAAGGAAGACATCTGCATTTGCGACCAGCTCTAGAAGCGGCTGCGGGATGATGCCAAGGACCACGGTCACGGTCACACCAGCAGCGAGGGCGATAGTGGTGAATGCTGAAGGAACAGCCACAACGGCTGGCTCCTTGGCCGGGGCGGAGAAGTACATCAGCACAATCACGCGCACGTAGAAGAAGGCGGCGATGATGCTGGCCACCACGGCGGCGATCACCAGCCAGGTGTCACCGCTCTCAATGGCCGCAGCGAACACTCCGAACTTGGCCACGAAACCGCTGGTGAGCGGGATGCCGGCAAGGCTGAGCATGAAGACCGCGAATACCGCACCGATCACCGGTGAGGTGCGACCAAGGCCAGCCCATGCGGACAAACTGGTTGCCTCGCCACCGGATTGGCGCACCATCGAGATCACCGCGAAAGCACCGATCGTGCCAAAGCCGTACGCGATGAGGTAGAACAGCGAGGCAGAAAGGCCTTCTGCACTCGCGGCGATAACGCCCAACATGATGAAGCCGGACTGGGCAATCGATGAGTAGGCCAACATGCGCTTGATGTCGGTTTGCACGAGGGCAACGATCGAGCCAACAAACATGGTGAGGATCGCGATGACCCAGAGCATCGGCTCCCAGTCCCAGCGGATGCCGCCGAAGGCCACGTACATGACGCGCAACAGCGCACCGAATGCAGCGATCTTGACCGTGGCGGCCATGAAGCCGGTCACGGCACTTGGTGCGCCCTGGTACACATCGGGGGTCCACTGGTGGAACGGAACAGCACCCACCTTGAACAGCAATCCAACAACGAGTAACGCCATGCCCAGGATCAAAAGCGGGCCCTGACTTGGCTTCGCGCTGATCGCCTCGGCGATGCCGGGCAGGGAAACCGTGCCAGAGAAGCCGTAGAGCAGCGATGCGCCATACAAGAAGAAGGCGGAGGAGAAAGCGCCGAGCAAGAAATACTTCAACGCTGATTCTTGCGAAAGCAAACGACGACGACGTGCCATGCCAGCAAGCAGATAGAGCGGCAAGGACATGACCTCGAGCGCAACAAACATCAGCAGCAGATCATTCGCGGCAACGAACATGAGCATGCCCGAAACCGAGAACAAGAACAGCGGCCACACTTCGGTCTGGACCCAACCGCGCTGGGTGAACTGGCGCTCGTCCTCTGAGCCTGGAAGAGCTGCTGCCCGCGCTGCGAACACATCGCCGCTGGGATCAAGGGTGCGCTCAGCCATCAACATCGCACCGAGCAGGGAAAGAACAAGGAGTGCGCCCCACAGCACGAGTGCTGGGCCGTCAATGACGAGCGCGCCATTGGCGGTGATGGTGCGCGTGCCAGCCTGGGAGATGACAAAGTAGAGGGCAACCAGGAGGGAGCCGATGACCAGGACCAACTGCACCGGCCGGCGGGCGGTCCGGCCAACAAAGGCCTCGACGAGCACGCTGAGCACTGCCGTTCCGAAGATGATCAGGATCGGTGCGATCGCGAGGTAATCGATCTCAGGTGGGTTGAAAGTCCCAGTGTTCATGGAGTCACCCCTTCACTCGAGGTGGTCGCATCTGATGCAACACGCTCATATTTCAACTCGGAGATTTCGAGCGTGCGCTCGACCGCCGGGTTGATCACGTTGAGGATCGGTGCCGGCATGATGCCGAGCGCGATGGTCAACACCGCGATCGGAACCAGCGCGGTGATCTCGCGAGCCTTCAGATCCGCAAACTGCGGAAGATCCGGGTTCAGTGGACCGGTCATAGTGCGCTGATAGACGCGCAACACATACGCGGCGGTCAAAACGATGCCGAGGGTGGCGATCGCACCAACCCACATGTAGCGCTCGAAAGCACCCAAGATCACGAGGAACTCGCCGGTGAAGGAGACCATGCCGGGCAGTGCTAGCGATGACAGTGAGGCCACCAAGAAGAAGCCGGCAAGCACCGGGGCGATCTTGTTGACACCGCCGTAGCTGGAGATAAGTGCGGAATCCTTGAACCGGGCCATCAAGAAACCTGCGGTGAGGAACAGCGCCGCGGTGGAGAGACCGTGCGCCACCATGTACACCACAGAACCGGAAACGCCCTGTTCGGTGAAGACGAAGATGCCCAACGCAATGAAGCCGAAGTGCGACATCGAGGAGTAGGCGAAGAGGCGCTTCATATTGTTCTGGTTCAGCGCAACGTAACCGCCATAGAAGATGCCGATCAGCGCCATGCCGATTACCACCGGCGCGTAGAAGTCTGACGCGGCCGGGAAGATCGGCAGCAGGTACCGGATCATGCCGAACGTTCCGACTTTGTCCAGCACACCGATCAGCAGTACAGATGTGCCCGGCTTTGCTTGGGCGGCGGCATCGGGCAGCCACGTATGGAACGGCCACAGCGGAGCCTTGATCGCGAAGGCGAAGAAGAATCCGAGGAACAACAGCTTCTGGGTGTTCGGATCGATATTGAGCTCAACCAGCGAGAGGTAATCGAAGGTGCCCTGTCCGGTCTCATCGCGAGAGACGACCCACAGGCCGATCAGCGAGGCCAACATGAAAAGTCCGCCGACGAGGCTGTAGATCAAGAACTTGACCGCCGCGTAAGCGCGCTGCGGGC
>JANQZS010000023.1 GCA_030728405.1 Candidatus Nanopelagicales bacterium | reverse complement strand
ACGGTGGCCAAACAGAGATGACGAACCTGATCGGGCTGTGTTGGCATCATCACCACCTCATCCACCACAAACCCTGGACCCTCACCGGCAACGCCAACCACAACGTCGTCATCACCAACACCCTCACCAACCAAACCTGGCGATCCCCACCGGCCACCAACCGCGAATGATGACGCTTATTGAAGATGGTGCGTTGACTGTCGGGCGAATTCGACCCGAGGTAAACGTTGCTAGCCCGACCCCTAGTATTAGGCGGCCGGGCCGCTAGCTCAATTGGCAGAGCTGCGGACTTTTAATCCGTAGGTTGTGGGTTCGAGTCCCACGCGGCCCACCTGCGCTCAGCCCCGCGGCCAGAAGGCCGCTCACCACAACACCCAGCACACCCCTGCGCCAACACCGGGCGAACGGAGGGTCAGTGTGCCGCGTCTTCCTACCCGGTTCCGTATCGCACACGCTAAGGACGGTCTAGCGCCACAATCGGTCATCCAATCAGGCGTGACCGATCAAGGACCACTCGCCTGTGGCAGCATCGGGCTATGAATGCGACCGCGATGGCCCAGTCCGAACGTCACCAACTCGCAGACCTTTTTGAGGCAGTCGGACCAGATGCACCCACCCTGTGCGCCGGTTGGACTACGCGCGACCTCGTGGCCCACCTCTTAGTGCGTGAAAACCGACCCGATGCTGCCCTTGGTATTCTCGATGGACCGCTTGCCGGATACGCCGAGTCTGTTCAAGACAAAGTGGCGCGTGAGCCGTATGAGCCCAACGTCGACAAAGTCCGTTCGGGGCCTCGCGCCCTGTCGCCGTTTCGGCTTCCCGGCGTTGACGGTGCAGCCAACCTTTTCGAATACTTGATCCACCACGAAGACGTGCGTCGCGCAGTGCCCGGGTGGCAACCCCGTGACCTCACCATGGATCAGCAAAATCTGGTGTGGTCGCGCCTGAACCGAATGGCACGCATCCTGACCCGAAAGGCCACCGTGGGTGTGGTGTTGATGCGCCCAGACACCGGGGACTCCATCGTTGCGCGCAAGTCAACACCGGTGGTGCAATTAATTGGCGCACCGGTTGAACTCCTGCTGCGTCTGTATGGTCGCACCGACGTGCAACTCACCACCGAGGGCGCACCAGTCGCCATTGAGGCGTTCGAGGCCAGCACGTTTGGTGTGTAAGGGCACCGCGGTAGAAAACAAGGTCCGGACAAAGACAGTTCAGGTAGGCACATTTCGTTTCCAACTTTGCATGAGTTGATAGATAGTGGGATCTGGCGCTCCACCCCCCGGAGCGAAGCGCCCTAGTGGCGCCGGCAGACCCATCCGGTCCCCCCCGTCCGGGTGGGTCTGTCCCATTTTCCACGCGATGCTGGTCAGCGGTGCACAATGGCTTTATGGGGACGGGACACACCAATGTACCGATTGGCACCTTGCACATTCCACAACCCGATCTTTTTCTCGCCGCCATCGACCGTCTCTACCGAGATTCCAACCTCGGTGTTCTCATTGAAGATGCCGCCGGGAAAGTCATTTATGCCAATCAAGAACTGCACACCCTGCTGCGGATTCCCTTAGACACAGGCAGTGTGGGCCTTGGCATGGCCACCGATGACTATCTTCAACCCGCATTGAAATGGTTCACTCAGCCACAAGATGTCGCCGACACGATGGCCAGCGCACGTCATGGAGCAATCTCGCGAGTCGGCGACGACATTGAACTCGTTGACCATCGTTATCTTGAGCGGCACTACTCACCAATTTTTCAGGACGGCCGTACCCAGGGTTACCTGTGGATCTACCGAGAAATCACCCGGCGCGAAACTGACCGACGTGAGGCGCTAGAGGGTCGACGCCAACTTGCCGAAACCAACCGCACTCTCTTCGCTGCCAATACAAACCTTAATCGTGCAAATCACCTCCTGGAAGCTGTCGTTCATATCCAGGACCTATTGATCTCTACCGGCGACGAAACCATCGTTTTCAATGAGATCCTCAACGTGAGTCTTGCCCTCACCGATAGCGAGTTCGGTTTTCTTGCTGAGACTCAATACAACGCCGAAGGCGACCGCGAGGTCTTAGTGAATAGGGCTATCTCTGACATCGCCTGGGACCAGGCCACAGCGGAAGTCTACGCACAGCGAAACATCACGCCCATGATTTTCGACAGCGAAGAGAGCCTGTTTGGCTATGTGCAGCACACCGGACAGCCACTAATCACCAATACACCCGTGGCCCACCCCAGGGCCAGCGGGCTGCCGACTGGACACCCACCACTGTCTTCCTTTGCCGGGTTGCCGATTCTTGTACAGGACCGAGTCATTGGCGTCCTCGGACTTGCTAACAGCACGCACGGTTTTAGTCAGGACCTCAACGAATGGATGCAGCCGTTCTTGGCCACATGTGCCGCAGTGTTGGTCAACGTTCGGGCAATGCGGGAAAGACGCGTCGTGATGGAGCGCCTTCGAGTGATGTCGATTCGGGCAGAGCAGGCATCTACCGCAAAAAACACATTCCTATCGCGTATGAGTCACGAGGTGCGCACGCCGCTGAACGGCATTCTTGGCTTCGCACAACTCATGGCCATGCGAACCGAGAACGAGGTTGACCGAAACGATGCCCAGCGCATCGTTCTGGCGGGTAAACATCTGCTGGCGCTGTTCGACGATGTGATCGACCTCTCCGCGATTGAGGCTGGACGCATCACCGTGCGCCCCGAAGTCATCGACCTGCCCACAGTCATGGCCGGCTGCGCTGAACTCGCGCGCGAACTACAGGTAGAGCGGGGAAGCTCACTAACGTTTCATCTCCCCGACACAGCCGGATTGATCTACCTCGATCCACTGCGACTGCGTCAAATTTTGCTCAATCTCATCGCCAACTCGCTGAAGTACTCGCACGTCGGTTCGCATGTGAACGTCACAGTCACACGCGGCGATGGCAACCGATTGATCATAAATGTGTCCGACGACGGTCCAGGTATTCCCCAGGAAAAATGGCGCGATGTGTTCGAGCCCTTCTGGCGACACGAAACAACAGCGGCTTCGGTGTCTGGTCGTGGCCTCGGCCTTCCGGTTTCGCGCTCAATCGCTGAGGCGATGGAGGGCACCTTAGATCTCATCGAGTCTCAGCCCAGCCGCACTGTCTTCCAACTAAATCTTCCCGCCGTGCTGGCATCGATAGAAGAGGATCCCAGCGCCCAGCGCCGATCCGCCACCGATGCGCCGCTTCTTGGACGTGTGCTTTACGTGGAAGACATGGCAGATAACGCTGACATTGTTCGGGCCACGATCGCTCTCCTGCATCCACACGTTGATGTCGTGGTTGCCCGAACAGGTCAGCAAGCGCGCCAAATGTGGACTGAAGAACAACCGGATCTAGTACTGCTCGATCTTCACCTTCCTGATGTCGATGGCTTCACCCTGGAAAAGGAACTGCGCGAATTGAACATCCCCGCGGTGTTGCTCACCGCAGACGCCACGGCTGAAACACAACATCGCACTGAGGAACTTCCTGCAACACGGCTGCTACTCAAACCAATTTCGGCGGACGTTCTCGACCACGTACTGCACCAGCACCTAGTTAAGGGTTAGAACCGCAAGCGATAACCAAGGCCTGGCGCTGCCTGGAAGATGTCTTTGTCCAGCCCCGCGTTCTTCAAGCGCTGTCTGATCAGGCGGATCTGTTCATTCACGTTCCTCGGTGTCACGAAACGTGTGCCCCACACCGCATCGAGTACTTCTTCACGACTAAATGCCCGGCCCGGCGAGGCAGCGAAAAGTACCAGGACATCAAACTGTCGGCGGGTGAAATTTATTGGGACATCACGGAGAAATACTTCACGTGCGGTCAGGTTGAGGCGAAGGTCACCCACCGAAATGAACTGATCACTGCGCACGCGGCGCAGGCGAGCATCAACACGGGCTAACAACTCTTCCGCATCGAAAGGCTTCACCAGATAGTCATCAGCACCCAGACGCAAACCATGAACCTTGTGCTGCGGATCGCTGAGACCAGAGAGAATAACGACCGGGATGTCCTCGAGTTCTCGCATACGGCGCAGGACTTCATAGCCGCCGGTATCGGGAAGCATAAGGTCCAGGAGCACCAGGTCAATGCCGTCGACCGCCAACACACTCAGCGCGTCTTCGCCCAGAGTTCGGGTGACCACGTCATAGCCAGCGAAGGCCAAGATACCGGCGATGGCATCGCGTGAGTCAGCATCATCTTCCACGACCAGGATCGTGTACTTCTGCGCTGACGTCACAGCATTCACCCGCCCCTAAATGCGACCCCCAACAAAGCTAACCTGCACCCGAACCCTACCGATAGACGTGCACCAGGGTTCCCATCGGGATTTGATAAAACAACCACCGGACAGCGGCAAGGTCAGCAACGTTGACGCACCCGTGTGAACCACCACCGGGGTAGTAGCCAGCGTTGGCGAACGTGGGGGAATAGTGAACGGCCACGTCACCGGCAAAGAACAGTGCCCAGGGCATGGGGGCACGGGGCTGGTCGGGACCATTGATACCAGAGGTGGCATCGGCCCATTTCAGCCACACACGAAAAGTACCCGATGGCGTATCGAGCCCTGGCACCCCGAAGCGCACATCGATCGTCTTCACAACCCTGCCGTTGTTGACGTAGCGAATCACTTTGGCGCTTTTGTCTATGCACAGGGTCTTCGCTTCAGAGCGGCACTGTCTAGGTAACGCCCCCACTTCACCCGCCGCTGCATCAATGCGGTTCCACGTGTTGCGATCTACCGCACCATTTTCGTTCAGGTAGAACTTATCCTGCGCGGCAGTGACGGCTCGCTTCGTGCTTTTGCCGAATCGACGCAGGGTGTGGTCACGCCAGGAAATGTCATACCCGAGCCACTCCAGACGTTCCTGCAGCCTGCGAACGTAGCTGCCCTGATCATTGGCCTTCATCGGCAGCTGCAGGGAGTTCTGTGTTCCCGCATCGGGTTGATAACGCTCCTGGCGTTGCGCCGCCCCGGCAGTGCCGGTCAGCAGGCTGATCGACATTGCCAACACGGCACCAGCCGCCAACGCACGGCCCAGTAATGGAGTCATGGTGACCATCCTAGGTCGGTGCCCCTTCGCTGCGCACATGATCGCCCCCGGCAATTTGGTCAAGAGCATGTAAGAGCACCGGTGCCAGAGCCGCGATCGTGTCCCGCGCGCCCCCGGGAGATCCGGGCGCATTAATGATCAGCGTACCTTCGGCTAGGCCTGCTATGCCGCGCGAAAGAACCGCGGTGGGGACACCATGAGCGACGCCAAAGCTACGAATCGCTTCGGCGAGCCCAGGAGATTCCCGATCAATGACCTGTCGCGTCATCTCTGGTGTTAGATCACGCGGGGTGTGTCCGGTACCACCCGTTGTCAGCACCACGTCAACGTCATCGGCGATTGCATCTCGCAGAGCCGCCAGAACGGGCTCTCCATCGGCGACGACTACTGGTTCGTTCACGTTGACGCCAAGTTGTTGCAGGCCCGCAACCAGAATTGGACCTGATGTGTCTTCCCAGACACCGGCGGCTCCTCGCGTGGAACAGGTGATGACACGTCCCTGATAGGTCATCGGGGCCGAGCCGTACAGGGTCGCTGGACCGAGCTGCAATTCATACCGAAACCTTAGTCGTGGTAGCCACCGGGGTGATGCGGTTGGTGGCGTTGCCGATCGCAGCCATTACTTCTTCCAGGGCCCGCAGTGAATGCCCTGAAATGAACGTATCGATGTACGGCATCGCAGCGGCCATGCCACCAACGAGGGGCTGAAATGATTCTGCCGCCTTGCGCGGATTAACCCACACGATGTGGTGTGCCAAGCGTGAGAGACGTTCCATCGCCTCGCCCACGAGGCCCGGACTGTCGACTTCCCAACCATCGGAAACGATCACGATCACCGCCCCACGGGCCAACCCTCGACGCCCGTACTCGTTCAAGAACTGTGTCAGTGTCTGCCCGATACGAGTGCCACCCGACCAATCAGGAGCGGCCGCGACAGCCTTGCGGTAGGCGACATCCGGGTGGGTCACACCCAGGGCCCGCGTCAGTCGTGTCAACCGCGTGGCAAATACGAAGGCTTCAGCACCCAGAGCTTGTACCGCCCCACGCATCAGGTGCAGGTACACCCGCGCATAGGGTTCCATCGATCCCGACACATCAGCGATGAGGACGACGCGTCGAGGTCGCTGGATTCTTTTTCGCATCACCATATCTACCGGGTCACCGCCATAGCGATGTGCGCGACGAAGCGTCGCGCGGATATCAATCTTTCGCCCGGAACTGTGGCGTTTCATGCGTCGCCCCACACGCGGCGGCGGCACAACGGGAAGTTGCTCGACCAGTCGACGAATCAGCGCCAACTCATCTTCGGTACATGATGCGAAATCCTTTTCGGCTAGCCGCTCAGTGTCGCTAACGGCAGCAAGAACCTGCGGATCTTCACTGTTTTGGTCATCAGTGTTGCTCTCCCCCGGTGTCGCGCTGGTGACATTGTTCGACGTCGATGACTCTCCACTTCGTTCATCCGCGTTGGGGCTGCGCTCGCCTGCTGGCGTGCTTTCGGGTGGGGCTGCATGCATGCTCTGACCTCGAGAGTCTGCGAAGTCGATAAGTCCCATGAAGACTTGGTTGAACACCGCATCGAAAATCTCGGTCTGGTTATGACCGGTCAGCAAGGTGACCCGGGCAATCCAATAGAGCTCATCCACCGTTTCTGGTTGCGCTGCAGAGATGGCGCGGGCAAAGCGAACAGACTGTTCCGGGGCCAGCGGCACCCCAGCTGAATGCAGCAATTGACCAAAGCCAGCAACAATGTCGCTGAACAGGTTGTCAGCTACTCCCCGGCCACCCACGCCAAGCCCTGCGTTCTTGCCACATCTTGGTCCTCGCGGTACTTCAACACTGAGCCAAGCGTCTGCTCCACCGCGGCACCATCAAGCCTGCCCACACCCAACAGCATGGCCGCATGGACCCAGTCGATGGCCTCAGCAACACCGGGTGGCTTTTGCACGTCGAGGCCTCTTAGCCGCTGCACCGCTTGGGTAACCTGCTCAACGAGATCCTTCGGCGCGAGCGGCACGCGCAATCGCACAATTGCGGTGGCGTGGGCGAGATCTGGGTAGTCGATCCAGTGATACAGACAGCGACGCTTCAGCGCATCGTGTAAGTCACGGGTGCGATTGGACGTGAGGATGACGATGGGTGAAATAACTGCCTTCAGGGTGCCCAACTCAGGAACCGTAACCGAACTCTCCGCCAGCATCTCGAACAAGAATGCTTCGAACTCTTCATCCGCCCGATCAACTTCATCGATCAGGAGTACGGCGGGATTGGGGCCGGGATGTTCCAGTGCCTGCAGCAGGGGTCGTTCGATCAGGAAGTCGCGGGAGAACAGAGAATCCTCGGCCAGGTGCGTCCCCTGCGCCTCAGCCACCCGAATCCCTAGGAGCTGGCGCGGGTAATTCCATTCGTACAGGGCCTCTGATGCATCAATCCCCTCGAAGCACTGCAGCCGAATTAGGGGTGTGTCGAGCAGTGAAGCAAGGGCTTTGGCGGCCTGGGTTTTACCCACTCCTGCTTCACCTTCGAGCAGAAGCGGCTGGGGCAAACGAACGGCACAAAAAAGCGCTGACGCCAGCCCGGGGTCCACCAGATAGTCATGCGTGGCAAGTTGTTCGGTGAGCGCGCCGATGGTGGGAATATGCTCGGTGATACTCACACTTACGCCTTCAGGTACTGAGCCGGGTCGGCAATAAAGGTGTCACGGCAGCCAGGGCAGCAAAACCAGTAAGTCCCGCCGTTGATCTCAGCATGAATGCTGGCATCCACCATGGCAACCGTCATTTGACAGATGGGGTCAACCGCGGTTTGTGTCGACGGCGGTGCGTCCAGCGAAAGGGGCGGCGGGGCATTCATTGGGCTCGTCACAGACCCACTCCGTCGGTCAATGATTTCAGCGAAAACCGATACTGCGATCTCTTCTGGCGTGCGCGCCCCGATATCTAGTCCAGCGGGACTTTTCACACGTGAGCGTTCGTCGTCTGACAGGTCTAGTCCTGCCAACACAGCGCGTCCTCGTTTCGGGCTTGCCACGAGAGCAACATAGGGAATCTGGGCCTTCACCGCGTCGACAAGCGCACGCTCCTCATCCAAGCCATGTGTTGCCACAACAAGTGCGTCGGTCGTGCGCATGTCAGGCAACGACCAAGTAATCAGTTCATAACCCAGCGCAGTACCTACGCTCACCAAGGCGCGCGCAATCGGTGAGTCTCCGACAACGGCGACCCGCGGGGCCGGCAGCACAGGTTCCATAAAGATCTCCAGCGTCCCACCCGACAGGCACGGGTTGTGCACGGTTAACTTGCCCTGCTGATTCGCCTCGACGATTGGTGAAATACGCAGAAGCACGCTACAACCCGACTGCAGGGCGGCAATACCCTGAGACCGAACCGTCGCTTCTGCGCACTGGCCGCCAACAAAACCTTCAATCGTGCCGTCTAGCAGAATGATGGCTTCGTCTCCAGGCTTTGCAGACGTTGGGCGCTCAGCTAACACAACGCGGGCGTGCACGAACGGAACACCTTGCGCTCGTAAGCGTTCGGCTTGATCATGCACGCTCCGCGTTGCCATTGCGAAAGTATCCGTCTACTCAACGGCCATATCGACGCGAACCGGACGTCCCTGAATTGCCCGCCACACATTGGCCGGTGTCAACGGCATATCTGCGTGGCGGACCCCGAATGGACTGATGGCATCAATCACGGCGTTCACGACAGCCGGCGGAGAACCCACCGTGGCTGACTCGCCAACGCCTTTTGCGCCAATGGGGTGATGCGGAGAAGGAGTGACCGTTTCACCCAATTCATAATCGGGGCACTCCATTGACGTGGGCAGCAAATAGTCCATGAATGACCCGCCGAGGCAGTTGCCGTCCTCGTCAAAAGCGATGAGTTCCATCAGCGCCATGCCAATGCCATCGGCTATCCCACCGTGTACCTGGCCCTCCACCACCATCGGATTAATTCGTGTGCCGCAATCATCAACCGCGATGAACCGGCGAACCTTCACCTGACCGGTACCGGGGTCGACATCAACCACGCAGACGTAGCAGCCATACGGGTAGGTGAGGTTTGGCGGATTGTAGACGGTCGTGGCTTCAAGGTGTCCCTCAACACCGTCGGGCAATTCCAACGATCCATGCGAAAGTAGAGCAATTTCTTGAATGGTTTTCGCGCGCTCTGGATCGCCCTTAACGTGCCACTGACCCAACTGCCATTCCAGGTCGTCTGGGGAACACTCAAGAGCTGCAGCTGCAATCTGGCGTGCCTTGTCCTTAACCTTGCGGGACACCACGGCCGCCGCTGCGCCCGACACCGGAGTCGATCGCGATCCATAGGTCCCAAGACCAAAGGGTGTCTGGTCTGTGTCTCCATGCACGACCTCAATGTCCTCAGGCGGAATCCCCAACTCGTGCGCAACGATTTGCGCATACGTTGTTTCATGCGCCTGACCTTGAGACTGCACCGACAAACGCAACACGGCCTTGCCGGTTGGATGCACACGCAACTCGATGCCGTCAGCCATTCCTAGGCCCAAAATATCCATATCTTTACGCGGTCCAGCACCTACGCCCTCGGTAAAGAACGACAGGCCAATACCCATGTATTCCCCTCGGGCACGTTTCTCCGCTTGCTCCCGACGCAACTGGTCATAGTCGGCCATTTCCAGTGCGAGGCGCATTGTATTTTCATATTGGCCTGAGTCATAGACCCAGCCGGTGGGCGAGGTATACGGGAACTGTTCGGGCCGGAGCAGGTTCTTCAGCCGAAGTTCTGCCGGATCCATGCCTAATTCCGCTGCGAGGCAATCGACGAGGCGCTCGATCAAATAGACCGCCTCGGTGATCCGGAACGAACAGGCATAGGCAACGCCACCGGGCGCCTTATTCGTGTACACCGGCGTGACCTTGCAGTGCGCGTTCGGATAGTCGTAGGAACCGGAAAAAATGTGAAAAAAGCCGGCCGGATAGTTTGTCGGCTGGGCCACCCCATTGAACGCACCGTGATCGGCGAGGACGTCGACGTCCACCGCCAAGATTTTACCCTCCTTGGTCGCCGCGATCGTGCCCGTCATGTGGTAATCGCGTGCGAAGGATGTCGAGGTGAGGTTCTCGTTGCGGTCCTCCATCCACTTCACCGGCTTACCGGTAACGATGGATCCCACAATCGACAGGACGTAGCCGGGATAAATGCCGACCTTGTTCCCGAAACCGCCGCCGATATCGGGGCTGATCACGCGAATTTTGTGCTCGGGTAGACCCGCCACCATCGCGTAAACCGTACGGTGGGCGTGGGGTGCCTGACTGGTGGTGTACAGCGTTAACTGCCCGGTCACCTTGTCCAGGAATGCAACTGAGCCACACGTCTCCATGGGTGCAGGGTGAACGCGTGGGTACATGACCTCCTGCGTCACAACCACGCAATCAGGGTCGGCCTGAGCTGCAGCGATCGCTTCGGCGGTGCCGATGGCATTGCCTGACTCCCAGTCCTTATGGCCATGAACGTCGGTGATGCTGTTGTCTTGCTGACCTTTGTCATCACGGATAATGGGCGCGCCAGGTTCCATGGCGCGCTTGGCATCCATCACCGGTTCAAGCGGTTCGTAGTCGACGTCAATGAGTTCTAGAGCATCCTTTGCAATGTAACGATCGGTGGCGATAACAAATGCCACCTCCTGACCCTGAAAACGCACCTTGTCGGTGGCCAGGACCGCCTGCGTGTCATAAGAAAGCGTGGGCATCCAGGCAAAGTTGTCGCCCAGCAGATCTGGTCGTGGGATGCCCTCGAGGACCTTTCCGGTGATCACGGCGAGAACACCTGGCAACTGCTCGGCTCTCGATGTGTCAATTCCATTTATTCGCGCATGGGCGAAAGGGCTACGCAAAATTGCTCCATGCACCATGCCGGGGAGGCTTACATCATCGACGTAGTTGCCCTGACCGCGCACAAAACGTTGATCCTCAACACGCTTCATGTTGCCGAAACCGATGGGGTTTCCAGCAGGGCTCAGGGGAACTTCCTCAACAGCGGTCATGCGGTTACCTCATTCGTCCGGGGATGCTCTGCAGCCCAATGGATCGCGTCAACAATGTTCTTGTAACCCGTGCACCGACAGATCTGGCCCGAGATTGCTTCGCGAATCTCATCTTTCGTCGGACTCGGATTCCGGTCAAGGAACCAACGTGCCGTCATCAGCATCCCCGGAGTGCAAAACCCACACTGCAGACCGTGACACTCGATGAATCCCTGCTGAACAGGATCAAGGCCATCGGCACCTTCAAGCCCTTCGACGGTTCGCACTTCGTGACCGTCTGCCTGCGCCGCCAAGACCGTGCAACTCTTCACCGCTTCGCCGTCAACCCACACAGTGCACGTCCCACAATTGGAGGTATCGCATCCCCAGTGAGTGCCACGCAGACCGGCATCCTCACGAATGAAGTGCACCAGTAGTTTACGTGCTTCAATATCGGCGGTGACCGGCTCGCCGTTTATGTTCATCGATACCTGCATGTCATGCTCCCTGGCTTGCAGCAGCGGCGCGGACTAAAGCGCGATACGTGAGTTCATTGGCAAGGTGCTTCTTGTAGTCAGCAGGTCCACGCTGATCTGAGGACGGATCAGCAGCGTCGGCGGCTAACTGGGCGGCTGAACGAAGATTGTCCTCCGTGGGGGCCTTGCCGATCAAGAACGCCTCGGCAGCAGGTGCACAGAAATGCTCAGCGCTGACGGCGGTGAGTCCGATTCCACAGTCGGTGACGAGTCCGTCAGAAACAACGACATAGACACCGGCCGAACAGACCGGCCAGTCACCGACTCGCCGCTCCACTTTCTCGTAGGCGCTTCCAGCGCCTGGACGAATAGGGAAGCGAACCTCCGTCATAATCTCAGCCGGTTCAACCTGTGTCTCATACGGTCCCTCGTGGAATTCCCGCAGCGGCACAGTCCGAGTCCCTGATGCCCCCTGGATCACCACGGATCCCCTCAGCGCAGACCCAACGGCAGAGAGATCTTCGGATGGATCTGCCTGGCACATAGATCCACCTACCGTGCCGCGGTTGCGCACGAGGGGATCAGCAATTACCTTTTCGCATTCGCGGAAGATCGCGTAGTGCTCGAACAGCACTGGTGACTCCAACACCTCGCGGTGGGTGACCATGGCGCCGAGCACGAGTTCATCGCCATCAACTCGAATGCCGCGTAGTTCATCAAGTTCATTGATGTCGATAAGCATCTCTGGACGGGCGATGCGCAACTTCATCATGGGCAGCAGACTGTGACCGCCGGCCAGAATTCGAGACTCCTCGCCATGTTCTTCGAGCAAACTAATGGCATGTGAAACCGAAGTTGCCCGCACATAGTCCGTGGGAGCTGGTGTTTGCATTCTTTTTCCCTTCTTCTGAAGTGTTCTACCTAACGTCGACGACGGGCGACCCACCAGATGACGACGCCCACGAACGCAACGCCGACCAGCACGGGAATCACTCTTTTCAGCACTGGAACCAAAGCCGCGTTGCCCAGATCTAGCGCGTCGTTATTCAATTGCGGAGCCGGACTGGCCGGGTTGGGAGCAGCCACCGGTTGACCCGCTGCCGGTGCTGCATCGGCTGGTTCTTCAACTGAGGGTGACTGACGAGCCACGATGACTTTCTCCAGGTTGTCAGCGAACTGGCCGATAAGTCGCTTGGACACATCAGCCATCACTCCTCGGCCAAACTGCGCGGCCTTACCGGTCACCGTCAAGTCCGTGATAATCGTTGCACGAGTGGTGGTAGGGCTCTCTTCGGTGAGTGTGGCGGTTACCTTCGCCCCGGCGGTGCCCGCCCCCTTGGTTTCCTTGCCCGTGGCATCAATCTTGGCGGTGTGAGTGGAGTCGTCGATCAAAACAAAAGAGCCTTCACCAGCGAAGTTCATGGTGACCGGACCAAGCTTCACCTTCACGGTCGCGGCAAAGTTATCGCCATCGAATGAGGTCAGCGTTGCCCCTGGCATGCACGGAGCGATGGCTTCCACGTCAAGAAGTGTTTTCCAGGCCGTGTCCATATCGGCGGGGACGACAAAGGTATTTTCTAGTTCCACAAATCCTCCGCGAAAAGCAGTATGGGGTTAGGTGCTGCAGCAATGAAAAAATACATCGAACAATTTTTACTAACCCTACATGCGCTGACTAGACGTCGGGGGAGCATTAGCGAAATTGACCGATCCCACTTATCCGCAGTCGTACCGGGGCTTTCTCAAGGGCGTTGAGGGGTCTCAGCCACCGGCAAAGGGGGGCAGCACATCTAGCCGGGCCCCATCGTCCACGCTCTGCTCTGGATCTAACGAGGCGATGCCATCGATCAGGAAGGAACACTGGGGGCGCACCGTGGCGAAACCGGGATTTTCCGCCTCAACGCGATTGAGCACGTTGTTGAGAGTTCCTGGTGGCACCTGGAGAACCGAAGCTCCCACGGCGGCTCGGGCGGCTGCGAAGAAGTGCACCTCGGCCGACATTTCAGCCGCCAATCGCGCTCATGGGGCGATCCGGCTGAATAAATGAAGGGTCGTTGATGCCGTGGCCGGGCAATTTAGCCATTGTTGACTGCGCGAACAGCCCGGCGATGCGTTCCCTGCGGTCTGCCTCAGACATGGTTGCATCGCGCAGTGTAGCGCGGATGTCCGTTTCATCCCGGGCAAAAAGGCAGTTCCTGAGTTGGCCATCGGCGGTGAGTCGAAGACGGTCACACGCGGAGCAAAACGGTTTACTCACACTGGCAATGATGCCCACGGTGCCGGGGCCCTCATCAACCACGAACTCCTCTGCCGGGGCAGATCCGCGTCCGGGCTTCGGGGTCAAGGTGAACTCAGATTCGAGAAGTTCATGGATCTCTTCGGCCGTCACCATCTGTTCGCGATCCCAGGAACCTTGGGCGTCCAGCGGCATCTGCTCGATGAACCGAAGATGCCAGCCATTGTCGAGGGAGTGACGCAGCATGGCGATTGCTTCATCGTCATTGATGCCCCGCATCAGCACCGTGTTCACCTTGACCGGATTGAGGCCAGCGGCCAGGGCAGCATCGATTCCGGCGATCACATCGGTGAAGCGATTTCGAAATGTCAACTTGGTGAATCGATCGGCGTCGAGGGTGTCAAGACTGATGTTGACTCGCTCCAGCCCCGCGTCGGCAAGGGGTTGGGCCATGCTCGCCAGTCGCAGCGCATTGGTGGTCAAGGTGATGCGAGGCGGTTGCGGGAGTGCATTGATGCGCGCGACGATGTCCACGATGTCGGGACGGATCAGCGGCTCACCGCCGGTGAGTCGAATACTTTCGATCCCCTGCGAGATAGCCACCTCAATCACCGTCATGAGTTCATCGATGCTGAGCAGGTGATCACCGGGCATCCAATCGGCGAAATCAGGTGGCATGCAATATGTGCACCGCAGGTTGCACCTATCGGTCACCGACACGCGCAGATCACGGTGGACACGTCCGTAGCTGTCCACGAGCGATCCGGTGGCCTCGCCAAGAGCCGGGGTGGGCATACCTAGGTCGGTACTCATGCGCAGTTCACCCATTCTTCAGTTCCATCGGTAAAGATTTGATGCTTCCACACCGGAAGTCTCTCTTTCACGGTGTTCACCAATTCTTCGCAGGCGGCAAACGCTTCACCTCGGTGGACGGTGGCCACGACCGCGACCAAGGCAGCCTCACCCATCGGGATTGGACCGATGCGGTGAGAAACGGCCAACCTGACCACATCGAATCGCGCTTCAATTTCGTCAGCAATCTCAGTAAGCACCGCTTGAGCAGAGGGGTGACCTTCATAGGAAAGGGTGCGCACGGATCGTCCGTGGTCATGATCACGGACATTGCCACTGAATGACACGATGGCTCCGGCCCTAGCGTCGAACACGAGGGCTTCCAAGAAAGTCGTTTCGATGACGCGCTCTGTTATCTCAGCCAACCGGATTACGCCCCTGTCGTCATTCATGTCGTCATTATTGACACAAATTCCCTCACCTAACATCGCTCTGGCAACAATTAGGCGCGAGACTCAAACATGCCCAAGAGCGCCGCGATGCCAAGAATGGAGCGTGGAGCGTAGGCCACCCGCCACAATCCACCATGATTTGCCCCTTGAATGAACAGGTCTAGCGGATGATCGAGCACGACATCTGGATTAGCGGGCGCGTCGGGATTGCGCAGGTCATGAACGAGCAACGCCGCCATGAGGGTGGTCGAGGTGGCCGGTTCAAACACCTCCACCCCAAATCGGCCCGCACCGGCATAGGCAGCGGCAAGCGCCTTGTTCTTCACCACCGACTCTGTGCGGGTAGCCGGTGCGATATTGAGAGAAACTCGATGGCCTTGATCACGCAATGTCGTTGCTCGCCAGCGCTGAAATCGCTTGGCCAAGGCATAGTTGGGGCCCTGCTGACGCACGAGGGCATCGTTAACCCCCACGATGCGCCCGGTGGTGGTCGTCACCGTCGTTGGGTAGTTGGGCGCGAATTGTCGGGCCAACCGCAACGGTGCCTGCAGCATCCGCCCAGCGCCGCGATGCTGCCAACGTCGGCGAGATTCAATGACGGCCTCTTCAGGCACCATAAACACATCGGTCGGTGTGGCGAGATAGGCCATGGTGGAACCTAGGAAGCGTTGGGCCAGGTCGGTCATAATCGCGTCGGCCGCAACAGACAACCGAACGTGCGTCACGCCATCGGCGTACGTGTAGTTCCCCACCACCATGGGTCGCTGGATGCGGGCGAACCAGTCGCGCACCTGCGGTGCTTTGCCCAGTAGGTCTGCCCCCGCGAGGGCAGCCGCTTGTGCATCATCGTCAAGATTTAACCGATATCCGTCGCGCCATTTCGATGGCATGGTGCCTTGCTGGATGGGTAAATGCAAAGTGCCGGCCGTTACCCGGGTGGTGTCAAGAAGTCGTTGCCACAGAGCAGGTCTGGGCAGGTCCACGGCGTGAACGCGAGCACCCCAGCGCAGTAGTGAACGGGTAGGACCCATCTCAGCACCCGCACCCATGACCGCAACATCTACGTCGCTGAGGTCCAGCCAGTCTGGGTTATCCATCACCAACTCAACCGCTTCAGCAAAACTTGGTTCGGCAATGCCACGGTCGACCCAGCGATGCAACTGTGCGCGCAGTTCGTCGCCAAAGAGCCGCCGGCCTTGATAAGGCACTGAAAAATCGCGCTCTCGCATGGCCTGCCCACCGGCCACTAGCGTGTCGTACAGCGGCTCATTCGGACGGCTGAAACCTTCGGCAACCGAAACCATTTCGTCTTCGTCTTGAATTCCTGCTTGACGAATTAGCTCTTCAGCGCCGGCCTTGGACATCGCCGCGGCACCGTGAGCGTCGTGGGCGGCAGAGGTGAGCAATGCCCGGTAAGCCTCAATGTAGTCGCGGTGCCAGCGGGAATACCCGCGGACACAATCACTGAGATCCATATCCGCAGCCGCGGCGGCAACAGCCACAACATCTTGGCCGATGCGCGTAGAACTCACTCGCCCGTCAGAGCCGGGACGTAGAACAACCCCGAGGGACGGAGGTGGCGTTGCCGAGGTCATGGTCACTTTATTCTAGCGACCTGCGAACAATGTCGGCCAACGATCGTGATGCCTGCCATCCAAGCTGTGCGTTGATGCGTTCGACCGATGCCACAAGTTCAGGCGCATCACCTGCCCGACGTGGTGCGGCTTCGGCATTAACATCATGGCCCACCTGCGCAGATACGGCAGCCATCACTTCCCATACGGAAGCGCCATCGCCTCGGCCCACGTTGAACACGTCCTGGGCACGTTCGCGCAGGCAGTACTCAGCGGCCGCCACATGGGCATCAGCCAGATCCACCACATGAATGTAATCGCGAATACACGAGCCATCCGGGGTCGGATAGTCGGTGCCAAAAACCAGTGGCCGTTCCCCGGCATCAATGGCCGCGAATACCAGGGGAACCAGATTGGCCACGCTGGTATCGGCAAGATCTGCCGATACGGCACCCGCAACGTTGAAGTAGCGCAGGGCCACCCAGGACAGGTCAAGGGGTTCTGCTGCGGCACGCACCTGCCACTCGCCAATAAGTTTCGTTTCACCGTAGGGCGAAATCGGCGCACACGGAGTGTCCTCACGGATCGGTGACCATGGCGGTTCTCCGTAAACCGCGGCGGAGGAGGAATACACGATATGGCGAACGCCAACCTCAGCCATGGCGAGGAGAACTGTGTTGATGCCACCGACGTTTTCGCGGTAGTAACGCAACGGGTGTGCCACGGATTCACTTACCGACTTCTTTGCGGCCAGGTGGATCACACCGTCTACCTGATGGTCTCGCATTGCCCGCGTGAGTTCTGGGAGGTCTAACACGCTGGCGCAGATCATGGGAACGTCGCTGGGTACTCGCTGGGCCAGGCCGGTGGACAAATCGTCGTAGACAACAACATCATTGCCAGCTACCTGCAGCGCTCGCAGTACGTGCGCGCCGATGTAACCCGCACCACCGGTCAACAACCATCGGCTCAATGAAATTTCTCCTCGGTGAGCCGCTCGTAGACCTCAACATACTTTGCGCGCGTCTGCTCGATCACTTTTTCCGGCAGCGCAGGCGGGGGTTCTCCACTGTCTTTGTGCCACCCCGACTCCGGCGACATCAGCCAATCGCGAACAAACTGTTTATCAAAGGATGGCTGAGGTTGCCCCGGCTGCCAAACATCCTGGGGCCACCAACGCGAAGAGTCCGGGGTGAGCACCTCATCGGCCAGCACCATGTGCCCGCGATATCGACCCTCTTGGGCAATACCGAATTCGAATTTCGTATCGGCCAGGATTAAACCCCGACGTGCCCCAATTTCAGCAGCACGCTCATAGACATCAACCGATAGACGTTTTAAGTCCTGCGCCTCGTTTTGCCCCACCGTGGTGATCACTTCGTCGTAGGTAATGTTTTGGTCGTGATCACCGAGAGCCGCCTTAGTGGCCGGGGTGAAAATGGGTACGGGCAGCTGGGAGCCCTCCTTCAAACCGGGAGGTAGCCCTTTGCCACAGATCTGGCGGGTCGCGAGGTAGTCGGTGTACCCCGACCCGGCGAGATAGCCGCGCACGACACATTCGATGGGCATCATTTCCAGTTCTTGGCACAGCATCGCTCGCCCAGCAACGACAGCGGGAACGTGCGTGGACACCACATGGTTAGGCACCACTCCTTCGAACTGGTGAAACCACCACAGACTCAGGCTGGTGAGAATTTTGCCCTTGTCTGGAATCGTGGACGGCAACACCCAGTCGTAGGCAGAAATTCGGTCGGAGGCAACGAAAAGCAGCCGCCCCTCAGGCGACCGATAAAGGTCGCGCACCTTGCCTGAGTACAGATGTGTGTAGCCCTCGGGTAGTTGCACATCATCTGGGGTAATCGACACGTGTGCAGTCTCTCACTCAACTAAAGGATCGATGCCGGTGCGTACGCAGCAGCCTGGGGGTGGGCAGCCACGATCGCGCTGATCCGTTCGACCACTCGACCGACCTGACTCGTTGCCGCACCGGCGAAACTCATGGGGTCTGCCAACAAATGCACCCAGGTGTCCGGTGGCACGGTGGCAAGGCGGGGGTCGGTAGACAACCGATCAACCAGGTCATTCGTTGCCCCACCCTCACGCATGTTGAGTGCCACCGCCACCGCATGTTCCTTAATGGCTTCGTGTGCGGTCTCTCTGCCCACCCCTGCTTGCACCGCCGCCATCAGTGCTCGCGTTGTGGCCAGGAATGGCAGGTACCGCGCCAACTCTTTCTCGATGACAGCCGGATAGGCGCCGAACTCGTCGAGCACGGTCAAGAACGTCTCGAATAAACCGTCGACGGCGAAAAAGGCATCGGGCAGCGCCACACGTCGCACGACCGAGCAGGCAACGTCACCCTCATTCCATTGGCCACCGGCAAGTTCACCCACCATGGATGCGTATCCGCGCAGGATGACCGCGAAACCGTTGATGCGTTCACTGGAGCGGGAGTTCATTTTGTGCGGCATTGCACTGGAGCCAACCTGGCCGGGCCGAAACCCTTCGGTAACAAGTTCGCCGCCGGCCATCAGACGCACCGTCGTTGCCAAGCTACTGGGCCCTGCGGCTACCTGAACCAGCGTCGATACAACGTCGTAGTCCAGGGACCGCGGATACACCTGGCCGACACTGTCGAGGACGTCGGTGAACCCCAGATGTGTCATGACCGCGTGCTCAAGTTGAGCGAGCCGCTGTAGGTCATCACCCAGCAACGTGAGCATGTCTTGGGCCGTGCCTACCGGACCTTTAATTCCCCGAAGTGGGTACCGCTGCAAGAGTGTGGTTAGTCGGTCGTAGGCGGTAAGAAGTTCCTGAGCTGCACTGGCAAAGCGTTTACCCAGCGTGGTCATTTGAGCGGCGACGTTGTGCGACCGACCCGTCAGGGGTTGATCATTAAACCGGATAGAAAGGTCGCTGAGCCGAGCGAGCGCAGCAACACAGTTGTCTCGAACCACCTTTAAAGATGCACGGATCATCATTTGCTCGACGTTTTCGGTGAGGTCCCGACTCGTCATGCCTAGGTGAATCGACTCGAAACCAGCAAGAGCATTGAACTCCTCAATTCTGGCCTTCACGTCATGACGCGTTACCCGTTCGCGTGCGGAAATGGACGCAAGATCTACCTGCGCCGCCACTGCTTGATAAGCCTGGATCGCTCCAGCGGGAACCGACACCCCCAACTGCTCCTGCGCGGTGAGCACGGCCAGCCACAATTGCCGTTCGCTGCGCACCCGCTCCTCGGGCGACCAGATCAACCGCATGCGTGCTGAGGCATAGCGCTGCGCCAGCACATCGGGATATACCGAACTGTCTTCAGGCACCTGGCTCACTCCCTCATCAACCCCTGACTAATCCTTATTTAGTGCAATATCACGCCGAAACTGGCTGTCTGCCAGCGTGATGTGGTCGAGTGCCGCATATGCGCGCTCGCGTGCATCGGACAGGTTGGCACCGCAGCCCACCACCGTGAGTACCCGGCCGCCGGCTGAAAGGAGTCGACCATCAGCAACCTCAGTTCCGGCATGAAGCACCGCAACGTCAACGAGGGCGTCGGCCTGTTCCACTCCGCACACTTCATCACCCAGGCGCGGCGCCTGCGGGTAGTTTGCTGCGGCTAGCACCACCACAACCGCGGCATCATTAGACCAGCGCGGTGGCGCCACCTCGGCCAAAGTCCCGGTGGCCGCAGCGAACAGAAGCGGGCCCAGCGGTGACTCGAGGCGAGCCAGCACCGCCTGGGTTTCTGGGTCCCCAAACCGAGCGTTGAACTCCACTACCCGAAGTCCCCGCGAGGTGAGTGCGAGGCCGGCATAGAGAAGTCCTGCGAAGGGCACGCCGTCAAGACGCATCCGGTCGATGGTGGGCTGAATCACGCGCGCGACGATGTCGTCGACGAGACCCTCCGGTGCCCAGGGCAGCGGCGAATACGCACCCATACCGCCGGTGTTGGGGCCTGCGTCACCGTCACCGAGGCGCTTGTAATCCTGGGCCGGCTGCAGTGGCACGACGGTGACACCGTCGGTGATGGCAAACAGGGACACCTCAGGTCCGTCGAGGTATTCCTCAATGACCACCGCGGCTTCGCCATGGCGCTGCAGGCACACCGCTGCGTGCTCACCAGCGATCCTTCGGTCGTCGGTAACTACCACGCCCTTGCCGCCGGCCAAACCATCATCCTTAACAACGAACGGTGGGCCAAAAGCGTCAAGGGCAGACTCGACCTCGGTCTGGTTGGTGCACACTCTGGCCATCGCGGTGGGAACCCCGGCAGCGGCCATCACCTGCTTGGCAAAAGCTTTGCTGCCTTCAAGTAGCGCGGCTTCAGCTGATGGGCCAAAGCAGGCGATCCCACGCGCTCGGACAGCATCGGCTGCGCCGTTCACCAGGGGTAACTCTGGGCCGATCACGACCAGATCGACACTTTCGGTCTCCGCAAGGTCAGCAATTGCCTGCCCATCGGAGACATTCAGCGGAAATCGAGCAGCCGCCTCGGTCATTCCGACGTTGCCCGGGGCCACGACTACTTCGTCGCCGCCGGCTATCAAGGCACGCAGCAACGCATGCTCACGTGCGCCAGAACCCACCAGGAGGATCTTCACGATGTTGAACACTATCGGGCGCCTATCCGATCTAAGGTGTTCGCATGCGTGGCTCGACCAACGCCGTCATCTTGACGCTGGTACTCCTCGGGGTGAGCGCCTGCACGGGCGAAAACTCCACGGTTGACCCCACCGACTCCACGAGCGCCAGTCCGATGCCAACTTTGTGCGCCGATGCCACCGCTGGGCAGCCACCCCAGATCTTCGGCTTGACCTTCGATCAGGTCAGCGCCGCCACCTTCGCCACCACGCTCACCGTGCCCTTCGCCGGGCTCACCGCCGGACCCCTTGATCGGCCCTCGGTAGTGCAGGTGAGCGTGCGGGCCAGTACCGCCAACGCACCGGTCACGTTCACCGCTCCCGGCGCACACTTCATCGAGCGGCTGGATGACCCCTGGTCGCAGGCGCCCGACCAGGTGACCGTGTTCACCGTGGCCGGGGGCGATGGCTGCGTGGCCAGTGTGTTCCTGCTGGGCACAACCGCAGGTCAGGTCACGGTGACCGCACGCGGGAAGAACAGCGAATCAGCCGATGTCACCGTCGTCACGAGCCCTGCCGCAGCGCGCAATGTGGAGGTGCGTACCGAGGTTGAGCGGGTGCGTGCGGGCAAGCCGGTGACCGCGATCGTTGCCGTGACCGATGCATTCAACAATCCGGTAGCCGGTGTTGCTGTCATTTTGACCACTCCAGAAGATGGCCCGGGCCGGTTTTTCAATGGCACCCGACGTGCTGTTTTACTCACCGACGACAGCGGTACCGCTGCCGCGGAGTTCGCAACGGTTCCTGGTGAAGGGTCCCGTCTTAACATCACCGCCCGTGGTGATCAACCTGCGTGCGACCCGCTCATTAACCAGTACCAATGTGCCGCCGGCGAGCCGGTGGCTTCGTTCGCCGCACCCATCGGGCGGGCGACAACGTCGGTAGGGGTGCGCCAGCCACGCGTTCGGGTGGAGTCGCCGGTGCCGTCAACTCAATTCAGCGCAGAGCAACCGTTCTCACTCACGGCCAATACAGCAGGCGTCGCATCGGGCACTCTCGCCCAGGTGCTGTGGGGGGATGAAGTGCTTGCGCTCGGCAGCGTTGATGAAAATGGATCTTTGCGGGTGGTCGACATTCGCGCGCGCATCACTTCTGCATCGAAAAACTATCAACTCGTGGTGGGCTCGCTACCTCGCAAGAAAATCGACATCACCGTGTTGCCCTTCGCTGTTACCGAGGCGAAACGACAGGGTCAAGATCTGCTGCTGACCATTGCGCCCGGGGCGTGGCCGGTGGGCACCACCCTCATCATTTTGCGCGGCGGTAAGCGTGTCACCACCAGCACGGTGCGTGCAGTTGGCACCCAGATCTCGGTATCGGTGCCGAGCCGATCGGGGTTTTACAACGTTCGCGTGCGCGATTCCGGCACGGTGGTGCAGGGCGCAGACCCCTTACTGATTAATTAACCCTCGTAGTGGGCATCAATGACAGAGAAGACCTCATCCAAAATCGTCAAACCTGCCTTGGCTTCATCCACCGTCACCGTGCACGGAGGCACCACGTGCAACCGGTTGAAGTTGGTGAAGGGCATGAGCCCGCGAGCACGACATTCTGATACCAACTGGCCCATCGCGGCTGATGTTCCGCCGTAGGGGGCCAGGGGTTCACGCGTGGCCCGGTCTTTAACCAGGTCGAGCGCCCAAAACACACCGAGCCCGCGCACATCACCAATCACCGGGTGCTTTTCGGCAAGTTCGGCTAGGCCCGGTGCAAGTACATCGCGACCGATGGATGCTGCGTTCTCCACGATGCCCTCCTCCTTCATCGCATCGATGGAGGCAACAATGGATGCCGCAGCGATCGGATGGCCTGAATAGGTGAGGCCCCCGGGAAATACCTTGTCGCGGAACGTATCGGCAACCTCGCCTGAGATCACGACGCCACCCACCGGGATGTAGCCAGAATTAGAACCCTTCGCGAACGTGATGAGATCAGGTTCAACCGACCAGTTCTGCCAGGCGAACCACGCACCGGTGCGGCCAAATCCGCTCATCACCTCGTCGGCGATCCACAGAATTCCGTACTTGTCGCACAGGGCCCGGACACCTTCGAGATAGCCCGGCGGTGGCACCAGGACACCAGCGGTGCCCACCACCGATTCAATCAGGATCGCACCGATCGTTTGGGGACCCTCAAAAATAATGACCTGCTCAAGGTGCTCCAGCGCTCGAGCAGATTCTTGTTCGGGGGAATCAGACCAGAACGGGGAACGGTAGGCGTACGGGCCGAAGAAGTGCACCTGCTGCGCGGCATATTCATTGGGCCAGCGTCGGGGATCTCCAGTAGCTTGAATCGCTGCACCGGTGTTGCCGTGGTAGGAGCGGTAGAAGGACAGCACCTTGTGCTTATGGGTGTGAATGCGAGCCATACGGATAGCGTTTTCCACCGCATCGGCGCCACCGTTGGTGAAGAACACCATGCGATGGCGCTCCCCGGCTAGGTCAACGATGCGTCGGGCTGCTTCACCGCGCATGTCATTGGCGTGCTGGGGTGCGATCGTGGCCAGACGTTGTGCCTGCTCGGCAATGGCGGAAATAACTTTGGGATGCTGATGGCCAATATTGACGTTGACTAACTGACTGGAGAAGTCCAGGTATCGGTTGCCCTCGTAGTCCCAAAAATAACTGCCCTCAGCGCCCTGGATGGGCAGCGGCGTGATGGCACCCTGCGCGCTCCAAGAATGAAAGACGTACTCGCGATCAAGGGCATAAACCTCTGCACCACGGGCAGAGTCGGGTGAGACCACCATGAAGATCCTCCTTTGGACGTGCTCAGACTATGGGCTGCAATCCTCAACGCAGTTGCTCGACGCGGGCTTCGTGCCGTCCACCGTCGAAGGGCGTAGCGAGGAAGATACGCAATAGCTCCTTGGCGGTAGGAATCGGCGTTACCCGGGCACCGAGGCAGGCCACGTTTGCGTTGTTGTGGCGCCGCGTCATTTCAGCGTCGTAAAGATCGCGCAGAATGCCACCGCGAGCGTGATCAACCTTATTGACCGCCATACAAATACCCTGTCCGCTTCCGCACACAGCCACACCAAAGTCGGCCTCGCCATCGCCAACAAGTCGGCCTACTTCAGCACCGTAAATCGGGTAGTCGGTGCGTTCGAGCGAATCCGTACCGGCATCCAGCACCGTATGACCCTGTTCTTCTAACCACTGCATGAGTGGTTGCTTGAGCGGAAAGCCCGCGTGGTCGCTGCCGATGGCGATTCTCATGGCGCTGCCTTTCGTAGTCGGTCTAACGCTTCAACAAGGGTGGGTTCAGCCTTGCAGAAGGCCCACCGCAATGTTTGCGGGGTCGCAGGTGCACGACCGGCGTTGAGTAGCGGGATGACAGCGACACCGACATGCTCTGGCATCCACAGTGCTAGGTCATTGGCATCGGTCACGCCATAGGGCCCTAGGTCTGAAGTTAAGAAATATGTGCCGTGAGATGGGTTGACGGTGAAGCCAATGTCAGTCAGGCCCGCGGTAAGTAGATCGCGCCTGTGCTGCATAGACAATCGCAAACCCTCAAAGTATTCGTCTGGCAATGACAGTCCATAGGCGAAGGCATATTGGAATGGTCCGCCCGAAGCGAAAGAAAGGTGCTGGCGAATAGTGCGAACCGCGGCGATCAGGTGTGCCGGGCCACTCGCCCAACCGACCTTCCACCCGGTGAGGGAGAACATCTTCCCGCCGCTGCCAATGGTGATGGTGCGCTCAGCCATACCGGGGATGGTGGCCATGGGTACGTGCCGGTGCTGGTCGAACCATAGGTGCTCGTACACCTCATCGGAGATCACGATGAGGTCGTTGTCCATCGCGATCTGCGCAATGGCAGCCATTTCGTCTCTGGTGAATACCGCACCTGTTGGATTGTGCGGTGAGTTAACCAGGATAATTTTGGTGCGATCAGTGACCGCAGCTCGGACCGCATCTATGTTGGGGCGAAAATCTGGGGCACTTAAGGGCACATTGACCAAGGTGGCGCCAGCTAGATCGATACCGGCGCCATATAGGTCGAACCAGGGTTGAAAAACAACCACTTCATCGCCGGACTCACACAGTGCCAGCAGGGTGGACTGAATGGCTTCACTCGCCCCGGTCGTGACCACCACACCCAGATCTGGATCAACATCGATGTCGTAGAAGCGTTTCTGGTGATCTGCCACTGCTTGGCGAAGCTCTGGGATGCCCTGGGTTGGCGGATACTGGTTGCCGCGCCCCTCGCTGATGGCCTCGATCGCAGCCTCACGAATGTTTTCCGGGCCATCCTCATCGGGAAAACCCTGACCCAGATTAATCGCCCCGGCCGCACGGGCCAGACCCGACATTTCCGCGAAAATACTGCGCGCGTGTGGCCGCATGCGGAGAACAAGCGGATTAGCAGGAGCAGACATAGGCCCAGCGTAGTGGGATGAGGCAAGATAACCCCATGCCCTCGATTGAGTTCGTCTCCCTTGCCCACCACGCCGAAGCGATCAACGGTCTGCTCTACCTGCAGGGTGCGGGTTGGACCGATGTGGATCAGCCCTTCGATGCCAATGGGAATGCCGGCACTGTGCACCTCGGCATTGGCGTGAGTCTGCTTATCGGCTGGAACGACACCAATCGGAGTTTCCCCCTCACCATCATCGTTGAGCACGAAGATGGTGAGGAGCTATTCAAGGTCGAGGGAGAGGTTGAAGCTGGCCGCCCTGCTGGTTCAACACCCGGAGCCGACATTCGCAGTGTGTTGGCCGTCGGCGGAGAGGTCCAATTTGGCCGCCCCGGTGGCTACGTCGTACGAGCGACGGTGGGCGGTGACGACGGTGGCAGCACTCGCACCGTCCAATTCCGGGTGGCGTTTCCCGCCCATTTTGTGCCACCGGGGCAGGGCCCGGCGGATTTCACACTGCCGGAGTAACGATCGTGTAGGCGTCCGTGACGTGATCCCACACCAGGGTGCCCTGTTTGCGACTCGCCATCACAACTGTTTTCATCGTGACATCTTTACCACGGGTTCCGCACGCCAACGACATAGCCGTGTGTGCTTTGCGTCGTTGCGGAAACATTTCCACCGACCATACGGCCGGGCGTACTGTGCGAGTCGCGTGACAGGCAACATAGAGCCATACACCGTCAGGGTGCATCGCAATCGGATCCTGCCAGCTGGTTGCATCAACACGCTGCCAGGCAGGGTCTAGTTGCCACCGCTGCAGCCATCGCATCGCGAAACGACTCACACCAGAATCCTCCACCCGCAGCACGGGTTCGGTGAGCGATACAGACACTTGCCTAGTCCGTACAATGTCCTTGTACCGGGTCCTTAACCGGAACGAATCGACACCGTCAATCGAGGGTGTTCGACTAGCAATGGTGGGTGCGCGCATTGAGCGTCCTTCAGGCACGAACACGCTGTGTGATTCTGTGCCACGCGCCCGCGCAAATCGCTGATCGCGCTTCTTGTCAAACAGACCCGGGTCAGAAAGCACCGGAACTCCCAGGGCGTACCAGGTGAGTGAACCATGATCGCTATGTCCGTGCCCTTTGCGTCGAGGGCCGAATCGTAGGGTGTAGTGAATGTCGGAGTCATCAACCGATTCCTCCGCACCAACACTTCGGTTAGCCGCCCAACCTCGTGCCTTGCACCACAGCGAAAAATCCGAAAGCTCCTGTGCGGCAAGCCGTTGTGATTGATCGCTTTGATTTCCATCACCGATCGATTCCAGCACACCATCGGGTCGAGTGAGGGCGGAAATCGCTCGTTCGCCGGCAATAATTGCACCTCCCATGGCTTGTGCATCGGTGTCGTCCAGGCTGCGCATGGCACGCCGCCAGGTCTTCAGGTTGAGCAAGTGATAAGCGGTGGACTGCTCAACCGACATACCGCAGGCACTGAACACGAAATCCGCATCCGCCTTCATGCGGGCGATAGCCAGGTCACGCCACAGCGGCACATCAAATGTTTCGGCAGAGTCAAGCAGAACCAGATTGGCCAGCACGCCCAGATTGTGCGGTTGATCTAGGGGGCGGCCTCGGTAGCGCTCGGAGTCAAGATTTGCCGCAACGAGTTCATCCATCGCCGGACGCAGACGTTCATCTCCGGTGATTTCAAACAGACAATTGACCGCGCCCTGTCGAATCCGCAGCGCACCGGCGGTCCAGCCAGTCGCGCGGAGAGTGGCGTTGTCTACCAAACCACCAGCATCTGGCAGCGCCAGATCTCGCTTTAACATGAGGTCAACCGCGTCTACTCCGGCTAGCTGCGCTGGTATGAGCCACTGCATCCCGTGAAACCGATTATTCCACGTGTTGTCGACTTCATCGAACAACGCCCAGGTCGCCCCCGGCCCGTCCACAATCACTTCACGGTCATCAAGGAACAGCACACCCCGGGTCGTCAACTTACTTACATCCATGTCGAAGCGCTCAACGGCAGCGAGGCTGCTGCGACACATTGCAGGCAGCGAAACGGCAGCCGAAGACGAAACTGGCGATGCCAGCAGACCGGCACACATCGCCGCCGCCAACACACCCGCCTGGGACAACCTCACCCCTGCACGTTACGGGCGTGACCGGCGAAGCGTTACCGCTGGGTGGTCACCCGCAATCGCTCACCATCAGCGGCGGTGGAAATCTCAACCGTGTCGCCATCGTGCACGGCCCCGGCCAAAATCTCTTTGGCTAACGGATCACCGATCGCGGTCTGGACGAGTCGGCGCAGGGGTCGAGCGCCATAGGCCGGATCGAAACCCTTGTTTACCAGCCAAGCCTTGGCATCTGCACTCATCTGAAGACTGATCCGCCGATCTGCCAGCCGTTGCTGCAACTGATCGACCTGAAGGTCAGCGATCTTTTCTAGCTCGGCGCGGTCAAGTGGCTCGAACATGACCATGGCGTCTAGTCGGTTCAAAAACTCTGGTCGGAATTGTTGACGAACCACACTGAGCGCCTGTTCTTTGCGCTCATGGAACGGCACCGACACGTCGATGAGGTACTGGGAGCCAAGATTGGAGGTCAGGATCAAGATGGCGTTGCGAAAGTCGACCGTGCGACCCTGCCCGTCGGTGAGGCGGCCGTCGTCAAGCACCTGCAGCAAAATGTCGAACACCTCGGGGTGCGCCTTCTCCACCTCATCGAGAAGGATCACCGAATAGGGCCGACGGCGCACTGCTTCGGTGAGCTGACCCCCCTCTTCGTAGCCCACATAGCCGGGAGGAGCACCCACCAGACGCGACACGGAATGCTTCTCGGAGTATTCACTCATGTCGATGCGCACCATGGAACGCTCATCGTCGAATAGAAACTCTGCCAACGCTTTTGCCAGTTCGGTCTTACCCACACCGGTGGGCCCGAGAAAGAGAAAGGACCCCGTCGGACGATTCGGGTCAGCGACTCCGGCCCTGCTTCGCCGGACCGCATCGCTTACTTCGCGTACCGCTTCGGCTTGGCCCACCACGCGCTGGTCGAGATAACTTTCCATCCGCAGTAACTTCTCCGACTCGCCCTCAAGCAGGCGTCCAGCCGGAATACCGGTCCACGTTGCAACAACCTCGGCGATGTCATCAGCGGTTACCTCTTCTTGCACCATGGACGATTCACGCGCATTGGTTTCCGCCGAGACTCGTTGCAGTTCCTCTTCAAACTTCGGAATTTCGCCGTACAGGATGCGCGATGCCTGTTCAAAGTCGCCGGCGCGCTGGGCTTTATCGGCCACTGCGCGCAGATCATCGATGAGGACCTTCAGTTCACCGATTCGATCAAGCCCGGCCTTTTCGGTGTCCCACTTAGACCGCAGGCCACCAAGTTCTTCTTCCTTATCGGCTATCTCGGCACGCAGTTTGGCTAGTCGAGCCACCGAGGCCTCATCAGTTTCCTTCGACACCGCAAGTTCTTCCATGCGCAGGCGATCAACCTGGCGCTGCAGCACGTCAATTTCAACCGGAGAGGAATCGATCTCCATGCGCAGGCGAGCAGCCGATTCGTCCATCAGGTCGATGGCCTTATCGGGTAGGAAGCGCGCGGTGATGTAGCGGTCTGACAGCGTCGCGGCGGCCACCAGAGCGCTATCTGCAATGACCACCTTGTGGTGGGCCTCGTACTTTTCTTTGATGCCACGCAAGATTGCGATGGTGTCCTCGACACTGGGTTGATCGACAAGCACCTGCTGGAAACGACGCTCCAGTGCGGCATCTTTTTCGATGTACTCCCGATATTCATCGAGGGTGGTGGCACCAATCATGCGCAGTTCACCGCGAGCCAACATGGGCTTCAACATGTTTCCGGCATCCATTGCCGAATCCCCGCCAGCGCCTGCACCAACAACCGTGTGTAGCTCATCAATGAACGTGACTACCTGGCCGTCACTGTCTTTGATCTCGTCAAGCACCGCCTTCAGACGCTCTTCAAACTCGCCGCGATACTTTGCACCCGCCACCATGGCGCCAAGGTCAAGGGAAATCAGTGTTTTTCCCTGCAGGGAAGTGGGTACGTCGCCTTCCACCATGCGACGGGCCAAGCCTTCCACCACTGCGGTCTTGCCCACGCCGGGATCACCGATGAGCACCGGGTTGTTCTTAGTGCGCCTGGACAAGACCTGAACGGTGCGCCGAATCTCTTCGTCGCGACCAATAACCGGATCGATCTTGCCCTCCCGCGCCCGGGCGGTGAGATCAACGCCGTACTTTTCTAGTGCCTGGAAGGTGCCTTCTGGGTCAGGTGATGTCACGCGCGCTCCTCCTCGGAGTCGATTGAGTTCGTCAAGCAAAGCCTCAGGGGTTGCGCCCGCACGGATCAAGCGATCCGCACAGTCTGGCTTGCTCGCCAGGCCAATGAGTAGGTGTTCAGTACTCACGTATTCATCGCCGCGTTCACTGGCCACGGATCGAGCAACTTCGATTACGGCATACGACAGGGCGCTGAGTTGAGGTGCTGAAACGGTTGCACCACTGGCGCTGGGCAGCGCCTGCACCGCAGTTCGAACACTGTCAGTCATGGCTCGAACATCAACATCTACCGCTGCTAGGAGTGCCGTGGCGATGCCCTCGCCCTGTTGAAGCAGGGAATCAAGAATGTGTAGAGGCGCAACCTGGGCATTACCTTGCGCAGCAGCCAACCGCACCGAGGCGCCCAGGGCCTCCTGCGCCCGCGTCGTAAATTGAATATCCATGTTGTGCAACTACTTTCTTATACGTTTCGATCAGGCTAGGCCCGGCGGCGGCGCCTGGGGTTCCAGAGCACAAGAGCGGTTGAGGGTCGGTCCTCGCGTAGTTGGCTCAGTTCACCCTGAAGGCGATCACGTTCTGCCTCGAGCTGGAGGACACGTTGGATACCGGCGAGGTTAACTCCTTCAGCGGAGAGTTCAGCAATCTCGCGGAGTCGAAGAACATCACGCATGCTGTATAGCCGATTTCGGCCGTTGGCACGCTGCGGAGACACCAAACCTAATCGGTCGTACTGACGCAGGGTTTGCGGATGCAACTCACTGAGTTGAGACGCCACTGAGATTGCATACACCGGGGTTTCTTCGTTGTGTTCCATGCGTCTACTTCTTTTCCACCGAGGCGAGGAGTTGTTCGCGTGGATCACCCTGGTCGGACGCATCAGCGAATGCGATCAGTGCTGCGCGAGAAGCATCATCGAGGGCAGTAGGAACAACCACATCAACAGCAGCGAGGAGGTCGCCTTTTGTGCCGTCCTTGCGTGTTACGCCGCGCCCGCGCACCCGAAAGGTCCGGCCGTTGGCTGTGCCCGCAGGGATCTTCAAGGTGACGGTTGAGCCGTCAGTGTTGGGCACCTTGATGTTCGCCCCGAGCACCGCCTCGGCGAAGGTCAACGGGACGGTCACCGTGAGGTTATCGCCCTTGCGGGTGAACACCGGATGAGCCGTGACATGCACGACCACGAAGAGGTCTCCGTTGGGTCCGCCGCGTTCACCGGGTGCACCTTTTCCTTTGAGACGAATACGTGAACCGTCTTTTACCCCGGCCGGAATGCGTGCCTGCACTGTTCGCGACGACACTCCACGCCCAGATCCCTGACAGGTGGTGCAGGGATCGTCAACGATGAGTCCCCGACCATGGCAGGTA
This sequence comes from Candidatus Nanopelagicales bacterium, assembly GCA_030728405.1. Lineage (GTDB taxonomy): Bacteria > Actinomycetota > Actinomycetes > S36-B12 > S36-B12 > CAIXFB01. Next base: position 12,443 of record JANQZS010000023.1, on the reverse strand, counting down.
GGGCAAGGCTCCGCGAACGCAAAACCGCCAGCATTTCGCGCTGTCTGACCAGAGCCCTCACACGTCGGGCACAGGTGTGGCACCGTGCCGGCTCGAGCACCGGTTCCGCTGCACACCGTGCAGGCACCATCGCTAGACAGCCGTAACGGCACGGTGACACCGTCGAGTGCCTCCTTGAAAGCCAGTGTGATTTCACTTTCCAAATCTGCTCCGCGACGGGGTGCAGCCTGGGCTCGGCGTCCACTTCGACCACCGCGACCACGCGAGAAAATATCGCCGAGCAGGTCGCCAAAGTCGGCGTCTTGACCACCGAACATGTCGGAGAAATCGTAATTTCCACCGCCGCCACGCGTGCCACCTGCGCCGCCACCGAAACCACCACCGGCAAACAGTTCCCGCGCCTCGTCGTATTCCTTGCGCGTTTTGTCGTCTGAGAGAACGTCGTATGCCTCAGACGCCTCTTTGAAACGATCCTCGGCAGTCTTGTTTCCGGGGTTCTTATCGGGGTGAAACTCCCGTGCAAGTTTGCGATAGGACTTCTTCAGTTCATCGCTGGATGCAGACTTCGATACACCAAGAACTTTGTAGAAATCCTTATCTACCCAATCCTTGTTCATGCATCACGCTCCAGCAACGGCCACTCGCGCCGGACGCAATACTCGCCCGCCATGTCGGTAGCCGGGTTGATAGACGCTGGCCACTGTGGGTTCACTGACGCCCTCGCGTTCTTCACTGGTTAATGCCTCATGTTCTTGGGGATCGAAGGGATCATCGACGGTCCCGTACCGCTCCAGACCGAGGCGTTCAACGATCTGCTCGAGGTTTTCGCTGACCGCCTTAAACGCACCGGTCAGTTCACCGTGTTCACGCGCTCGATCAATATCGTCAAGGACCGGAAGTAACTCGGCCAGCGTCATGCCAATAATGCTGATCCGAGCCGCTTCCCGATCTCGATCGACGCGCTTACGGTAGTTGGCATACTCCGCGTGAACGCGACGAAGATCATCGGTGAGTTCAGCAACTTTGGCTTCAACCTCATCGATTTCAACCTCGAGCTCTTCAGCTACGCCCTCCGGCGCGGAGTCGTTCATGTCTTCGCCCGTCACTTCTGTTCGTCAGTGGTTTCGTCGTCCACGATTTCTGCATCGACAACATCGTCTTCTGCCATATCGGCTTCAGCCTCGGCTGCACCTTCGCCACCCGCTGACTGCTGAGCCGTGGCATACATGGCTGCACCCAGTGTCTGACTTGCCTGTGCCACCTTGTCTGTGGCGCTCTTCATGCCCTCAAGATCATTGGCTTCAATAGCCTTCTTCAGTTCATCAAGTGGACCATCAACATTTGCCTTGGCATCGGCAGGGATCTGCTCCTCGTTGTCCTTGAGGAACTTCTCTGTCTGGTACACCAGCGCCTCAGCGGTGTTCTTGACCTCAATCTCTTCGCGTAGACGCTTGTCCTCGTCAGCGTGCTGCTCTGCTTCACGCATCATGCGGTCAATGTCATCTTTGCTCAGCGCACTTCCACCGCTGATGGTCATCGACTGTTCCTTGCCCGTGGCCGTGTCCTTGGCAGCGACGTGAACGATGCCGTTGGCATCAATATCGAAGGTCACCTCGATCTGCGGAATGCCGCGGGGTGCGGGAGGCAGGCCGGTGAGCTCGAAAGTGCCAAGCTGCTTGTTGTACGCCGCCATCTCACGCTCACCCTGGTACACCTGAATCAACACGCTGGGCTGATTGTCGTCGGCTGTGGTGAATGTTTCGCTGCGCTTCGTTGGGATAGTTGTGTTGCGCTCAATCAGTTTGGTCATCACTCCACCCTTGGTTTCGATGCCCAGGGAAAGCGGCGTGACGTCGAGAAGGAGAACGTCTTTTACCTCACCCTTGAGTACACCGGCCTGAAGTGCTGCACCGACGGCAACAACTTCGTCGGGGTTGACCCCCTTGTTGGGCTCTTTGCCAGTGAGTTCCTTCACCGATTCGGCAACGGCGGGCATGCGCGTGGAACCGCCAACGAGAACCACCTGGTCGATGTCGGCCAACTTAATGCCAGCATCGCGCACAACCGATTCGAAGGGCTTCTTCGTACGGTCAAGAAGATCCCGCGTCAACTGTTCGAACTGTGCGCGACTGAGGCTTTCGTCGAGGTGCAGCGGGCCGTCAGCGCCGGCGGTGATGTAGGGCAGGTTGATGGAGGTTTGCATCGAGCTAGACAGTTCAATCTTGGCTTTCTCTGCAGCCTCACGAAGGCGCTGCATGGCCATTTTGTCTTTGCTCAGGTCAATGCCGTGGCCGTTCTTGAACTGGCCGACCATCCACTCGACAATCTTGTCGTCCCAGTCGTCGCCACCGAGGTTGTTGTCACCGCTGGTCGCTTTGACCTCAACGACGCCGTCGCCGATTTCTAGCAGTGACACGTCGAAGGTGCCACCACCAAGGTCGAAGACGAGAATTGTCTGCTCTTCGTCACCCTTATCTAAGCCATAGGCGAGTGCGGCTGAGGTGGGCTCGTTAATAATGCGCAGCACGTTCAGACCTGCGATTTCGCCGGCCTCCTTCGTGGCCTGACGCTGGGCGTCGGAGAAGTAGGCGGGCACGGTAATGACAGCGTCGTTGACGGTGTCGCCAAGGTAGGCCTCGGCATCACGCTTGAGTTTCATCAGCGTACGTGCGCTGATTTCCTGAGCGGTGTAGGCCTTGCCATCAATGTCAGTGGTCCAGTTGGTGCCGATATGGCGCTTCACTGAACGAATGGTGCGGTCCACGTTGGTCACCGCTTGGCGCTTGGCAACCTCACCGACGAGCACCTCGCCGTTCTTCGCGAAGGCGACAACCGAGGGGGTGGTGCGGGCGCCTTCTGCGTTGGTGATGACGACGGGATCGCCGCCTTCTAGGACAGACACGACGGAGTTGGTCGTGCCTAGGTCGATGCCGACTGCTCGGGCCATCAGGGGTTTCCTTCTTTCTTGAGCTGTTAGGGATATCTTTAGTATGCACTTATTACTTTCTTGAGTCAAGTCGGCTCAAGTCTTATGCAATCGGGCGGATTAGTTACCTGACAGGCGACAAGGACTTAAATATCGGACGTTAAATGACGGTGCGGGGAGCCGTCTTGGCAAACGAGCGTTACCCTGACCCCATGGATGCTGTGGATATCTTCCGTCTCAGCCTCGGTACGGCGATCATCGTCGTCGCCCTGGCCTTTGCCGTGCGCCGCGCACTTTTCCTCAATGCCCTCATTCGCTCCGGCCAGCCCGCGGTTGACCGCACCGGTCACCTGCCGCGTCGTGCCCGCGCCGAAGCTGTTGAGGTCCTCGGACAGAAGAAACTGCTGCAATGGTTCGTGCCCGGTATCGCACACGTCTTTGCCTTCTGGGGCTTCATCGTGCTCGGCATCACCGTCGTTGAAGCTTTCGGTGAAGTATTTATCCCCGGCTTCTGGTTCCCCGTCATCGGCACCTGGCCGATCGTGCTTTTCCTAGAAGACCTGTTCGTCATCTTGGTTCTCGTCGGCATCATTTTGTTCGCCCTCATCCGATTGACCAACAACCCCGTAAAGAAGGGTCGATATTCACGCTTCTTCGGCTCGCACACCGGCCCGGCATGGGTTGTCTTGCTGATGATCTTCCTGGTGCTGTTGACCCTGGAGATTTATCGTGGTGCAAAGTTGGCGCTCTACGGTGACTTCCCGGGCGCATTCCTGTCCAACACCATCGCCTCGTGGATGTCTCCACTGAGTGAGACCGCGCTTCAATGGATCGAAGTCTTCGGCATTCTTTCGCACATCGCTGTCATCCTCGGCTTCCTACTGCTGGTGCTGCACAGCAAGCACCTGCATATTTTTGTCGCCCCTATCAACGTGGCATTCTCTAGACGCCCCAATGGTTTAGGGCCACTGCTACCCATGTACTTCGATGGCAAGCCGCTGGACTTTGAAGATCCCCCTGACGATGCCACCTTCGGTGTGGGCCGCATCGAGGACTTCACCTGGAAAGACACCCTGGATTTTGCTACCTGCACCGAGTGTGGCCGATGCCAGTCGCAGTGCCCCGCCTGGAATACCGGAAAGCCATTGAGTCCAAAGCTCATGATTATGAACTTGCGTGAGGCATCTTTTGCCAAGGCGCCCTATGTCCTGGCTGCCCAAAAAGCTAATGGTGGCGCTAACCCGCCCATGGGTGAGTTTGACGAAGCAGTACTTGCCGGACTTTCACCGGAACTGCGTGCCGAGGTTGAAATGCCTCTCGTTGGGTCCCGAGAAGGTATGGCCCACAAGGACACCGATGGCTACGATGCCTCCGGGCACCGCGCCCAGGATGGGCCAGCAATCGACGAGGATGCGCTGTGGTCGTGCACCACGTGTGGGGCTTGCGTCTACCAGTGCCCGGTCGATATCGAGCACATCGATCACTTCATCGACATGCGTCGCCATCAGGTTTTGATCGAAACTAACTTCCCTGCCGAACTCAATGGACTGTTCAAAAACATTGAAAACAAGGGCAATCCGTGGGGCATGAACGCATCCAGTCGCAACGCTTGGATCGAAGAGGTTGACTTTGATGTCCGCGTCTTTGGCACCGAGGGTGAAGATGAAATCCCCGAAGATGTGGAGTATCTCTTCTGGGTCGGGTGCGCCGGAGCTTTCGAAGATCGAGCCAAGCGCACCACCAAGGCAGTGGCGGAACTGCTCACCATTGCCGGGGTCAACTTCATGGTTCTCGGCGAGGGTGAAACCTGCACCGGTGACCCTGCACGTCGGGCCGGCAACGAATTCCTCTTCCAGATGCAGGGCATGCAAAACGTTGAGGTCCTTAATGAAATCAAGGCCAAGAAGATCGTGGTCACCTGCCCCCACTGCATGAACACGCTGGGTCGGGAGTACCCGCAAATCGGTGGCGACTACGAGGTTGTCCACCATTCGCAGTTGCTCGCCACCCTGGTCAGTGAGGGTCGACTCACCCCGGTCACATCGCCTGATTCTGGTATTGGCGAGAAAATTACCTACCACGATCCGTGCTATCTCGGCCGTCACAACAACGTCTATGTGCCACCACGTGATCTCGTGGCATCGGTGCCCGGTGTTGATCTGGTGGAGATGCCCCGCAGCGGTACCGAGTCGTTTTGTTGCGGCGCCGGTGGTGCGCGCATGTGGATGGAAGAAAAGATCGGTACGCGGGTCAATGTGAATCGCGCTGACGAAGCCATCGCTACCGGAGCCACCAAGGTTGCTGTCGCGTGTCCGTTCTGCAATGTCATGATCAACGACGGCGTCACCATGCGCCAGCAGGAAGGTGGCGCTGTGGGGGTTGAGGTGGTCGACGTCGCTTCGGTCCTACTTAACAGCGTCAAAGTTAAGGCCCTCCCTTAACCTGAACCCTCACCCATCTCCCCGCTCACCAAACATTTTGGGTTGCTATTCGGCCATTTTGACCACTAATAGCAACCCAAAATGTTTGGTGAGCGGTGTGTGTGGACGATGTCGGCCGCTGAAGTCGCCTTTGGCGCATCATGACCTATGCCCACTCCAGATCGGAGCCACATTACTGCCGCCGAAGCACTTGCTGCTTTCGGTACGCGACCCTTCACAATAGCTCAGGCACAACTAGCCGGCATCAACCGTGGGCGCGTGCGCCAGGCAGTAATCAGCGGCCAAATTGTCAGATCACGGCCCGGGATCTTCGTCTTACCAATGAGCGATCCCACATCCATTGCCGATGTCAGTAATTCTCTAACGGCGATCAGATCAGCCCAAGCAGCCTTTCCGCACGCGGCTGTCGGTTATGAATCAGCCTTAACTGTCCACGGACTCCCGGTGCCGTATGTAGAAGACGATCAGATTCACCTCATTGCTTCTCAAGGTCGCTACCGGCGCGAAGGAAATGTCCATATTCATGGATCGCCATTGGCGCCACTCGACGTTCAAATCGTGGCAGGAATTCCAGTTACGCGCCCCATTCGTAGCGCCGTAGATGTCGCCCGCACAGTTCCACTCCCCCGAGGCCTCATCGCTATGGACGCACTTTTTCGACGCTGGTGCACTGATTCAATCACCGGAAACATCAATATTCGACAAATAGTGCACGACGAGGAACTCCGCGAGCGAGTGCGGGCGAGACTCATTGCTGCGTTGAAAGATCAGCGTGGATGGCAGGGTATTCGGCGGGCGGCGGAGGTGATTCAATGCGCCGATCCTGCAAGTGAGTCACCGCTTGAATCTCTGTCGCGCGGCACACTAGACCAATGGGGCGTGCCGAGACCGATTTGTGGCATGCATGTTCAGGGTGTTTCGGGTGAGAACTACTGGGCAGACCTAGGGTGGCCCGAGCAGAGAGTCCTTGGTGAATGTGACGGAATGATGAAGTATCACTCACCGGACACATTGCGCACGGAAAAGCGACGCCAGGAGGCCTTGGAACAGGCAGGCTGGATGGTGGTGCGATGGACTTGGGATGAAATTGTGCAATCACCGAAAGTTGTTGCCATGCGGCTCAAGAGCGCCCTACGTCGCGATCCACCCCACCTCCCCCGCTGATCAAACATTTTGGGTTGCTATTCGGCCATTTTGACCACCAATAGCAACCCAAAATGTTTGGTGAGCGGGGGGTTACTCGAGGGGGGTGCGGTGAAAATTAGCGTGAGACCGGCTGGGGGTGGGCCCGCGCTGGCCCTGGTAGCGGGACCCATAGACGCTGGAACCGTACGGGTGCTCGGCCGGTGAACTTAATCGGAAGAGGCACAGCTGACCGATTTTCATACCCGGCCACAATTTGATGGGCAACGTGGCCACATTGGACAGTTCCAACGTGACATGACCGGAGAAACCAGGGTCAATAAACCCCGCGGTGGAATGGGTGAGCAGGCCCAACCTGCCCAGGGATGATTTACCTTCCAACCGACCGGCAATGTCATCGGGCAGGCTCACCACTTCGTAGGTGGACCCGAGCACGAACTCGCCCGGATGCAAAATGAATGCCTCATCACCGGCCTCAATGAGCCGGGTTAGATCGGTCTGTTCCTCCGCCGGATCAATATGGGGATAGCGGTGGTTTTCAAATACGCGGAAGAATTTATCGAGACGCACGTCGATGCTTGAGGGCTGAATCATGCCCGGGTCGTAGGGCTCAACCCGCACCCGCTCCGCAGTGATTTCGGCCTTCAGGTCACGATCAGATAGCAGCACGGCTAAAGGCTAGCGTTCGATTCACCCCGTAGGGTCAGGGCGTGCGTATTCACGATCCCGGCGGCGCTGCGTTCCGGCGCGGGGTCCAACTCGCGATCGCTGTTCCCCTTATTGCCTTTCTCGTTTCCCGCGTGGCCCTCGACCCCGAAGGTGTGGTCTACGGCGCCCTGCTAGCCACCACGATCCTGGCCAACTCGGACTTTTCCGGTCCCTGGCAGGTGCGTGTTTTCGGACCCATCGCCACCGCTGGGTTCGCCGGCATCGCCGTCGTCATTGGCATCTTGGCGAGCGTGAACCTTGTATCGGTCGTGCTCGTGACGCTTGTGGTGGGAACAGGTCTTGCTTTCGTGCCAACCCTGCGGGGTCTACCCGCAGCCGGTGCGCCCTCGGTTCTCCTCATGTATGCCATCGCTGTGACGACCGACGTTAAACTGGCCGACCTGCCCAAGGTTGTGCTCGGCCTCGCCATTGGCGTGGGTGTCACCGTTGTGGTGCTGCTGCTGGTCTTTCCGCGCGACGCACGTTCGCAAATCCGTATCGACATTGCGATCGCTATGCGCGCACAGGCCGACTATGTTTCTGCGCGTTGGCTGCGCCAAGGTAACCCTGACACCACTTACGAGCACTATCGCGAAACCATCGACACCTTGACCCGCGACTGGATCGGCAAACCATTTCGTCCGGCGGGCACAGCCGAAAGCAACCACGCCCTCATCCTGTTGGCATCACGCATGCGCGTCGTCTTTGATTCACTTCCCGGTATACCGATACCGGATGAAAGTGATGATGTTTCAGCTACCGCAACCATGGCCGTGGCAACAATGCGCGCCAATGCCGATGCACTCGATGGCATCTCACCGCCACCCTCACTCAATGACATTGATGATCAACGCGAAGACGCGCGTGATTTTGTGGTGCGGCAGATTCGCATGAATGTTCAACCCCGAATTGCTATTGAGAAAACGCGACGACGACACGGAGCGCAGATACTTCTCGCCCTCGCCGCCGATGCGTCGGTGATGGTGCAGCGCGTCCTGGGCGACACGAGAAAAACGGATCAACGCACGCTTGAGACTCCGGAACGATGGTGGACCGACCTAGCGGTAAACGCGACGCTTCGATCACCGTGGGGGCGACACGCTGTTCGCACGGGTATCGCACTGGCCGCAGCCGCTGCCGTTGTTTCCATCGCTGATTTAAGTCACGGGTACTGGGTGATCCTCGGTGTAATTTCTGTTCTGCGCATTGATGCTGCTGCTACGGGCAGGCAGGCAGCCCGGGCTTTGACGGGCACTCTTGTTGGTGTGGTTATTGGCTTCTTCGTTCTCCTCGCACTTAATCCATACCCTGCAGCCGTTTGGCTTCTCGCTCCGATCGCCGCTTTCATGGCCGCATGGTCTTCCCGCGCCATCGGTTTCGCCGTTGGTCAGGGGGCATTTAGTTTCTTTGTGCTGGTGCTCTTTGGTGCGCTGAGCTGGCCACCGCAATATGACACCGCTTTCGACCGACTACTCGACATTGGTGTTGGTGTTGGCGTGGCCCTTGTGGTGGGTCTTTTGATGTGGCCGAGCGGAATGGTGTCAGACATGCGACGTGCGCTGGCTGATGCACTCAACACCGGTGCAGCCGGCCTACAGCGTTCCGTTGATCACGCGCTGGGGCGTATATCGCGAGCGACGCTGAGTGAGCATTGGCCTGCTGATCGTGCTGTTATCCGACGCGCCAGCGAAGCTTTCGATTTATGTGTCGTGCAAAGGCGTGACATTGATGCTTCCCAGGGTCGGTGGGCGCGCATCGCGGGAGATACTCACGTGCTGGTTTTGGTGGGCTCGATGGTGGGGGCGCTACCCAAGGTTGCGCCGGTTCCGCTGCCTGAACACGCCCGCGTTGTCGATCAGCTGGGTCAGCACACCGAAGAGGTCTGGCAGGATTTGGCCCAACAGACCCAGGGTGGTTCGGGCGTAAAACCTTTGGCCCACTCGGCCGAAATCGAAGGCACGTTCGATCCGTTCGCCGCGCTTGCCCACGCGAGTGAAGCGATGGACCTAGACGACGAAACTGCAGCGGCATCGTTGGCCGTGAGCGTATGGCTATTGGACTGGCTTACGCTGGCCGAAATGGTTGCCGATCGAAGTTTTCGCTCTTGGCGGGTACCCTAGATCCATGACCACCGAAGCCTTAGATGCTGACCTGCGATTGCTCATCGAACTCGAGCCGGTGGCCGAGGCTGAACTGAGCAGACATATGAGCATGGCGAAGGAATGGTTCCCCCACGATTACATCCCGTGGAGTGAGGGCAAAGACTTCGCCCATCTGGGTGGCACCGATTGGACACCTGATGAGCAGCGCTACAGCGAGGCGGCTCGCACAAGCTTGATCATCAACCTGCTGACCGAGGACAACCTACCCAGTTATCACCATGAGATCGCCACTATTTTTGGCCGTGATGGTGCGTGGGGTACCTGGGTGGGCCGGTGGACGGCGGAGGAAAACCGGCACGGTATCGCCATTCGCGACTATCTCGTGGTGACTCGCGCGGTCGATCCCGTAGCGTTGGAACGTGCCCGCATGCAGCACATGGTGGCGGGTTTTTCGGCCACTCACCCGGGCCTTCTCGCTGGCCTGTCCTATGTGTCGTTCCAGGAATTGGCCACCCGGGTGTCTCACCGCAATACCGGCACAGCCACCGGCGACCCGCTTGCCGAAGCCCTGCTGTCTCGTATTGCCACCGACGAAAACCTGCACATGGTGTTTTATCGCAACGTATTAAACGCCGCGTTCGAGGTTTCCCCTGACGCCACGATGCAGGCTGTCACCAATAGTGTTCGAGATTTCGCGATGCCTGGCCATGGCATTGATGGCTTTACCCGCAAGGCCGTAGAAATCGCAGTGGCCGGAATCTACGATATTGGTCAGCATCGCAACGATGTGGTGATGCCGGTGTTGCGATACTGGAAGGTATTTGAGCGCAATAACTTTGGGCCTGATGGCGAGATCGCCCGGCAGGAACTTGCCGACATGCTCGACGTCATGGATGTTCAGGCTAAGCGGTTCGATGACAAGCGCGAGGCGCTCCGCGAGAGATTGCGCGCCCGCGACTAATGCGTTTCCCCGAGGTTCAGGGGCGTTCTCTATCGGGTGAGGAATTGAACCTTCCGAGTGATTTCCCCGCCGCGAAAACGCTGTGCCTCATTGCCTTTCAACAGAACCACCAGGGTTGTGTTGACCGGTGGATCGCATTGGCTGAGGCTTCGGGGGTGCCGGGGTCGCCTGTTGATATGGCCAGTGACGATCAAACCTGCGTGTTGGAAATTCCGGTGATTTCCACCAAGTGGAATCTGGGTCGGCGCTTCATCGATGGTGGAATGACCTCAAGCATCAAAGTGCCACGGGTGCTTGCCCGCACGGTAACGGTGTATACCGATGTTGGAGCACTGCAACGCGCGATGGGTATCGCCGACTCTGGTGTTGTGCAGGCATGCGTGATTGCCCGCGACGGGTCGGTGATGGTGCGTGTTCCGGGTGAGCCAACGCCGGGTGCGTGGGATGCAATTGCCGGGGCGCTTAACACGTAAGTTGCACTTGTTTGGGGCGGCATTGCGCAGGTGGGGAGGCCTGCTCGAACCGAGTGATCATTCTGGTCGGGTGAGTGAACTGGGGCGGCCCTGTTTGTCACTGCAGTGACAAATCCGCAGACGGTGGGTGCACCTTGTGTACTGATCCCATGATGCCGATGGTGTTCAGGTCCGGTGTGTGGTGGGGCATTGGGTGCGACGGTGGGGGGTCTTAGTTGCGCCTACGTCCTCGGTCGTTCCCCGCGGAAAGTAGACACGCGGTTTATGCGGCCTGAGCCGCATGGGTTGCCAACGATAGCTCGTAGGTGAGAGGTGTGTATGCCGTGGATGACACGGTGTGGCCCGAGTGAAACAGGCTGTCGACACCGCCTTGTGCAGGGTCTCACGTTGGACGTGGGTTCACAGGTGTGAAAAATCTCAAGGCCCGTCGGGATGCTCGATAGCGTGAGCATGTGTCCAATAACTTTGCCCGATTAAGTTTTGTGGCCGCCGGTGTCTTGTTGGCCGGATTTCTCGGGACGTCCGTGTCTACGGCGGCGGGAGGCTCCCCGGCCAGTTCAGCAAACGTTCCCTTCGCTACCGGGGCCATCGTTTCACCCGCGAGTGCCGCCGACGGGGTGTGGGGCACCTTCACAGCGCTCGGCACCGGTGTGAACGGCAACGTGTACACATTGGCCGCCAGTGATGACACCCTGTACGCGGTTGGCTTGTTCACGGCCGCGTCCGGAGTAGCCGACGCCGACAAGATTGCTGCGTGGTCGAGTAGTACGTGGCATCCCCTCGGCACCGGCATGAACGGCTCCACATACGCATTGGCCGTTACTGATAACACTCTCGCCGATGACACGATCTATGCAGGTGGGGCGTTCACGCTCGCATCAGGAGTTGCCGACACCAACTACATTGCTGCGTGGTCGGATGACACCTGGCATCCCCTCGGCACCGGCATGAACGGCAACGTACAAGTACTGGCCGCTACTGATGACACGATCTATGCCGGCGGGGCGTTCACGGAAGCATCAGGAGATGCCAACACCAACAAAATTGCTGCGTGGTCGGATGACACCTGGCATCCCCTCGGCACCGGCATGAACAACACCGTACAAGTACTGGTCGCCACTGATGACACCCTGTACGCGGGCGGAGACTTCGGAAACATCAGCCCGTTCTCGGGCGCGTCAGGAGTTGCCAACACCAGGCAGATTGCTGCGTGGTCGGATGACACCTGGCAGCCCCTCGGCACCGGCATGAACGGCTCCGTATACGCATTGGCCGCTACGGATGACACGATTTATGCAGGCGGGGCGTTCACGGAAGCATCAGGAGATGCCAACATCATCAGGGTTGCTGCGTGGGCGAATAACACCTGGCATCCCCTCGGCACCGGAATTCTTGGCACCGTCAGAGCTCTGGCAACGGATGATACTCATGGGTTGCTGTATGCCGGCGGAGACTTCACGACCGCCGGGTCAGTGACCGCAAACAGGGTTGCAGTGTGGGACATGGGGATTGATACGTGGATTCCGCTTCAGTACGCGACCGGGCAAAAGGGAGTGGGCGGTCCTGTAAGAGCCCTCAAGGTTGATGACTCGGTCGTATACCTGGGGGGAGACTTCACTAACGCGGGCGGAGACTCGAATGCCGACCGCGTGGCGCGGTGGACGTGGGATGCACCCCAAGGGTCCAATG
>JANQZS010000022.1 GCA_030728405.1 Candidatus Nanopelagicales bacterium | reverse complement strand
TTGAGTTCACTCACGCAGTCCGCAGCAGACTTCCGCTGCGCCACCCCACCCGATGTATCGAACATGTGTACGAGTATACGCGATCACACTGACACACACAACCCCCGACAACAACTATTTCCGTTGCCCCCCAACAACTTTATCCACAGGCAAGACCTGCGAGAGGCTCAGGGCCGACCGGTAAATGCCACCGATGGACGTCCGGTAAAGCCTGGGGGCAGGTCCAATACTTCGATGACCGGCGCGATTCACGCTAACGTCGAGACGACACCATCGTTTCGCACACAGCATTCCGGAGAAGTGAGCCCTCATGAACCGCCGCATCATCATGGCCCGCCGTCGTTTAGCAACGGCGCGCAAGCCACACGTGAAAGTGCTGCCTGCGCCCACCGACGTGATCGTGGGCTGGGATGTGCCCGTCACTGTACGCGATGGCACAGTGTTGCGGGTTAATGTGTTTCGCCCCGACACAGCTCAACCGGTGCCGGTCATCATGTGTGCCCACCCCTACGGCAAGGATGCCATTCCCGCGAAGACTCGACGAGGCAGTGTGAGTGGGCAGTTCCATGTTTTTCCCCAACCTCAACCCATCACATTTTCGGAGTGGACAAGTTGGGAGGCGCCCGATCCCGCCACCTGGGTAGCCCGCGGGTATGCAGTGGTGAACGCCGATCTGCGCGGATCAGGCACCTCTGATGGCATCGGAGAGCTTCTCTCCGCCCTTGAATCGCGTGACTACCACGACCTCATCGAATGGGCAGGAACGCAAAGTTGGAGCACGGGCAGAGTGGGCCTCCTCGGTGTTTCATATTTGGCGATCAGCCAGTACGGCGCTGCCGCAACACGACCCCCACATCTTGCGGCGATCTGCCCGTGGGAGGGCCTGAGTGATCTCTACCGGGATTTGTCCTACCCTGGCGGAGTTCGAGAAGATGGCTTTTCGAAGTTGTGGAGTGCAATCACTGCGCGCACAACGCGCATGAAGGCAAAGTTGCGTGACGAGACGGTGCCCCGAACAGACCGCGAAGATTGGTACGACGCGCACGCGCCGCGATTGGAAGACATCTACGTACCGATGTTGGTGTGTGGCAGCTTTTCTGATCACAACCTGCATACGCGTGGTTCCTTTGAGGCGTTTCGTCGCACAGGTTCAACGCAACGTTGGCTGTACACCCATCGAGACGGCAAGTGGAGCAACTTCTACTCGGCGGATTCCGTTCAGACTCAGGCAGAGTTCTTCGACCATTTCCTTAAGGGTCTGGACAACGGGTGGCAGGATCGACCGCCTGTACGTCTGGCCATTTACGACCATGGGGCTATGCCGGTGCAGGTCACCGAAGAAACTTCCTGGCCCCCGAGCGATCTTACCTGGCAAGAGTTGCATCTCAATTTCGCCAACATGCAACTACAGAACGAACCAAATTCTGTTCCTGAGTCGACAGAGTTCGATCTTTCCGGTGCCGGGTTGCAGTTGTGGTGGACAGCCAATCATGATCTCGACATCGTCGGCCACGCGGCGCTCCGGCTATGGGTGGAACTCCAGGGCACCGATGATGCGCACCTCTTTATCGGTATTCGGAAGTATCGTGATGGCAAGGAGATCGTCTTTGAAGGTTCCTACGGATTTGCCTTTGACATGGTCACGCGCGGCTGGCAGCGAATCACCCATCGCGAACTTGACGAGGCACTGAGCACCCCATGGCAACCGGTGGGAACCTATCGTGAAGCCGCACCTTTGGCAGCGGGCGAAGTTGTACCGCTGGACATCGCTCTCCTACCTCATGCCACACGTATGCGGGCTGGTGATCAACTTCGACTCGATATCCGTGGGCGGTGGCACTATCCCCGCAACCCGTTGACCGGCCAATTTCCGGCTGCATACCAGGCGAGCAAGCCCGGAACCTGCATTGTGCATTCCGGCCCGGAGCGCGACTCGTATCTGTACGTGGGTACGCGCTCTTTCATTGAATCCTAAGGGAAGTCCCTCGCCAGGGCTGCTCGCGGCGTCCAGCCTCGTCATTGAGGCTGGAGGAGATGAGAACGAAGCGATTGCGGCCCCGCTGCACGATGCCGGCGAAGACCAGGGAGGTGAGACGCGTCTGGCCGACATCGACGAACGATTCGGTGCGCGAGTGGCCGGCATTGTTCGTGAATGCAGCGACTCACTCACCGACGACAAGACCCATAACTCTGGCGTGCTCATGTCAGATATCCAGCTTCACGGCGTGACCTACCTAAACAATTTCACCGCTGGTCCGACTCAGACTCTGTGGTATTACAGCCAGGTGCTGCAGATCCTGATCGACCGTGAAGTCAGCCCACGATTGGTGGCCAACCTGGGCGAAAACGTTGCGCGCATGAGGGAACTCATAGAGCAGAAATTAGTTTCCTTCGCATCACTGGGTTGTGCGTGCGCAAGCATCCGGGCTGGCCTAGCCTGAGGTCATGGTTCAGCGACGCTTCCCGCGCGTAAATGAACTACGCCCGCTCGTAGGATTCAACCGGCCCACCTTCAACCGAGACGCTGCGGCGCTAGCGCGGTGCGCCAACCTCGTCGATATTCGGGCCCTGGCCCGCAGACGGGCACCAAGATCGGTTTTCGACTACACCGATGGAGCTGCCGGAGATGAATCGGGGTTGCATCGGGCGCGGGACGCCTTCGCTCGGGTGCAATTTGATCCGAGGGTGTTGCGAGATGTATCCAACATAGACACCTCCACCACCCTCTTCGGCCAGCGTATTTCCATGCCCATGGTGTTGGGGCCCACGGGGTTCACGCGCATGATGCATCACGCGGGTGAACGCGCCGTGGCAGCAGTCGCTGCAAAAGAAGGCATTCCCTATGGGCTGTCCACTCTGGGCACCACATCAATTGAAGACCTTGCCGCGGCCGAGCCCGGCCTGGACCGATGGTTTCAGCTGTACCTCATGACCGATCGCGGTTACGTGAAAGAATTAGTAGACCGTGCATGGTCAGCGGGCTATCGCACCATCGTCCTCACCGTGGACACACCGGTTGCTGGGCGGCGTCACCGCGATGTTCGTAACGGGCTCACCATCCCGCCCCGGCTATCGATGCGCACGGTGCTAGATATGGCCCTACATCCGCGGTGGTGGGGCAATGTGCTCACCACCGAGCCCATCACCTTTGCCACTCTCTCCAGTACCGAGGGCACAGTTGCCGACCTGATCGGGCGCGTTTTTGATCCAGCCATCACCGTGGAGGACCTTGATTGGTTGCGGGGAGCGTGGCCGGGTACTTTGACGGTGAAGGGTATTCAAAGTACCGAGGATGCCTCGATGGTGGTGAACCACGGCGCAGATGGAGTGATCCTGTCCACCCACGGCGGCCGGCAATTGGAACGACCGCCGTTGCCTTTTCACCTTCTGCCCGAGGTGCGCGCGGCGATGGGTGACGAGGCCACTGTGCTGATCGACGGCGGAGTGATGAGTGGCGCCGACATCGTCGCCGCTGTGTGCCGAGGCGCCGACGCAGTAGCGGTGGGTCGGGCATACCTGTACGGACTCATGGCCGGCGGCGAGGCGGGGGTGCAACGTGTGGTTGATCTGCTGCGCGAAGAACTCATCACCACGATGCAACTTCTTGGCCGCAC
Organism: Candidatus Nanopelagicales bacterium; assembly: GCA_030728405.1. Lineage (GTDB taxonomy): Bacteria > Actinomycetota > Actinomycetes > S36-B12 > S36-B12 > CAIXFB01. Next base: position 5,623 of record JANQZS010000022.1, on the reverse strand, counting down.
ATCGATTGATCAGCTTGGCCCAGACTGCCTTCGGGTACCGGCACAGCCCTAGAGGAGATTCACATGGAGATCATTGAGTTCACCCCCACCCCCGATCAGTTTGCCTACACCTTTGGGGGAGTGGCACCGGTCATGCGCATTACTCCCGGCACGGCGCTGCGTCTGTGGTCCCAGGACGCTTTCAACTTTGCGCTTCGATCCACCTCCGATCGGTCCTCAGAGAAGGTTGATTTGCGTTTCGTTAACCCTCAAACCGGGCCATTTTATGTTGAGGGGGCAGAGCCGGGGGACACGCTGGTTATTCACATCGTGGAGCTCACCCCGGCCCGCAATTTCGGCGCCTCTGCGGCGATCCCCTTCTTTGGCGGTCTCACCTCAACCCCGGCAACAGCGATGCTGCAAGAAGCACTACCCGACACCACCTGGATTTATGAGGTAGACACCGCGCGCCAAACCGTTGGATTTCAAGCTCAGTATTCTGACTTCGAAGTTGCACTGCCCATCAATACGATGCTGGGCACCGTGGGTGTCGCACCAGCCGGCGGCGAGGTGCGTTCGTCGCTGGTGCCGGAGCGATTCGGTGGGAATATGGATTCCCCTGAGGTGCGTGCCGGAACCACGATCTACCTCGGCGTGAATGTGGACGGCGCGCTTTTCTCGCTGGGGGACGGGCATTATCGCCAGGGTGAAGGTGAGTCGTGTGGTACGGCGGTAGAGGGGGCAATGAATTCGTTGATCATTGTTGACCTCATCAAGGGGCATGCGCCGGCCTGGCCGAGGTTCGAAGACGACGCGCACTGGATGGCGGTGGGTTCGGCCCGGCCGCTGGAGGATTCCTGGCGTATCGGCAATGTAGAGATGGTGCGCTGGCTGGGTGAGTTGTATGGCTTGCACACCATGGATGCATACCAGTTGCTTTCGCAGGTGGCACTTAGTCCTATTGCCAATGTGGTGGATGCCAATTACAGCGTGGTGGTGAAGGCGCCCAAAGGCATTCTGCCCCAGGCACTTGCTTTCGATGGACTGCATGCCAATCTACGTGAACGTGCGCGTGGCCTGCTGTAGAACTCGACTCTAACCCGTCATTCCGACCAAGAATCAAGGAGATAGCACATGGATCTGAGAGCTCAAGGACTCAATGCTTTGGTCACCGGTGGTACTCGTGGAATCGGGCGTGCGGTGGTATCAACGCTGCTTGATGAAGGCGTCAACGTGGCGTTTTGTGCTCGTGGAGCTGATGCGGTGCGCAAAACCGCGCAGGAACTCTCTGGTGGCGCAGCGCGTGTGATCGGGGATGCGGTGGACGTGGGGGATGCCGAAGCCATGAATGCCTGGGTTGAGCGCTCGGCTGAAGCCATGGGCGGCATTGACATTGTCGTCAGTAACGTCAGTGCGCTAGCTATTCCCGACACTGACGAGAACTGGGAAGCATCGATCAATGTCGATCTGATGGGTACGGTGCGATTGGTTAAATCGGCAATGCCCCATTTAGAAAAGAGTAGGGCGGGTGCCATCGTGACGGTGTCGAGTGTGAGTGGGCGTGAGGTTGATTTCGCTTCCGGGCCCTACGGAACCGTAAAGACCGCGATTGTCGGCTACACGCAGGGTCTGGCATTTCAGTTGGCCGGGAAGGGTATTCGGGCGAACACTGTATCGCCGGGTAACACCTATTTTGAAGGTGGTGTGTGGGAGCAGATCAAGGACGGAAATCGCGAGCTCTACGACATGGCTCTTGGTCTCAACCCAACCGGGCGCATGGGCACTCCCGAGGAAATGGCCGCAGCCGTTGTCTTTTTGGCCACGCCAATTTCTAGTTTTACCACCGGCACAAACCTGGTGGTGGACGGCGCACTCACTCGAGGCATTCACCTGTAGCCGGGCAGGCCCGACTTTTTGGCGAGAAACGGTTGATTCCAAGCCGATGTCGCGCTTTACTCAAGGCAAAGCGGAGGAGACGGATATGACCGACATCATGGACGCGGAAACTCAGACAACACTGGATGCACACGATTGGTTTGCCGACTTTGAGAAAGCACTGACCAGCGGAGATATTGACGCTGCGGCAGCGTTATTTCGTGAAGACTCCTATTGGCGGGACCTCGTCGCATTTACTTGGAACATCACGACCGTTGAGGGTCCAGCGGGGGTGCGTGACCTCCTTCAACACACCCTTGCTGCAACACAGCCGAGTAATTTTGTACTGAGCGCTGAGCCGACCGAGGCTGATGGGGTCACCGACGCCTGGTTCACTTTTGACACGGCAGTTGGTCGAGGCTCTGGCCTTGCCCGCCTTACCCCAGATGGTGCCTGGACACTGTTGACATCCTTGGATGAGCTCAAGGGCTTTGAGGAAAATTCGGGGGCTGATCGACCACATGGCGTTGAGCATGGTGCCGAACGAGACCGGTTGAGTTGGAAAGAACAGCGGGAATTAGAAAACGCTGAAATGGGCGTCACTACTCAGCCCTACGTACTGGTCATTGGTGGTGGGCAGGGCGGAATCGGTTTAGGCGCCCGGCTAAAGCAGTTAAGCATTCCGCACATTGTGATTGACAAGCACCCGCGCCCTGGCGATCAATGGCGTAATCGCTATAAGTCGCTGTGTCTTCATGACCCGGTGTGGTACGACCATCTTCCCTACATGAAGTTTCCCGATCACTGGCCAATTTTCACTCCGAAGGACAAGCTCGGAGACTGGCTTGAGATGTACACCAAGGTCATGGAGATCAACTACTGGTCCTCCACGCAATGCACAAGTGCATCTTTTGATGAGGAGGCCGGTGTCTGGACGGTTCATGTCATTCGCGACGGCGAGGAAATGATCCTGCATCCCACCGAACTGGTTTTTGCTACCGGTATGTCAGGCAAAGCCAATGTTCCCCGGTTCCCAGGCCAGGAGTTGTTTGCCGGGGATCAACATCACAGTTCGCAGCATCCAGGTCCCGAGCCGTTTGTCGGCAAAAGAGTGGTTGTTATCGGCTCCAATAACTCAGCCCATGACATTTGCGCTGCACTTTGGGAAGCGGGCGTCGATGTAACCATGGTCCAGCGGAGTTCGACGCACATCGTGAGATCTGAAACTCTCATGGACATCGGTCTCGGTGATCTTTATTCGCAGCGAGCCGTGGATTCAGGTATCACGACTGAGATGGCGGACACGATTTTTGCCTCCATTCCGTACCGTATTTTGCACGAATTCCAAATTCCTCTTTACGACAAAATGCGAGAGGTTGACGCGGAGTACTACGAGGCGTTATCTCGAGCCGGATTCGATTTAGACTGGGGCGCAGACGGTTCAGGATTATTTATGAAATACCTACGTCGTGGCTCGGGTTACTACATTGATGTGGGCGCGAGTGAGTTGATCGCTAGTGGCGCCATCAAACTGATCAATGGTCAGGTTCGAGAACTCACTGAGAATGCTGTGGTGCTGAGTGACGACCGGGTGATTCCAGCCGATGTTGTTGTGTATGCAACCGGTTACGGCTCCATGAATGGCTGGGTTAAGGACCTCATTAGTGAGGATGTCGCCGACCGCGTGGGCAAGGTTTGGGGCTTGGGGTCGGATACGCCCAAGGATCCGGGACCATGGGAGGGGGAGCAGCGCAATATGTGGAAGCCGACCCAGCAGCCGCATCTGTGGTTCCACGGCGGCAATTTGCATCAATCGCGTTATTACTCGTTGTATCTCGCCTTACAACTCAAGGCGCGACTCGAAGGCTTAGACACTCCGGTGTACAACAGAGCAGAGGTGCACCATTTGTCCTAGCGAGACTTCATTAGTTGAGTCTCACGACTGTCATGCCACCACAGAGGATTCGTGGGCTTGAGATGACTCCGTCCGCTGTGGTGCTCGACGTCAACGAGACCCTCTTTTCCCTATCTTCCCTTGAATCCGTTTTTGACGATCTTGGGCTCACGGGAAAGATGCCGTTGTGGTTTGCGCGGACATTGCGCAACGGTTTTGCGTTGACGACCTCAGGTACCTACCGGTCATTCCCCGATGTTGCTCGGGGGGCTCTACGTTCGCTTGATCCGGACCGCATCTGTGACGAGGATGCCGACGCACTTATGCAGGCCTTTGCTCACTTGCGACCGCATGCCGATGTGGAAGCCGGACTTCAACGGCTCCATGAGGCCGGTCTTCGTTGCGTCACCCTTAGCGTGGGCAATGCAACCAACGTGGAGAAACTATTTGAGCGGGCGGGACTGAACGAGTTCGTGCAGCAGCATTTGTCATGCGAGGCTGTTTCGCGGTGGAAACCTGACCCACAGCCCTATCTCTACGCGTGTGCGCAACTGGGCAGCCCACCGAAGGAAACATTTATGGTGGCTGCTCATGCCTGGGACCTAGCCGGTGCTAAAGGAGTAGGTATGCGTACGGCGTGGTTGTCTCGGCTTGAGAGGGTTTTCGACGTCAATTTCGGTCAGCCCGATCTCGTCGGCAACGACTTCGTTGACGTCGTTGACAACATTTTGTCCTTGTAACGTTGTGGCGTTTGCAAGAGCCTGAACGCCGATCGGTTCGAGTATGTCACGATCATGGCGTGCCATTTTCGTTGCTGAAACCTGTGCCTCCGCGTATCGACTGGGCGGCGTATCTTCGCCGATTTCATCGTGAGCATCCTGGGATCACCGAAGACCTACTTGCTGGTGCGAGGCGCGATGATGTCGGAACGGCCTACACGTGGATGACAGCGGCTCTTGCTGAGCATCCTGGCCGAGTGATTGATGTTGCCTGCGGGAGTGCACCGCTGCGCCCACTCTTTGACAAGGCCGATGCATATCTCGGTGTCGACGTCTCACGATCTGAGCTTGCCCGGGCCCAATTAGAACAACGCGGGCCACTAGCCCGCGCGAGTGTGATGGCTCTGCCGCTTTCTGATGGATTCGCCGATGCTGTCATGTGTTCGATGGCGATCATGCTTTTCGAGCCTATTGAGGATGGGCTTTTTGAGATCGCACGGGTTTTGCGCAGCGGCGGTACGTTTGTCACGATCCGTCCGGTGTCCTGGCCGGTCTTGTTGGCCGATGCGCGCATCGGCACGGCACTGCTGCGGGGATTGCACCGGATGCCTGCTCTGCCGCAACGATTGACCCGCAGGGCGTTTGCACGCATGCAGGCGGACGCAGGCCTGACAGTGGTCGCGGATCATGCCCTCAGATTTGGCTATCCGCTGGAAACGCACACTGATGCTCAACGGGTGGTTGATGCGCTGTATCTACCCAGGGTGAGTGAGCAGCGTCGCCGGGATGCTGTTGAACGTTTGGCTCGGCACTGCGGTAGGGGAATGCAGGTGCCCGTATCGATTAGGCGCACGGTATCGGTGCGCAATCGGGTGGCTAGCGGGACGTGAAGCGCCCCGTAGGTGCTCTGAGCTGCAACGGAATTTGGGCCTGAGCCTTACCCACGCAGATGGTGCCCGCCGCCGTGGTGGTCCACGCGAAGTTCGTGGTGGCGCATCAGCCCGACGAGGAGGTTCATGCGCCGCTTGTTGCGGAACGTGAACGCCCGCTTCTCGATGCGCCCCCGCACCTTGTTCACAGAGGCCTCCAACGCGGCGATGGAGAAGTGAGGTTCAGGCAGCGCAGAGGTCCTATGGATAAAGTTGTTGTGGGGCAA
>JANQZS010000021.1 GCA_030728405.1 Candidatus Nanopelagicales bacterium | reverse complement strand
GCGGTTTACTGGGGCAGTGGACTTGACGCAAGAACCAGCACTCTGGATTTTGGCCTTGAAGGAAGGCGTGAAGCAATGGGGTGAGTGACGGGACTTGAACCCGCGACATCTGCGACCACAACGCAGCGCTCTGCCAGCTGAGCTACACCCACCATCGCTGCCTCGATGAACAAACTGCCCTCATCGAAGCGGACGCCGAAGCCTATCGCGCACCTGCAGATTGATTACCGACAGGCCTATCCGTGATCGACGACGTGCCCGTTGCCGATCGCTTTGGCGGTGTCTGAGTCGGGGCCAGGCTGAGGGACGAGCATGGCATCTCGGTAGTAGCGCAGCTCAGCGATCGACTCGCGGATGTCTGCTAGGGCGCGGTGGTTGCCTGTCTTATCCGGGCTTGAGAAGTAGATGCGCGGGTACCATCGGCGGGCCAGTTCTTTGAGGCTGGAGACGTCGATCAAGCGGTAATGCATGTGTTGATCAATGCTGGGCATGTAGCGGGCCAGGAATCCGCGGTCTACATACACGCTGGAGCCGGCAAGAGGGGCCTTTCGTGCCTCGGGGACCCGCTCTGTGATGTAGGCGAGAACGCGCTCCTCAGCATCGGCCAATGTGGTGCCGTCGGGGATCTCAGTGATCAGACCCGACGTGGTGTGCATGTCGACCACGAATGGATCCATGGCAGCGAGGGGCGCGTCATTGCACTTCACCACGATGCTGATTCCCTCATCGATCTCGGTGAGGTCTGATTCAGTAACGATGCAGGCGATCTCGACGATCTCGTCGTTTATGGGATCAAGACCGGTCATTTCAAGGTCGATCCAGACCAGACGTTCGTTGGCTGCCATAAAGCCACCCTAGAAGGGGCGCGAGTCGTGAGGGGGAAGCGGGTCAGATCCCGATCCAGCGCACCATGTCGGTCTCGGTGACGATGCCCACAAGACGATTATCTGCATCAACTACCGGAAGGGCCTCTGCATGGTTATCGGTCATCATGTGAGCCGTGGCGCGTAGATCATCACCTGGCTGGGCGAATGCCACTGGTACTCGAGTCATAACGTCGCGAACCGGCTTTGAACCAAGATGTTCCGGGGTGGTCGGAATTTCAGCGAGGATGTTTCGGTCGGTCAGCACGCCGATACAGGCTCCGTTCGCGTCAATAACGACCAGATGACGAAGTCCGGACACGAAGAGCAATTGCCAGGCATCCCACAAAGAGTCGCCAACCTCTACGGTGAGCGCCGGCCGCGACATGATGTCGGCGACAGTGCTCATGCCACGTCATCTTCTTCATCCATTAAAGGCACGACGACAACAGGAACAGTGGCGCGATGCAAAAGTCCGTTGCTGACAGAGCCGAGAACTGCGCCCACGGCTGCGCCATGACCTCGAGTTCCCACCACGATGAGTGCAGCATCAGTCGATGCCTCAAGAAGTGCTTGAACTGCGGGAGCGCGCACCAGGCGTTCTTGCACCTTCACGTCTGGGTAGTCGGTACTGAATCCGGCTAGTACTTCTGCGGCCAAGCGGATCTCGCTGTCAGCCACGTCAGCGAGCGGAAATGGCACAGCACCTTGCGGAGTAATGATGAGGTCATAAGCGGGGACGTCCCAAGCATGGATGGCGATCAATTCCCAGCCGTGCCGGCTGGCCTCATCGAATGCGAAAGCAATCGCCGCGATGGAATGGGGTGAACCGTCGATGCCGACGATCACTTGATTGGCTGCCTTGCGTGGCACATCCCGAAGGACCACCGTGGGGCACTGCGCATGGGAGGCAACCTGGGTTCCCACGGAACCAACCAGCAAACCCTTGAAGCCACCATGGCCTCGCGAACCGAGCACAAGAAGATCTGCGGACTCGGAGGCTTGGATCATGAGTGCGCTGGCCGAACCGATTTGAATTTCGATGCTGATGTCGTCGCACTCGAGCCCGTCGGCGATCTTTCCCAGCTCCGTCATGGCCTCCTCGCGCATAGTGTCGAGAATGTCTAGGCGAGGCGGCAAACCGATGGAAAACCCGCCACCCATTACAGGCGGAAGAAGAGCGTGCGCGAGAGTCAAACCCCGTCCACGCGCAACAGCTTCCGCAGCCGCCCAACGAGCAGCATTGAGTGCGGAAACGGAGCCATCCATGGCAACAACGACGCGACCAGTCCATGCTGTGTGATCCATCTCTTAAGAATGCACGAGATCGGAAGGGAATGGGCCAGAAGTCTGGCCCGGAAAGATGGGACTTTGGTCCCGCTTCAGCCCTGCAAATTTCTGTGTAGGAAATCAAAGCGCGCTTTCCAGGCCCGCTTAGCCAAACCCGATCGCCCGGCAACGTAATCAAACCCGTGCGGTGCGCCATTCCAAACATGGAACTCAACGTCGACGCCTGCGGCTCGCAGAAGATCGGCGAAGGCAGCATCTTCATCATGAAAAATGTCCATGGTGCCGGTATCGATGAATGTGGGCGGCAGCCCGGCAAGTTGTGTTGCAAGGGCAGGGGATGCGGTGGCCGGTGGCGCATCAGGATCGTCTTTGCCGAGGTATGCAGTCCAGGCGGTGAGGTTGTCGGCAAATGTCCAGCCGATGAATCGGCCGGTATAGCGCGGGTCAGGATCTACTGTCCGGTAGTCCAGCATCGGATACACGAGTAGTTGGCACTTGATTGCAGGGCCGCGTTCATCTTGATTGCGCAGAACGGTTGCAGCAGCGAGGCATCCACCAGCGCTGTCTCCTGCAATCCCGATGCGCTTGGCATCTAGTCCGAGGTCTGCAGCATGCGCATGCAACCAGCGCAGCGCGAAAGTGGCGTCGTTAAGTGCAGCGGGGTAGGGGTGCTCGGGTGCGAGTCGATAGTCAACGGATACCACTGTGATGCCGGTGCCACTCGCGTAGTGCATGCAGCGAGAGTCATATCCATCGAGGCTGCCGCCGATCAGTCCGCCGCCATGTATGTAAAGAATCGAGGCGCGCGAGGTGCTGCCGCGTTTGCGATAGATCCGTACCCGAATCGGATCACGGTCAGGCACATTGATGAGTCGATCCTCGGAAACAACATCGGTTGCTCGCACAAATCGGGCATCGGCAAGTTCTTCAAAAACCGCTCCGTTACTTCGTCGTGTTTCGATATCGCCGATTGCGGGCACTGTCATGCCCTTCATGCCGCGAGCCATAGGAAGTGTTGCCAACAGCACACCAATATCAACCCCGGCGATGTTCACGGGGTTAGTCTGAACCATGCGTAGTTCGCGTGCAGGCGCCGGTGGTGTCCTCGGTGGTTCCCTCATCATGAGCGCCCTCGTGGTGGCTGGACTTTTCCTAGCCCCCGTTGCGCAGGCAGCACCCATCCCTGCCCCCGAGCCGGTAGCAGCTGCGCTCGCGGGATTTGAGTCAGACCCGCAGGCGGCCATGAGCGAGTGGGCTGGGTGGGCGGCCACCCAACCGATGCGGTACTCGATCAATGACAAGCCGCGCCAATTCCGCAGCATCTGCCAGATTGATGCGGCTGGCACTTCGCTATGTGATGACTTCATTCGGATCATCGGCAGAGGCGGTCGGGATATGGGAATGAAGCGCACCTCCGAGGTTATCACCACCGCAGATCGGAAGCAGTACTTCCGTGATGTGCCATTGAAAAAATGGAATGCGAACAAGTTTGGGGCAAACACCAACCCGATCAGCAACACCGGGCGCTTCTATTCCTATAACCCGTGGCAGCCGTGGGGAACACCTGGAATCTCGATCAGTACGTCAATCGGCGCTGATGGTTACCGCGAGGTCAGGGTGAGTAATCCAGCCCCGAGTGATGATCAACCATCGGTCACGGTGACTCGAGTTTCACCAGATGGCTCAAAGGCTGAACTCATAGAGCAAACGATGAAAGGGAAGAACCTTTCGGTAAATCGGATTTCTATTGCCGAAGTGGCACCGATCAAGATCCCGCGCTGATCGCTGCAGTGAGGCACTCCACGATCAACTCGTGATCTTGAACTTGCGGTAACCCGGAGATCCCCAGAAAGCCAACGGTTCCAGTCCCAACAACTTCTATAGGCCAACCACCGCCATGCGCTGCGTAATCGTGGCTGGGCAGTCCGGTGCCTGCGATGAACTCCTGACCCTTTTCTTCGAATTGCACACGGGCGGCCATTGTCGACATATTGAGTCGCTCCACCACATTGCGCTTCCGGCGCAGCCAATCATCGTTATCGCGAGAAGAGCCAGGTAGGGCAGCTTTGAACACGAGTCGGCCGGTGTGCCACACCTCAATCGCTACCGGAAGAGAACGGGTGCGGGCTAGCCCCAGCGCAATCTCACCGAGGGCGACTGCTTGGGAAATATCGAATGACGCAAAGACCAATTTTGCTGCCTGGTCACGCAATTGCTCTGAGGTGAAATTTCCAGTGGTGGTGTAGGTCATGGCCTATTCCAGCACAGTCTCAGATGCCGTCGGTGAAGACAGAAATAAGGGTGGGCAACATCACGATCAGCCAAAAGATCAAATACCCGAGGCTGGCGAACTTGACGATGGTCCAACCACGGCGCGCGTTGAATTCGCGGGCATTCGCGGCGTAGTGCCAGCCGACCATGAGGAACAACCCGGCGACCATCGCACCGATGTTGAGCCAGAGGTCGTCCATTGCCGTCCATTCTCCGCAGGTCAGATCAACGTTTTAATGAGTGTAGACGTTCGGCGTGTCGGATAATTGACATGTATAGGGATATACAGTAATCTTGTCTACGCATAGACAAACAAAGGAGACACCATGAACCTTCCCTTCATGCATGGTCGGCGCGATGCGCGGGGCGATACCGTTGTTCTTCCTCAATCCGCTCATGACATTGAGTCAGGATTCAGTTACCAGATCTGCCGCTTCGTGCTCGATTGCACGTGTGGTGCGCACCATGACACCCCGTTCATTGATGAGGCGCTGGAGTGGCGCGAAATGCATGCGCAGTTGGCCCCGCTCGCTGACCAGTTGACTTAGGAGATGGTGAAGCCGTCGGCCTCAACGAAAGCTGAGGCTGCTAAGTCCCTTTCCAAAGCGACCAAACAGTGGCGCGATGCCAAGAAGAAAGAGCGATCGGCTCGTGATGCTCTTGCTGTTCTCGTGCGTGAGGTAGTCGAAGCCGATGTCATGTCCGAAAACAAGGTTTCTGAAGTCACCGACATTCCGCGCATGACGATTCGAAAGATGCTCGGGAAAGACTGACCCTCCGCGCTCCTCGATAAGGTTCACAGGTGGCGGTGAAGAGCGCATGGGCCGTTCTGGCGGTTCTCGCAGCAGCTCTCGCTCTGATTTCCCTTGACAACACGATCGTCAACGTTGCCCTCCCCACTTTGCAAGAAGAGTTGCGTGCATCCACGGCCCAGTTGCAGTGGGTCGTCGATGCCTACTCGGTGCTGTTTGCTGGGACGCTATTGCTCGCCGGAAGTTTGGGTGATCGGTTTGGCCGCCGGCGCATGCTCATTGTCGGTCTCTCCATTTTCATCCTTGCCTCACTCTCGGCAGTCTTCGCCCAAGATGCGAATGCCCTGACTCTTTCCCGAGCGTTGATGGGCATCGGTGGGGCATTCATCATGCCCTCAACGCTGAGCATCTTGGTGCAGGTCTTTACCGACCGAACCGAGCGTGCCCGAGCGATCGGCATCTGGGCTGCAGTTGCCGGTGTCGGGGTAGCGCTCGGTCCGATCATCGGTGGGTTCCTGCTGGAACACTTCTCGTGGCACTCGATTTTCTGGGTCAATCCACCGGTTGCAGCGGCAGTGCTTGTGGCCACCCTGCTGCTAGTGCCCGAATCTCGGGATCCCGCAAAGCCCAAACTTGATCCTCTTGGTGCTGCGCTCTCATCCCTTGGTGTTGTTGCCCTCGTTGTGACGGTGATTGAACTCCCTGATTCCGGATTGAGCGCGTTGACAGTGGGAGCTGCTGCGGTGGCAGTTGTTTCTCTGACTGCATTCGTGTGGTGGGAAAAGCGAGCTGCTCGTCCCATCCTGCCAATGGAGCTCTTTTCATCTCGGTTGTTCAGCACGTCGATCATCACCGTGGGCTTGGTCTACTTCGCACTGATGGGCGCAATGTTCTTCCTGCCTCAGTTCTTGCAGTTAGTGCAGGGGATGTCGCCACTTGAATCGGGAATTGCGATCCTGCCCGGTGCCGGTGGATTGCTGGTTGCGTCGTTGTTTAGTCCTGGTATCGCAGAGCGAATCGGTTCTCGGAAAACAGTTGTGCTCGGTTTGTCTTTAGTCACGGTCGCGATGGCGAGTTTCGCACTTTTGCGCACGGATACGTCGTACCTGTTTATCGGAATCGTGCTGGGAACGATTGGTCTTGGCCTCGGTCTCACCCTTCCGCAAGCAACAAATGGTGTGCTCGCGGCCGTTCCTGCTGAGCGCGCCGGAATGGGATCTGCCGTAAACGATGCGGTGGGCGAGCTGGGTGGCTCTTTCGGTGTGGCAATTTTGGGTGCCACGTTGTCATTTGCCTATCGGCAAAACATCGAAGAGGCAATCACGACTGCGGGTGCGGCGGCCCAGCAACTACCAGCATCAGCACTCGATGCTGCGCGGGAATCCTTGGCAGCTGCATCGATTCAAGCGGGCCAACTACCCGATGGTGTTGGCGACGTGTTCCGGCAGGTAGCCGGGCAAGCATTTGTTTCTGGGATGTCTTTGGCACTGCTGGTGGGTGCGGGCATTACTGGCCTCGGCCTACTTATCGCGTGGCGCCGGTTCCCGGTGCGGGTTGATCGCGTGGAGGAGTAGTCAGCGCCCAGAAGACAACAGCTGAGGCCGCCGCAACGTTGAGGGAGTCCACGCCCGCGTGCATGGGAATGCTCACTCTGGTGTCGCTGGTGGAAAGTGCAGAGTCAGTAAGTCCCTCACCTTCGGTTCCGAAGACGAGTGCCAATCTCTCGGGTGGATGCGCAGCTAGATCATCGAGATTGATCGAAGTGTCGGTGCGCGGGCTCAGTGCAGCAATCGTGAATCCTGCGGTGCGCAGTTCATCAAGGCCAGCAGGCCAATCATCGATCCGGGTCCATGGAATCTGAAAAACCGTGCCCATAGAAACCCGCACGCTGCGCCGATAGAGCGGATCCGCGCAGCGAGGAGTCACCAAAATCGCATCGATCCCCAGGCCTGCGGCTGACCTGAAGATCGCACCAACATTGGTGTGATCCACCAAATCCTCAAGAATGACGATTCGAGTCGCGCCTGCAACCACGCTTGCAACTGAAGGTAGTTCCGGTCGATGCATCGCAGCGAGTGCGCCGCGATGAACATGGAAACCGGTGAGTGATTCCAGGACAGCTCGATCGCCCACGAAAACCGGTATGCCGTTTGGTTCGAGGGCGCCGATCGATTCCAGCATCGGATTCATTCGGTCAAGCCAGGAATCCTGCATCAATATTGAGCGCGGACGATGCCCGGCTTCTACTGCGCGCTCAATCACAGATGCGCTCTCGGCGATATACATCCCCGATGCTGGCTCATGCCGCGCACGCAATGCAACGTCGGTGAGGTTGCGGTAATCAGCGAGGCGATCGTCGTCGGCGGCATCCACGGCGATCACAGGCATGGCTGGATCATCTCAGTCTTGGTAGAGATGCGAGAAAGCGGTGAGCATCAGTTTGCGCTGGAGACCTGCGCTCCCGCTGCCCGCTGAACGGAAAGTTGCACATCATTACCGGCAACGCAGGAGAGTACGTGTCCGCCAGCTGATTTATCGGCGGTGAGCCCGTGCAGGTGCAGGCCTGGCGCACCAGTTCCGGCTAAGTCATTTCCAGTGCGAAAGCCCATCAGCACTGCTCGCTTTTGACCCAGTTGGAAAACAGTCTGGTTGGCAACCACCTCGGCTAGTGGTTTGTATGGCTTGGTCTGAGCAGGCACGCTGCGAGTGACGAGGTCGGTGAAAGTTCCGCGCACCCGAACTCCCACCACTCCTGTATCGGTCTGGGCAAGGGCGTTGATCGCTGAAACGAGCGCCGCGCACGTGGTGCCCGGTGCAACGGGACCAGAGGCATCGGGTGAAAAAGCAATCGCCTGAACGAATGGAGAGGTGAGATCTGCTGAGACTGCGCGCGGAACACCGTCTAGTCCGACCCGATACGCAACCCCCTGGAGAATCATCAATTCACCATCAAGGGCATCGAAGGTGCCAAGGCCTAGGGCATTGGGGGAGAGGACTGAAGAAATGGGCGCAAGACCTGAGTAATTGGGCGCTATTAAGTAGGTGTAGGTGCCCACCTGCTCCACCCAAGGCGCATTGCTGGCTGAGTCTGATGAAGAAGAAAGAGCCTGAGCCGTGGGCAGGCCCGCCACGAGGAGAACTGAGAGGGCGCCGGCAACTATGAGACGTATTCGCATGGTTGGAGAGTATGGCCTCCGCACTTCCCGGGTGGAGACCGCCATGATGTAGGTATGAACGCGGACAACCCCATCGATTACGACGACCTTCTTGCCCGGGGGCGCGAGATCTACCCAGGAATGCGCATCGGCCGTCCAGGGCGGGCGCGCACCTACTGGGCAACCATGTTCTTCATGCGCCTACTGCGCATCAGATGGTCGGTCAAGATCACCGGTGCCTCGAACGTGGCCCATGGGCCGGCAATCCTGGTGGGAAATCACGTCTCTGCGATGGATCCCGTTGCCGCCGTGATCAAGCACTGGTGGCGAGTCACAGCCTTTGCCAAAGTTGAAGTTTTTGAGGGCAAGGGAGCAATGTTTTTCCGGTGGATGGGTCAGATCCCCCTGCGCCGCGGTGATGAGGCCTCAACCCGTTGGGCGCTTGAGATGGCGGCGAGCACTCTTGCCGATGGCAACAAACTCGGTCTCTACCCCGAAGGCACCAGGTCTCCGGATAAGAAGTCCCTTCACAAACTCCACCGCCGCATCCTTATTCCGGTTTTTCAAACCAGCCCAGATGTTCCCGTCCATGCGATCACAACGACGTACCTGGGTGTGAAGCGCTTGCGAATGCGGGTGAAAGTTCACATCACTCCGGCCCTGCCGATCGATGTGCGCACGATGCATCCGAACGACATCGTCGAGGTCATCACGGATGCCCTTCTCAAAGCTGGTGGTATGCCGTTCGTGAATGCATTTGCCCGCGACCTCAAGGCGAAGGTCGCGTAACACGAGGGGTCAGTGAGCTACGAGCACCCGGGGCCCGCTGGTCTTTGGTGGGAATAGTGCTTCGAGAGAAAATCGGCCGACGGATCTCCAATCCTGATGGAGGTTCTGTCTCTAAAGGGCCGGGTCACGACTAGAGTGCTGTCACAGCGATTTTCGATGAAAGGGTAGAGCCATGGTTGGTCGTAGGGGTATGGGAATTGTTGGCGTTGCAGCAACCGCCAAGGTCGTAAGTAACCGCACGCAGGCCAAGGCTGATGCCGAGCGCGAGGCACAGGCAGCGGCAGCCCCCGCAGCTGCACCTGCAGCCGCAGCACCAGCAGCTGCA
>JANQZS010000020.1:5327-9577 GCA_030728405.1 Candidatus Nanopelagicales bacterium | reverse complement strand
ACCGTGGGCTGACCCTTGGTGTTGACCGCAGACTCGTATGCCGCATACATCTTGCGGTAGTCGTGGCCTCCGCGCTGCAGCGACCAGATGTCTTCATCCGACCACGACTCGACCAACTTTGCGGTGCGCGGATCCCGACCGAAGAAGTGCTCGCGAATGAACGCCCCATCTTCTGCCTTGAACGTCTGGAAATCACCGTCAAGGGTGTTGTTCATCAAGTTGACCAGGGCGCCATCACGATCAGCTGCGAGTAACTCATCCCACTTGCGACCCCACACCACCTTGAGCACGTTCCAACCGGCGCCGCGGAACAGGCTTTCGAGCTCCTGAATGATTTTTCCATTGCCGCGCACCGGGCCATCGAGTCGTTGCAGGTTGGCATTGACGACGAAGACCAGGTTGTCGAGTTCTTCGCGGGCGGCTAGCCCCAACGCGCCAACCGCATCGACCTCATCAGTTTCGCCATCGCCCAAAAAAGCCCACACTTTTTGACCAGATGTGTCCTTGATGCCGCGGTGCTCGAGGTACTTGTTGAACCTGGCCTGATAGATCGCATTGAGTGGTCCAAGACCCATCGACACTGTGGGGAACTGCCAGAACCACGGCATCAACCGGGGATGCGGATACGAAGGCAGACCGCCGGCCGGGTGTGAAAGTTCCTGACGGAACCCATCCATCTGGGCCTCGGTTAGGCGACCTTCTACAAAGGCCCGTGCGTACATGCCAGGGGAGGCGTGGCCCTGGAAGAAGAGTTGATCCGCACCCTCTGGGTGGCCGGGCCCCTTGAAGAAGTGGTTGAAGCCGACTTCATACAACGTGGCGGAGGAGGCGTAGGTGGAAATGTGTCCGCCCACGGAAACGCCTGGTCGCTGTGCGCGGTGCACCATGATCGCGGCATTCCAGCGAATAATTTCGCGGATCCGGCGTTCTATGGCCTCATCCCCTGGGAACCACGGC
The DNA here is from genome assembly GCA_030728405.1 of Candidatus Nanopelagicales bacterium. Taxonomy (GTDB): domain Bacteria; phylum Actinomycetota; class Actinomycetes; order S36-B12; family S36-B12; genus CAIXFB01. The sequence continues at coordinate 8,620 of JANQZS010000020.1, read as the reverse complement.
TCACGTTCGGGTGAGATCGAGTTGATGTAGTCGGTGCTGCGCAGGCTAGGTACTCCCACATTCCGCTCCGCTGCTCGGCGCAGGAGCGAGAGCATCACATACCGAGCTCGATAGTTGCCGGAGTTCTCAACGAGGGCATCGAAAGAATCGAGCCACTCGGAGGTTTCGTCTGGGTCTACGTCGACGTACTGGGTGGGGAGCCCTCCAGCAAGGAGAGGCTCGCGATCGCGTCCGGGGGCCACGGAAGAACCCTTCGGTAGGGCCCGGGTGCGGGGTGGCCGCGTTCGGGCAGGGTGGACTTGTGTGCCTTTATCTTTGCGCATCGGGGTGCGACGCGCCGCGTGGGCCGATATTTCCTGCCCGGATCGCGACGGGAATTGCGAATGTGCTTGCCAAGTGGTCCTGCATTCGGTGAACTACGTTCCACATGGTCCGTGTCGGACCGGAGAAGAGGGAGCGTCGTGGCCGCGTCAGCGGAGTCGGAAGAAGCTCGGCAGAGGGCTGCCCGGCTGGGCCTAGATCTAGGCATGACCGTTCAAGAACTTGGATACGACGACGATGTCGATGACTTGCTTCGCCAGAGCATCGAGGAAGTAATCGGTGGAGATCTGGTCGAGGAGGATTTCGACGACGTTGTCGACGCTGTGCTGTTGTGGTGGCGCGATGACGATGGCGACCTCGTCGATGCCCTTGTCGATGCCATTGGTCCACTCACCGACCATGGGGTCGTGTGGCTCATGACCCCCAAACCTGGCCGTGATGGCCACATCGAGCCAGAAGATATTGCAGACGCTGCTCCCACGGCTGGTTTGCAACAGACCAGCACGATTAGCGCCGGGCCTGATTGGCAGGGAACTCGATTGGTGGCGCCTCGATCCAAGCGCTAGCGTCTGATGTAGCACTTGGAGATCGAGTGCTTAATTGCGCCCCTTTTCGGGGGCGTCCCATCAACGAGAGCGAGTTGAGTATGGCCCTCGAGGTCGGCCAGCAGGCCCCCAATTTCACCTTGAAGAACCAAAACGGCGAGGAAGTTTCGCTGTCTGATTACCGCGGCAAGAAGAACGTCGTATTGATGTTCTACCCATTTGCATTCTCCGGCACCTGCACTGGCGAACTGTGCACAATCCGAGATCGCCAGTCGGAGTTCTCAAACGACTCCACCGAGATTCTCAGCGTCTCCTGCGACCCGGCCTACTCATTGGCCGTCTTCGCTGAGAAGGAGAACCTGTCACATCACCTGCTCTCGGACTTCTGGCCGCACGGTGCTGTGTCAACGGAATACGGAGCATTCCTGGAGAATCTGGGCTTCGCCACGCGTGCCACCTATGTGATTGACAAGGACGGCACCATCCGCTGGGCAGTTGTCAATGGCCCGGGTGAGGCTCGCAATGCCGACGATTACAAGGCTGCTTTGGCCGAATTGGCCTAGCTAGATCCTCGTTCCCATTCCGCTCAAGATGCGGAACTGTCTGACTGGGTGTGAGATTGGGGCGGCCGTTAACGCGGGGGGCCCGACACCTCCGCTACAACGACCGCCCCTCTTCTACGCCCTCTTCATACGTCGTGGCCTGATTGATCCTGTTGATGTGCGAAACGATCCCGCCGATTAATGCGATCTGGGCGGTGTGATCGGCCACCCGAACCGCATCGTGGGCAGCCGTTCTGCCGATGCTCTCCGTGGGATCGTCTGCTGCCATGTTGTCCGCTGCAAGAGCAATCAGGTCAGCGAGGGGCGATATGGCACCTTCTGGTATCGCGGTGTCTTTAGAGGCGGTGCCAGAAAAGCGCAGGTCAGATGTAATGGAGAGCACCCGCGCTGACATCACTTGGTTTGCGTCCAGTGAAGCTCGTAATCGCTCCACCTCATCTGGATCGATTCGTGGGTTCCATCGATGATGAGCTTTGAGGTCTTCGAGTTGAACTGCCAAGCCAAGAACTTCGTTGCGCAATTGCACCGCCTCGTCATACCAGCCGCGGGTGATCTCTTCACTGGGATGCTTTCGCAGATCTCGTGCAACTCGGGTGAGCAGTTCGGATAGCTGCTGTTGAATTCTGTTGAGGCCCTGATCGACGAGTCTCGTATCTTTCGTTGGCGTCGCCAAGAATGACGCTATAAGAGCAAAAAGTCCGCCAACTGCCACGCCGAGAAAACGTTCGAGGGCGCCTTCATTGGTGAAATGAGCCCCAACAACCAAGATCACGGTCACCGACAGGCTCATCGCAAAGAAAGGTGATTCCGACGGCGTTGCGATATGCAGCAGTCGAGCGATAGCGAAGCTGAGCAGCACCAGCAAGAAGATAAGTAACGGTCCGCTGCCGACCAGGTAGACGATCACGAGTGCCACGGCACCGCCGAGCAGCGCGCCGAGCACCTGGAAGAACGACTCCTTCAGGGCGTGATGGAAGGTGACCCTGGTAGCCACGACCGCGGTGATTGCTGCTGGTACTGGATCAGCAAAAGGCAAAGCATCGGCGGCAAGGTAGGCAAAGAGCGCGGCGAATGAGGTCAGAATCGCCAATCGCACATATGAACTGCGCACCAACGATTTAACGGTTCGCTGTGAGCGCGCTGTGCGTGTTGGTGACATGTGTCCAGTATCCACCGTGCGGGCGCCATTTGGCGCCGGCGCAGAAAGCTTCCGCATTGAGTGGGCGAGGAGGGACTCGAACCCCCGACTTCGTCCTTGTAAGGGACGCACTCTAACCAACTGAGTTACTCGCCCGAAGCGTCGTTCAGGCTATCGGTAAGCCATCTCTTGCCTGATTGTGGGGAAGCAGATCGCATATTTATGCGATGCAGCGCACGAGGCGGCTAGCCTTTCGGGCATGACCTCCGGCCAAAGTGAGTCCCTCGAGGATCGGTCAACTGGACCCGATGCGGCAGCAATCTTCCGGTATCCGGTCGTGATGATGGGATTGTTGACGGGGATGGCTGGAGCCTTGGACGTTGTCGAGTACCGCGACTTCGGTTTGTTTACGGCCAATCAGGGTGGCAACCTGGTGTTGTTTTGGATTCGCCTGCAAGAGGGATCATCGCTGACCTGGGTGATCGGTGCATCGATCTTGGCCGCCATCGTGGGAATCGTGCTCGTGGTTGCACTCCGCATGCGGGTGCGCTGGTTTACCGGTGCACTTGGCACTCGGCTGACCTTGCTCTTGTCAGCTGGGCTTTTACTCAGCACTTTTGCTGTTACCGCGGTTGTGCCATCTTCTGCGGAATCGCAGACATTGTCGAGTGCTGATGCGGGCAGTGGCGAATGGTGGTTGATGGTGCGACTTGTGGCTATCTCTGC